>CAZKBZ010000051.1:0-18508 GCA_964551175.1 uncultured Desulfobulbus sp.
AAACGCTCTCATCTTCTTGTTTTTTATGATAGAAATTGAGAGGTAAGTCGTCCCGGACTACATATTATCGTCCTCCTTATTTTATTGAGGCAGTTTTTCAAGGTACCCTTTATTTGTTGCAGACAGCAGGGTCACCCTTTTTCATGCCAACCACACAGTTAAGCACCTGATCCTGGGTCTCCTGATCCAGATCACCGTCGTATTCAGCCATTTCCCTGATTAATGCTTTCCAGGCCGCTTCATCGCTGCCCAGTGTGTCACAGATGCGCTCGGTGGTATGACAGCGGGTACAGTAGACACTGATTATCCCCTGACAGGGACCGTTGTCGGCCCGCACCGGCAGGATGGACAATAAACAGAAGAAGGACGGCAGTAACAGTGTCGCCAAAATAATTTTAACCGTTTGCATAAAATACCTCTCTGTAAAATTAAAGGACACCCATGACATTTTGTTGCACAGTTTATTGAGTTGATACGTATTTACGGTGGGCCAGCAGTAATTTGATTTCACCATAGGAGTAGTCATCACCCAGTTCTTTTTTTACCTGACTGAGCGAAAAATTCTCTATTGCGGCAAGTTGAGTTTCAATGGCCTGCTGTTTTTCGGCTGAAAGCAGTTTGTTGATATCCAGTGTGCCTTTTTCAACAAAAAAACAAAGATGCCCTTCAATGGTCGACTGCACCAGCCCTCTTTTTTCTGCAATTTGAGCAATATCCAGCCCATCGTTGAACAGGTCAAAACTGATTTGTCTGGTGTTGGCAGGCCTGGCAGCGGATTTTTTTGAACGGTTTTCTTCTGCAACTTTTTCCGGTTCCGGCAGGTTCACCTTTTCTATGCCATGCTTTTTGCGATAGTTGGAAACCAGTCGCACAAGATCTTCCCCATATTTCTCAATGGTTTTTTTACCGACTCCTTTAATGTTTTTTAAATCAGCAAGATTGTCCGGCAGGAAAACCACTATCTGAATCAACACCCGCTGATGTAATATCTGGAAATGAGCGATTCCCAGTTCTTCGGCTTTGCTGGAACGCCATTTTTTCAGGATTTGAAACAGCTCAGGATGGTCAATGTCGGCTTCTGAATACGAGGGCGGCTGGGATTTCCTTGTTTTTTCGGGCTGAAAATCTACTGCAGCTCCAGAAACAGCTCGCAGGTAGTCAGTTGCAGAAAAACCATGCTGACAAGACCGGATACCAGCTTCCTTAATAACAATTTCCTCCTTAAGGTTATTAAGGGCCCTGTTGATTTTTTTGCGCAGCTCTTTATTGTCTGTTTCGATATGAAGCTTCTGAACTGACTCGCCGAAAATCAACCTGAATTTTTCCTGGAACCATTGTGAAGCCTTGTTGATTCGTTCCTGAATAACCGGGTCTGACTCAGGAAGATTACCCTGGGTAAAAATCGTTTTTAACTGTTGCCGGAAATTCTCACTGACAGAAAAAATGTTTTCCGCAGCCATCTGTTTCCATCGGCCGATATCACCAATGCCCGACACCTGCACGATTCTGGAGTTGCCCTGCAGAAGTCCGGCAAGATAGTTCATCCGATTGCGCAGCAGGCCGAAATCAAAGCATTCCAGGATCAGTTGCTGCTGATAACGTATTTTAGCCCCTTCCAGCCTGGTTTCCGATGGTGGATTCTGCCGGGCCTGGTCGTCAAAGTCCATTACAGCCTGATCGGTCTGTGCTCCCAGGGATGAAACAGGAGAACGGAGTACCATGCCTTCGAAAGTTTTGCAGCGGCTTAATGCCACGTAAACCTGGCCATGGGTAAAGGCTGATTCCGCATCAATGATGGCTTTGTCAAAGGTCAGGCCCTGGCTCTTGTGAATGGTAATAGCCCAGGCAAGTTTGAGGGGATATTGTTCAAATTCGCCTATGATGTCTTCCTGGATTTCCTTGTTTTCTTCATTAAGCGTGTATTTGATGTTTTGCCAGCTCACCGGTTCGACCACGATTTCCTCGTCGTCACCCGGGCAGGTAACGATGATTGTGTTGTCTGCAATTCTGCTGACGGTACCGATCTTTCCGTTGTAATACCGTTTATCCGGAGAAGGATCATTGCGGATGAACATCACCTGTGCCCCCTCCTTAAGCCGAAGAGTGGCCGGAGCAGGGTAGCTGTGTTCTGCAAATTCTCCGGAAATGTCTGCTCTGAAACGGTACTCTTTCCGGTCCAGTCCCTGCAGCCGGGTTTCATTGATGGACCGGGCACTGCGGTTGTGGGTGGTCAGGGTAATATACCCCTGATCGTCGGTTGGCATGAAATTTTCAATATATCGTCTGTTGAGTTTTGTCAGGGTGGTCTGGTCAAGCCGGTTTTCGCGAATCCGGTTAAGGATTTTGATAAATTCTGTATCTGACTGACGATAAATATGTTGCAGCTCAATGGTAACAAGTTCTGTGGCGGCAAGGGCTTTACTGCTGAAAAAATAGACAGAGTCATAATACTGCTGCAACAGCATCCATTCATCATGCCTGGCCACTGGCGAGAGTTGGTACAGGTCACCGATCATGAGCAGCTGTACCCCGCCAAAAGGGAGGCTGCTGCGACGATGACGGCGCAAGACCGCATCCACAGCATCAAGCAGGTCAGCCCGTACCATGCTGATTTCGTCAATGACCAGCAGGTCCAGGCTTTGAATTATGCGCTTTTTTTCTTTACTGAATCTGAACTGGCGCTGCCTGTTATGTCCATGTGATTCGCTGCCGGGTAGAAAAGGGCCAAAGGGAAGCTGAAAAAAGGAATGAAGGGTGACCCCGCCTGCATTCATCGCTGCCACACCGGTTGGTGCGGTGATTATCATCCGTTTTACGGAGTTTTTCTGCAGATTGTGGAGAAAAGTCGTTTTGCCGGTTCCTGCCTTGCCGGTCAGGAAGATGTTGCATCCGGTATACCGGACAAAATCGCCGGCAAGTTGCAGTTCCTGGTTCGTAGTTGACATAGATGTACTCTGCCTGCTGATGTTGTCGGCCTCTTTGCAGACAGGGATTACAGGCTACCTTGAAAAATTGCCTTTTCGTCCGATCTCTGTGTCACAGGAAAATAAAAAATGCTCACATATGACTAATATGCTGGGCTTTCTAATTTCCCTGTTCCTTGATCTCGAACGAAAATTCTAATTTTTCAAGGCACCCTGCAGGGGAGTAAAAATGGGATTAATCAGACAAAAGGATTAAAAACCAGGACCGGGCAGGGTGCCTTTTTGACCACCCGGTCGGCAGTGGATCCAAGGAGAATTTTTTCAATTCCCTTGACCCCGTGAGTACCGATGATGATCATATCCGCCTTTTCCAGTTTGGCATAGCTGATAATTTCATCTGCAGCATCACCCACCACCACATTGCCGGTGGCTCCCCCTTCACGTTGCTCATGTTCTTTTACAAGGGCAGCCATACGTTCCTCGGCTTTTTGCTCAAGATCTTTGGTCATCCCCAGAAAAGACGGGTGCATCAGCATCATGTCATACCCCTGGAAATTGTTGACCACATGGAAAAACAGTACCTGGGCACCGAGTTTATCGGCAATCGATACACCGTAGTCAACCACCTTATCCGTGTTGCTGGAAAAATCCACCGGCACAACCACTTTGCCTGTTTCAGTCATCATGTCCCTCCTTCAGCATGTTCATCTGCTGACTCAAATTTCTTGATCAACTTTTTCACCTCTTCGCCGCTGATCACCTCTTTTTCTTCAAGCAGAGCGGCCAGTCCATCAAGTATTTCCCGTTTTTCAGTCAGGATGTCAATTGCCCGCTGATGCTGCTCTTCCACAATCTGCCGGGTCTCCTCATCGATTATCTGAGAAGTGGCCTCACTAAAATTTTTTTCTTCCTGCCCCTGGATACCTAGATATTGCAGTTCCTGGTGCTTGCCATAGGTAAGCGGTCCTAATTTTTTGCTCATGCCCAATCGAGTGATCATTGAACGGGCGATCTCCGATGCACGTTCCAGGTCATTGGCCGCCCCGCTGGAAATGTCTCCGAGCACGATTTCCTCGGCAACCCGGCCGCCGAGAAGAATGGCAATCTGATCCTTGAGTTCATCCTCTGTGGAAAGAAATTTTTCCTCCACCGGCAGCTGCAGGGTAAATCCCAGGGCTGCGATACCGCGTGGAATAATTGATACCTTATGCACCGGTTCACCGGTGGGGACGGTTTCAGCCAGCAGGGCATGACCGGATTCATGAAAGGCGACACGATGTTTTTCATCAGGGCTCAGGGCCCGGTGTTTCTTCTCCGGTCCGGCAATGATCCTGTCAATTGCAGCCTCAAAGTCCTTCATGGTAACAGCCTTGCCCTTGCGGCGCAGGGCCTGGATTGCAGCCTCGTTGCAGATATTCTCAAGGTCTGCCCCGGTAAAACCGGGAGTGCGCTGGGCAACAACAGCCAGATCCACATCACTGCTCATCTCCAGTTTTCCGGCATGGAGTTTCAGGATTGCTTCCCGATCCTTCAGATCCGGCTTGTCCACCAGGATCTGCCGATCAAAACGACCGGCCCGCAACAAAGCCTTGTCCAGAATTTCCGGTCGATTAGTGGCCGCCATTACCACCACTCCGGTGGACGGATCAAAGCCGTCCATCTCGGTGAGGATCTGGTTAAGTGTCTGTTCCCGTTCATCATGCCCGCCCATGGCCGGTCCGATACCACGGGAACGGCCGATGGCATCCAGCTCATCGATAAAGATAATACAGGGCGCTTTCTTGCGAGCCTGTTCAAAGAGTTCCCGTACTCTGGCCGCACCTACACCGACAAACATTTCAATAAATTCAGAACCGCTGATGGAAAAGAACGGTACATCCGATTCACCGGCCACTGCCCGAGCCAGTAGGGTCTTGCCGGTACCGGGAGGACCGACCATCAAGACCCCTTTGGGCATCCTGCCGCCCAGTTCCTGGATCTGGGTCGGATCTTTGAGGAAATCAACACTTTCTTTCAGTTCCTGCTTGGCCTCTTCAGCTCCGGCCACATCATCAAAGGTAACCTTGGGCAGGTTGGTGGGATGAATATGGATCTTGTTGCCGATATTGAGCATTCCCTGGCCCATGGTTCCCATGCGTCTTGCCATCCATCCCCAGAAGAGAAAGAGCAAGCCAAAGGGGAGGACCCAGTTGACCAGAAACTTACCCAGCCAGTTGGTATTCTGGCGAACGGTATACTTGACCCCGTGTTTTTCCAGGGTCAGGGCCAGGTCATTGTTCCACATCAGCGGCACGGTAATGAAACGACGTGGCTGCCCGGTTTTTTCATCAGTAAGGGTCAGTGTTCCGGTTATGACTCTGTCGGTGACCACGGCTTCAGCAACTTCCTGGTTCTGAACATGGGTAAGGAATTCGCTGTAGGGAATTTCCTGCTGCCTGGCCTGCTGATAGCTCTGAAAAAACTGAAACGAGATCAGAATAAAAATAACGTAGAGCCAGAAGGTAAAGTTCGGACTTTGCCAGAATTTCTCACTGGTAGTTTTGTTGAGTTCAATTTCGGGCTTTTTGCCATTACCGATGTTGAAATTGGTTTTTTTCATGCATGATCCTCTAAGGGGAATATCAAACTGGATTTCTTCTTGATGCTTCTCTATTAATATAAGGTTCACACAGGAAAAAACAATTGGCAAATGCGAAGGACGGTATCTCATCTCCATCCCGGGCTGTCAATTGTCCAGTGATTCGACAATTCCTGATAGGATTCGACAAGATTGTCGAATTTTTCTGAGTTCAGTTTGCCTTCAACGGTTGATAAAATATATAACCCCTCGATATTTAACGATTTGTTAATAATCATCATGGTTGGCATGTCTGTTGCTTTATAAGAAATCAAAGTTACAAGGTAGCCTACAGTCGAATGTCAAAATGACAAACAAATCAACTCATTGGAGGTAGAACCATGAAGATGAAAAAAACATTAACTGCAGTACTCATTGTTGGAGCATTCAGTCTGACAACCGGCCTGGCCATTGCAGAAGATCTGCCCACCCGGGGACCGGTTCCCTTTTCGAGCTGGGATGCAGACGGCAACGGAACCATTGATGAGCAGGAATTCAACACGATGCGCGAAAAGCGTCAGGCAGCTGTCAAGGCTGATGGACGCCGGGGAAAAAATATGGCAAATGCCCCAGCCTTTGCCAGGATAGACACTGATGGCGACGGTAAAATTACTGCTGAGGAACTGTCGGCCAGGCAGCAAAAGTACGGAAACAGGCAGTTCATGGGCAAAGGCCGCCATGGATCCGGCAAAGGTATGCAGCAGGGCCAGGGCAACAGACAGTCCATGGGTAAAGGCCATCATGGCAATGGGCAGGCCATGATGGGGACCATGGGTTCACGTTACCAGGCCATGGATGCGGAGACAAAAGCAAAATATGATGTTTTTTTTGCTGCAACCAGTGAACTGCGAAAAGAAATGGCAGCAAAGCGTGCGGCAAAAATGGCTGTTATGCGCTCGACAAATCCTGATCCTGAACAGGCGGCACAGCTGGCCAGGGAGCTGTTTGACCTGCGCAGTCAGATGAGGATCAAGGCGCAGGAGGCCGGTATTGATATCGGATATGGTTTTGGTCATAACCATGGTTTTCATGGCAAAGGACCTGGATGTAAAATGCGTGGATAATTCCATCCTGAAATAACCTGCTGTATCCCGGACAATTCTGAATTGTCCGGGATTGCTGTTTCCTCTCTCGTTATCTGGAATTCCCGGATTTTTTCTGAAAGGCTGTTTTCGCATATTTTTTCCCAAAAAAGAATTGCAAATAATGGTGTAACCGCCGACAATTTATAGTGGTGTATTTTAGGCACCCTTTATTTGTTCCTGAATCCGTGAGCGTCCACATACGCCGAAGGTTGACCCTGAGGTGAAAAAAACAGGGCAGTTATGAATTGTGTAATATATGCACAAATTTAATAAGATGGTTTATTGTGCATTGTTTATCCTTACGGAATCAGAATTTTCAGGGCAGAGGAGAACAGAGCATGGCAGCAGCGGATATCGGAATGATCGGTCTTGCGGTTATGGGACAGAATCTTGTGTTAAATATCAATGATCACGGCTTCACTGTTTCTGTTTTTAACAGGACCACCTCCAAGGTCGACTCTTTTCTGGCTGGTGCTGCCCGGGGAACAGGAATCATCGGAACCCATTCCATTGAGGAGCTGGTCAGCACCCTGAAACGACCGCGGAAGGTGATGCTGATGGTCAAGGCCGGGTCAGTGGTGGATGCATTCATTGATCAGCTTGTTCCTTTTCTGGATAAAGGCGATATTATTATTGATGGCGGCAACTCACTGTATACGGACAGTGAACGTCGTACCCGTGCCCTGGCCGATAAAGGCATACTCTTTATCGGCACCGGCATATCCGGTGGTGAGGAAGGAGCACGGACGGGTCCTTCCATAATGCCGGGCGGCAATCCTGCTGCCTGGCCCCATGTCAGGGAGATCTTTCAGGAAATTGCTGCCCGGGTCGATAACATTCCCTGTTGTGACTGGGTGGGAGAGGGTGGAGCAGGCCATTACGTGAAGATGGTCCATAACGGTATTGAATACGGTGATATGCAGTTGATCTGTGAAGTCTATGATTGCATGCGCCGGATATTGGATATGGATGCTGCCGCCATGCAGGAGGTATTCAGTCGGTGGAACAGAGGAGTGCTGAATTCATACCTGATTGAGATAACGGCTGATATTCTTGGTTTCAAAGATGAGGACGGGACCCCTCTGATCGATAAAATACTTGATACTGCCGGCCAGAAGGGTACAGGCAAGTGGACCGCAATCAGCGGATTTGAGATGGGTGTTCCCCTGACGCTGATAGGGGAAGCTGTTTTTGCCCGTTTTCTGTCGGCAATGAAAGAGGAACGAGTCAGAGCATCTGATTTATTAAAAAGTAAAAAAAGTTTATTTAACAATGAGATAGACTCAACTATTAATCATTTACATGATGCTTTGTATGGGGCAAAGATTATATCCTATGCACAGGGCTACATGCTTCTGAAACAGGCTGCACGGCAGTACAACTGGAACCTGAATTATGGCGGCATTGCTCTCATGTGGCGGGGCGGCTGTATCATACGAAGTACATTTCTGGACAATATCAAACAGGCTTTTGACAGCAATCCGGATCTGGAGAACCTGTTGCTTGATGAATTTTTCCGCAATGCAGTTCAGGCGAGCCTGGATGGCTGGCGCAGAACAGTGATTCTGGCGGCCCGCTATGGTGTACCCATGCCCGCAGTTTCATCGGGACTGAGTTTTTTTGACGGCTATCGAAGTGAGCGGTTGCCTGCCAATCTTTTGCAGGCCCAGCGCGATTACTTTGGTGCCCATACCTATGAACGTCTGGACAGGCCCCGGGGAGAATTCTTTCATACCGACTGGACCGGCAGTGGAGGAGACGCATCATCCACGACTTACACGGTATAATATTGGTGTTAATAATAGACTCAAGTTTCTGACTTGTTCAACCTGCTGATATATCAGGAAGAGTTAAAAGTGAATTAAACTTGTTTCTTCAGTTTACGGTTTACGGTTGCCGGTTTACAGTGATCACAAGCTGAAGGCATTGGAACATGAGTAAGTAATTTTTAATACAATATCAAAAATGATATAACAGATACCTCTCTTTGTTTCAGTTGCTAACCGTCAACCGTCAACTGTAAACTGTAAACTGTAAACCCGCGACAGGATGTATACTGTAACCGGCTAAATTAGCGTAACAAAAAGAAACTCCGAAACTTGAATAATAGATTAATACGTCTTGGTGTTGCACTTTTCCGGATTACCCGGGATAGTTCGTATCCGTGTTCTCTGTTTCATTGTCAAGCAAAACAAGAGGAGGTGTTGTGATGACGGAAAAAAAGTTGAACATTGAAGAGTCCTCGATCTGGGACGATGCAAAGCAGATGCTGCACAAGGCTGAACAGGACGGAGTTGAAACTGCCTGGCACCGGCTGCAGAACCAGTCTCCCCACTGCAAATTTGGTGAAAGCGGAGTCTGCTGCCGGATATGCACCATGGGCCCGTGCCGGATAAGCAAAAAGGCACCCCGGGGAGTGTGCGGTGCAGATGCAGATGTTATTGTGGCCCGCAACTTCGGTCGGTTCGTAACCGGCGGTGCTGCGGGACATTCGGATCACGGCCGTGACTGCATCGAGGCCCTGCATGCGGTGGCTCATGGGGAAACAGATGATTACTCAATAAAGGATGAAGCAAAGCTTCTGCGGATTGCCGAAGAGGTAGGCATCAGCACAGAGGGGCGTGAACTGCTTGAGGTGGCAAAGGATCTGGCCGCTGAATTTTTTGAGAACTACGGCACCACAAAGAATGAGCTTTCTTTTATAGGCCGGGTACCGGAAAAAAGAAGGAAATTGTGGGCGGATCTTGGCGTCACTCCCCGTGGTATGGATCGGGAAATTGCAGAGATGATGCATCGTACGCACATGGGCTGCGACAATGATGCGGCCAATACCATGCTGCATGCAGCCCGGACCTGTCTGGCAGATGGCTGGGCAGGTTCAATGATTGCGACCGAAATTTCCGATATCCTGTTCGGCACCCCGAGCCCGAAAAAGGCCCAGGTCAACCTGGGCGTACTCAAGGAAGATGAGGTGAATATCCTTGTTCACGGCCATAATCCCATCGTTTCTGAAAAAATACTGGAAGCGGTCAATGAGCCGGAACTGATTGAACTGGCCAAAGAAAAAGGGGCCGCCGGAATCAACCTTGCCGGACTCTGCTGTACCGGCAATGAACTGATGATGCGCAACGGAATCCCCATGGCCGGAAATCATCTGATGACCGAGCTGGCCATTGTGACC
Source organism: uncultured Desulfobulbus sp. (assembly GCA_964551175.1). Lineage (GTDB taxonomy): Bacteria > Desulfobacterota > Desulfobulbia > Desulfobulbales > Desulfobulbaceae > Desulfobulbus_C. The sequence continues at coordinate 9,808 of CAZKBZ010000051.1, forward strand.
GGCGCTGTTGAACTTATTATCGTGGACTATCAGTGCATCATGCCGAGCCTGGTCCAGGTTGGATCATGCTATCATACCAGGATGGTGACAACGGCGGACAAGGCGCGTTTCACAGGAGCTGATCATGTGAAATTTCAGATGGATAACGGCATGGAGCAGGCCAGAAAGGTCGTTCGCATGGCCATTGACCGCTATGAACTTCGTGACAGGTCCCGGGTCGAGATTCCCCAGGGCCCGGTTGATATTGTTACCGGTTTTTCCAACGAGGCCATTCTCGAAGCCCTTGGCGGTTCGTTGACACCGTTGATCGACGCCATCAAGGCCGGTAAGATCAGGGGTGTTGTCGGTATAGTCGGCTGCAATAATCCCAAGTACAAGCACGATTACTGCAATGTCAACCTGACCAGAGAGCTGATAAAAAGGGATATCCTCGTCATTGTAACCGGTTGCGTAACAACCGCAGCCGGCAAGGCTGGTCTGCTTGTGCCCGAGGCCATTGATCAGGCCGGGCCTGGCCTGCAGGAAATCTGCGGGGCACTGGGTATTCCCCCTGTCGTCCATATGGGCAGCTGCGTTGATAATGCCCGCATACTCCAGCTCTGTGCACTGCTTGCCAATGAACTTGGTGTAGATATTTCCGATCTGCCGGTGGCGGCCTCTTCGCCGGAATGGTATTCGGAAAAAGCCGCAGCCATAGGCACCTATGCTGTTGCCTCAGGTATATACACGCATCTGGGACATCCGCCCAATATTACAGGATCCGAACTGGTGACCAACCTGGTGCTTTCCGGTCTTGATGACCTGATCGGAGCCTGTTTCCTGGTTGAGCCGGATCCCTTCAAGGCAGCGGATCTCATTGATGAGCGAATTAAAAGTAAACGTACTGCACTGGGCCTTGCCGCATGAACCAGAGATTGTTTTTAAGAGATGAGTTTTTGTTTAAGGCTGCCTTGAGATCAAATAAAAAAAACCGGAAAGCCGGAAGTTGATAATCCGGTTTGTTGAATCAGGGAACTGACAACCCTAAAAGGTTGCAGCTCCCTTGTTACAAATTCTCTGTTGTCTGCAGCAAGTTATTTAGTGTCTGTCCAGAAATGAGGATTTTCTTTCGAGATCAAGGAATGTGAAAAAAATAAGCGCAGGCCGGATATTCCCAGCATTATTTTTTGAGCATGACACAGAGATCGGGCGAAAAGACCATTTATGGACAGGCACTATCTATTTCAACCCAGGGCCACGTCCAGCGTCATCATGATGGCAAAGCCGGTCATCAACCCGATGGTGGCCACATCCGAGTGTTTTTCCGCCTGCGATTCCGGGATCAACTCTTCCGCGACCACGTAAATCATTGCCCCGGCTGCAAAGGAAAGGGCATAGGGCAGCAAAGGCTGCATGGTTATGACTGCTACGGCTCCAATTACACCGGCAACGGGTTCTACCGCCCCGGAAAGCTGACCATACCAGAAGCTTTTCAATCTGGACATCCCTTCCCTGCGCAGGGGAACGGAGACGGCAGCACCTTCCGGAAAATTCTGAATACCAATGCCCAGAGCCAAAGCAATGGCCATGCCCAGGCTGGTTGCCGGATGTCCGGCAGCTGCCGCGCCAAAGGCCACGCCCACTGCAAGTCCTTCCGGAATATTATGCAGGGTAATAGCTGACACCAGCAGCACACTGCGCTGCCAGCTGGTTTTTATTCCCTCGGCTTCAGATACCGGAAACCCGGGATGGAGATGGGGCAGAATTTTATCAACAATCCAGAGAAAGGCTCCTCCGCTTATAAAACCAATGAGCGGCGGCAGCCACACTGTCCCGCCGCGTTCTTCAACCATGGCAATGGCCGGCGCCAGCAGGGACCAGTAACTGGCTGCGATCATGACCCCGGCCGCACAGCCGAGCATGGCGTCCATGACTTTGCGGTTAATGGTTTTAAAGAAAAAGACCAGACCCGCTCCCAGTGCAGTGAGAAACCAGGTAAATCCCGTGGCCAGCAGAGCCTGCTGAACAGGGGAAAGTGTTTGAAACCATTGCATCATGAATGTGTTTGCACCTCTGAGGCATTGTTTGCCGGTGCTTGAACAATAATCAAATGTAACAAGACTCTCTGCAGAAAGTTGCTTTTTTCCGATAAAGGGTTATTTTACAGGTATCAGCCATGGTGTAAATAGCTTTTATGAACTTACGCCCGTAAGTATAAAAGGAATCAACGATGCAGAATACCCGCAATATACTCTATAAAAAAGAGTGGTGGGTAATCATCTTCATCCTGGGCTTTTTCCTGATCAATTATCCGATAATTCATATCTTTAACAAAGATTTTCTGATCTTTGGTTACCCGGCCTTTTTTCTGTATCTGATGATCGGCTGGTTTCTGTCCATTGTGGTGATCTTTATCTACGCCGGCCTGATTGATCGCAGCCCGCCTGCGGTAGACAGTGGCCGGCATAAAAACAAAACTCTGTAGACTGGACTGCAGCAACCGGAAACTAAACAGAGGAGATAAAGACGATCGACTGTACGCCCCGTTATCTACTGATCGCCGCCATTGCCCTGGCCTATCTGCTCCTGCTTTTTGGAGTTGCCTATTATGCTGATCTGCGCAGGCTGAAAGGCAGAAGCATTGTCTCCAACCCATACATCTACGCGTTGACCCTGGCCGTATACTGTTCGTCCTGGACATTTTACGGCAGCGTCGGTGAAGTCGCCAACAGCGGCTTCAAGTTTTTCACTATCTATCTTGGCCCCACGCTGACGGCTTTTTCCTGGGGCTTTATCCTGCGTAAAATGATCCGTATAAGCCGGGAGAACAACATTACTTCCATTGCTGATTTTATCAGTTCCAGGTACGGAAAATGTTCCCAGCTTGGGGCACTGGTAACGGTATTAGCCATCATCGGCATCATGCCCTATATCGCCCTGCAGCTTAAATCTATCTCCACCACATTTGATATTCTTGTTCATCCTGAGCTGCGCCCCGGCCTGCAGGCTCTGGCAGCCAATACCAGTCAGAATAATCCCTTCTACTTTGAAACGGCATTCTATGCATCTCTGGTGCTGTCGGTTTTCGGTGCCCTGTTCGGTGCCCGCTACCTTGATGCATCGGAAAAACACGAGGGTATGGTTGCCGTGGTCGCTCTGGGGTCGGTTATCAAGCTGGTTGCCTTTTTCAGTGTTGGCCTTTTTGTAACCTATGGTATTTTCGATGGATTCAAGGACATCCTTCAGCAGATATCTGATCATGAAAGCTACAGGTCACTGCTGTTGATCAACACCTCGCAGGCCAACAGCTACCAGTCATGGTTTACCCTGATCATTCTTTCCATGGCAGCCATCCTCTGTCTGCCACGCCAGTTTCATGTCGCAGTCATTGAAAACCAGCGTGAAGACCATATCAACAAGGCCATGTACCTTTTTCCGCTCTATCTCTTTCTTATCAACCTCTTTGTTGTTCCGATATCTTTCGGCGGTCTGCTGAAAATCGGTGGTCCCTCTTCGGTCGCTGATACCTATGTTCTGACTCTGCCCCTGCTGCATTCACAGGAAACTCTCTCGGTCCTGGTTTTCATCGGCGGTCTGTCGGCTGCCATCGGCATGGTGGTCGTCTCTTCAGTAACCCTGAGTACCATGCTGCTCAATCATCTGGCCATGCCGCTGCTGCTCTTTTTTAAAATTAAAGCAGACCTCTCCTTCTGGCTGCTTCACCTGAAACGGTTCGGTATCTTCCTGGTCATTTTCCTCGGTTATATCTTCTTTCACCTGATCGGTGATTCCTACATGCTGGTCAACATGGGCTTGATTTCTTTTTCAGCTGCCATCCAGACAGCACCGGCCCTTATCGGTGGCCTTTACTGGAAAAAGGGTACCCGTCACGGAGCTATTGCAGGGTTGCTGCTGGGTTTTCTCTTCTGGTTCTATACCCTGATGATTCCCTCTTTTGTCTACTCGGGCTGGCTGCCTGATACCATTTTAACTCTCGGACCTGCGGGTATCTGGTGGCTGAATCCGATTGAACTGTTCGGGCTCACCGGCTTTGATTTTTACTCGCATTCGCTTTTCTGGTCGCTGAGCAGCAATATCATGGCCTATCTGGTCGTTTCACTGATCAGCACGCAGGATGAAATCGGTCATCGTCAGGCGGAAAAATTTGTAGATGTCTTCAAGCCTACTATTGACCGTTTCATTCATGAAAAACGGTATGCAAATTTTCCTGCTCTTTCAGAGCTTGAAAAGATGATGTCCCGTTTTATCGGCAGACAGAAGGCCAGGCAGGTTCTGGTTGATTTCTTTGGAACAGAAGATTTTTCAGGTAAGCTTGCTGAAATGACTGATCAACAGCGAATGCAGCTTGCCACAGAGGTTGAAAAAAGTATCGCCGGGGCTGTCGGCTCCTCAGCCAGTCGTATTATCTGCGACAACTATATGAAAGCCCTGGGTTCGGAGATGGAAGATGTTTTTGATATTTTCGGTAAAATCTCTCTGTCGCTGGAGGCCAGCCGGGAGGAGCTGCGGCAGCGTCTCAAAGAGTTGTCCGTGCTGTATGAAGCAAGCCGCATGGTCGCCTCTTCCCTTGATCTGCAACAGGTCATGGACGTTATTCTCGATCTTCTTGTTGACAAGTTCAACGTTGACAACTGTTCGGTACGGCTCCTGGACCAGGACGGTATGATGCGTATCAAGGCCCAGCGGGGCTTAAAACCGGAATTTGTTCATGCTGCAGTACGCAAACCCAGCATGGAGTGTTATTCCGGGGAATGTTTTCTGACCGGCAGGGTCATCCATGTTCCTGATGCTGAAAAAATAAACAAGCCGATTTCCACCAATCTTATAACAGAGCAGGGAATAAAATCCTTTGTACAGGCGCCTATTTTTTCTGAAAAGGAAATCATCGGTGTGTTGAGCGCCTCATCAATGAAAGAAAAGGGGTATTTTTCCGACAAGTTCCTCGACCTTTTCAAAACCCTTGCCCAGCAACTCGGAGTAGCCATCTCCACCGCACGACTCTACGACCAGCTGGCCCGTTTTAACAAAGAGCTGGAGGCAAAGGTTGCCGAGCGGACCGTTGAACTGGAACAGAAAACAATCCAGCTGGCCGAGGCCAACCGGGAGCTGAAAGAGCTTGATCGGCTTAAGTCGGAATTTTTAGCCAACATGTCCCATGAACTTCGCACTCCGATGAATTCCATTATCGGGTTTACCCAGCTTCTGTTAGATGAAGTTGATGGCGAGATCAATGAAGAGCAGAGAAAAAGCCTGGAAACCGTAGAACGCAACGCCAACAACCTGCTCTCATTAATTAATGATATTCTGGATCTTTCCAAAATTGAGTCCGGCAAGATGACGTTGACGTTGCAGCCGGTTTCACTGGACAGGGTCATTGATGACACCATCACCACCTTGGAGCCGCTTATTGAAAGCAAAAACCAGCAGTTTACCCTGGAAAAGCCGGATACTCTGCCCAGGGTTATCGGTGACAGTGAAAAGTTGCGTCAGATTCTGATCAATCTGTTAAATAATGCCATTAAATTTACTGATTATGGCGGTCGGATAACTCTGCAGGTCGAGATCTGGAATAAAAAACTGCCACCCGGCCTTGATCCAGGTAAGTCCTATGTTCGGGTTTCTGTCCGGGATAACGGCATTGGTATTAAACCGGAGGATCAGGAACGATTATTTGGTGAATTTATTCAACTTGATGCTTCTGCAAGCCGCAGGTATGGCGGAACCGGCCTGGGTTTAAGCATTACCAAGCGCCTGGTCGAAATGCATAACGGCATAATTGAGGTGGAGAGCAGCTACGGTGAAGGGTCCACCTTTTCTTTTTTTCTTCCCGTGGAAGAAGAACAGAGAGTATAAAGAGACAAGAGGACATTTTTTAGAAATGGGTGAAGGGGACGCGCCATAATCACGAGGTCAGGATGGCTGACAACAATCAACCGGTGATACTGGTTGTTGAAGATAATGATGACAACCGCCGGCTGGCACTCAAGATCCTTGCCGGCAGAGGCTATACTGCTGTCGGAGTGGTTGACGGCAGGGAAGCCTTGAACAAACTTGCTGACGTGGATCCCGACCTGGTTCTGATGGATATCAACCTGCCGGACATGGACGGTTATGAGGTGACACGCCGGATTCGCCAACAGGAAGAGTTTGCCGGCCTGCCCATCATTGCCCTGACTGCACATGCCATGGCCGGCGATGAGGAAAAAAGCCTGGACGCCGGGTGCAATGGCTATATAGCCAAGCCGATCAATGCCAGAACCTTGCCGGATTCCATCGCTGCAGTCCTCAAGGAGCATCAGTCATGACTGAAACAATCCTGATTGTTGATGACAACCTGGATAACGTCACCCTGCTCGACAAGGTTTTGAGTAAAGCAGGCTATAAAACATTAAAGGCGTTTAATGGTGAAGAGGCTGTCAAACAGGCACGGGAAAATCATCCGGATCTCATCCTTCTTGACATCATGATGCCGGTAATGGACGGTTTTACAGCCTGTGAGATCATGAAAAAAGATGACTCCACCAGGCATATACCTGTCCTGATGCTGACTGCCAAACAGGAGGTTATCGACAAGGTCAAGGGGTTGGATATCGGGGCAGACGATTACATCACCAAGCCGTTTGATTTTCGGGAACTGCTCGCCCGCATCAAATCCAGGCTTAAACTTGTCCGTGATCATCATCGTACCGTTATCCAGGAGCGTAACAAGGCCTTGAGCAGAATGGTAGAAGGAGTTGAGCATGAAATCCGCAACCCGGTTGCCTCAATCGGCGGTTTAGTCAGGCGGATTCTTGACGCACTTCCCGATGATGACCGTAAGAAGGAATATGCCAAGGTGATTTTAAAAGAAACCGAACGGCTTGAGAGCACTGTCAAAAAAAGTGCCGCTCTGCATGGTTTTTTCAGCGGTCAGAAACATGAAATCGATATTCATACCCTGATTGATGAGGCTTTAAAGCAGACGGCTGATTTGAGCAGGCAGCGCAGGGTGACCATTAAACAACATTATGACAGAAAGCTGCCGCCGGTTCTTGTCAACTATGACAACATGCTTATCGCCCTGATCCAACTTATCAACAATGGCCTGGAGGCTGTTGATGACGGAGGTGAACTTGAGATCCGCACATCCTTTGATGAAAGCGGTATAAAAATTGAGATCAGCGACAATGGTCATGGTATCAATCCGCAGGATATCGATCATATTTTCGATCCTTTTTTTACCACCAAGATGTCGGGTGCCGGCATGGGCCTGCCGCTGACCCGTAAAATCATAGAATCCCACCAGGGAACAATCTCCATAGAAAACCTGCCCGACCTGCAGGGAGTCCGGACAACGGTTGTCCTGCCAACTGGTATCGAATGAATCTACTCACAGGGTGTGCAACTCTGTGGTTTCACTACCACCAAGCTTGTAATTGGTGCCTTTCTCCACCAGTTTGCGCCTGTTCTACTTTTTGATATATACTGTTTCAGACAATTCGATTTGCTGGTAACCTGTACCATACAGTTGACTGATGGGTACCTGTTATTACTTAAACAGAATGTTCATAATGCACTCAAAGCACCTGTACAACGACGATCCCGAACTGGCACGGCTTGTTGACAAGGAAGAAGAGCGGCTTGAAAATACATTGAACCTTATTGCCGCTGAAAACCATTCTCCAGAGTCTATCCTGGAAATCATGGGATCGGTGTTCAACACCAAAACAATAGAAGGGTATCCGGGTAAACGGTTCCATGCCGGCTGCATTAATGTGGACGAGGTCGAAACACTGGCTATGGAGAGGGGAAAAGCCCTTTTTGAGTCAGAGTATATCAATGTCCAGCCCCACAGCGGAACATCAGCCAACCTGGCGGTTTACTTCAGTGTGCTGGAGGTGGGGGACAGGATACTCTCCATGAGTCTGCCCCACGGCGGCCATCTCTCCCACGGACACCAGGCATCCATTACCAGTAAGTGTTTTGATTTTTCTCATTATAAGGTAAATCCTGAAACTGAATTGATTGACTATGATGAGATCCGGGAAATGGCGCACAGGCTGAAACCGAAAATGATTGTCGCCGGTGCCAGCTCTTACCCGAGATTGATTGATTATGAAAAAATATCCGCTATTGCCAAAGAGGTATCAGCCTGCTTTCTTGCAGACATGGCCCACCTGGCAGGTCTTGTGGCGGCAAAAGTCATTCCGAGTCCTGTCCCCCATTGTGATTTCGTCACCTTTACCTGTTATAAAACCATGATGGGAGGCAGGGGAGGGGTGATCCTGTGCAGAGAAAAATATGGCAGCAGGATTGATAAAGCCGTTTTTCCGGGATGCCAGGGAACTACGGCGGTCAACCTTCTTGCGGCCAAGGCCCTGATCTTTAAACTTGCCATGGAACCGGAATTTATTGCCATTCAGAAAAAGACCTTGGAAAATGCTGAAATTATGGCCCGGGCCTTCATGGAAAAAGGATATCGCATTATTTCAGGGGGCACCGACAATCACCAGGTACTGATTGACTTGACCGGCAAGGGGATTTCCGGGAAAGATGCGGAAAACAGTCTGGAATCGGTGGGGATTGTCCTGAACAGGAATGTGGTCCCCAAAGATGCTGAACAACCCGGAAAGGTGAGCGGAATCAGACTGGGAACCGGAGCCCTGTCGGCCCGGGGGATGGCAGCACCAGAGATGAGGCGGATTGTTGAGCTCATGGATGC
>CAZKBZ010000052.1:0-10696 GCA_964551175.1 uncultured Desulfobulbus sp.
CTTTCCCCTGATGCAGCCCGTTTGCGGACAGAACCTGAGCAGGAAGTACAGCATTCCCTGCTGGTTTTCGGGACTTCATCCGTATCCGGACCAATGGAGAGTTTTGCCCGCCTGGTGATGAGCAAGAGTGTCAGCCAGGAAACTGTGGACGGACTCAACCTGACCCGTATCCAGCTCGATGAAAATGAGGTCATTTACGGTTATGCAGATGGCGGAGTACTTGTTTTTGCCTACACGCCGGCCAATATCGTTGCAGCTGTGAAACGCAAACAGGCAGGTGCTGGGTTGCAGGAGGCTGATTTTTTTACTGATGCCAAAACGTTTTGGTCCAGATCGTCTGCAGGCCGGGAGTATGCCCATCTCTATGTCAATATTGCACAGATCCGCACCCTTCTTGTTGCTTCTGAAGAACAGCAGGCTCAGGAAGCGGCCGATTTTCTGCATGGTTTCAAGGGGCTTGGCTCGGTTATTGTTGATCAACAGGGAGATCTGCACATTACAACCCGGATGGAATATGATTTTGCATCCTTACATGAGTTGATCAAACTCCAGTACCAGTCGGTTTCCACAGAAAACAGTTCACTTGATCTGCTCACTCCCGACACGCTTCTCTATTACTGGGCTTCCACCTTTGATAAGGAGTTTGCCAAAAAGCTTCTGTCCGCAACCGATGAAGAACAGTACAAAAAAGCGGATGCCAGAGTGCAGCAGGAACTGGGGCTGTCTCTGGAGGATATTATTGGAGCGGTTGGGCCACAGTCCGGCATGGTGGTGAATGAAATCGTAAATACCGGTCTGTTTCCCATACCCAAGGTTATTTTCTTTCTGCAGATACGGGATCACAAGGTTGCCCTGCAGATTCTGGACAGGGTACGGAGCAAAATAGGTGAGCGCGGTTTTGCAGCTGAGCAGAGCCAGCAGGTTAACGGACAGACAATTTATTACTGGTCCGTGCTGCCCGGTGAAGCCACCCAGCCCGCCCTGGTTCTGACTGATACCATGCTCTACCTTGCAAATGGGAAATCGAGCCTGGAAGCACTTGTTTCCGGGAACAACCGGTCTTCAACCTCTCTGCCCGTCGATATGGCAGCAAGTCTGGGTTCTGAACTTACAGCCATGATTGAGAGCAGTAATTACGCCACCTTTGTCATGAGTCCGGCCAGACTGGCAACCGAAGTCAAGGAGGCCGCCGACTGGCTTGCCGGGATGCTGGCATCTTCAAGAGGGATTTCTGCTGAAAAATTGAAGCAGGAAATTCTCACCTTGATGCACTCCATTGATATTGTTACAGCCACCAGTGATATTGGGAAGGATCATACAATGTCTGCTCTTGTCTTTAAGCAGGCGGTGTCCGCGGGACAGGATACGAAATAACAGTGGACGACTCTGTACCGTAGCAGGGGGAGGGTGAAGCGGAAAGACAGGAGGTTGGGCAGGAACAGGATACACTGGGGCTGCAGATAAGCGTGGCTGTTAAGCCTCTGACACCGTGGATCCGGTGTCTGCACTTATCCGCAGCAGATTTTCATGAGCAGTGTTTAGGTCACCTTGCAAAATTGCCATTTTGTCCGATTTCTGTGTCACAGCAAAAAATATAATGCTCACATATGCCTAATATGCTGCGCTTTTATTTTTCGCTGTTCCTTGAACTCGAACAAAATATCTAATTTTTCAAGGTACCCTTTAGTTAATTACGGTAGAACTTGTGTACACCGTAACGGTTGATATAGGTCATACTCGCAGCCCACTTGGGCTGTACATCAAGATGGTGGTAAAAAGTTGCACCATTGGTAAAATCCGAGGTCACCATGGCCTGCATAGCCGTCTGCAGACAGTCAATAAATGCATCCGGTTCCGAAGGCAGATATGATTTTTTCTGAAAGGTCCAGCTGAACTGGTAAGGAGCGGTGACAACGGTATATACACTCTTGTGTTTCTGCATCGCTCTGTTGAGTGTTACATGGGCAACGGCCAGTTGCCCTATCTGTGGTTCACTGCGTGCCTCATGATATATGTTGAGGGTGAGCCACAGCAGTCCTTCCAGGAAACTCATTTTTTTTACCCGAACAATGTCAGTTGCTGTTTTCTCTTCTGATCCTTTATCTGTACAGGTTTCAAGAAACCCACTTTTTCATTGAGCAGACCTGACAGGCCGGATTCTTACTCCGCTCTTCTTTATATCCGGTTCTCTCCTGACGATCTGCTCCTGCTATCTATTTAAAAATAGGATATTTCTGTTAAGTTTTCTCTTGAATATACAAGAAGCGTACCGTTTTGATCAGCGACATGGAGTTTCCGCGCTGACTGCGGACAGGCAACAGGCAGAGGCAAGCGGTAATAGGATCGAAAAGCAGTAGAAGATTTATTTTCCGGTTTTCCGTGTTCGTTTTATCGGAAAACGAGCAAAATGCGTATCTTTCTGGCGGGTATTATTGAACTATGGTTGATTGTATCGCAGGATCAATAAGATGATGATACTGAAGACAGGCTGAGATATGCAGCAACAGGATGACAGTTGATGCTCCCTTCTCCTGAAAGAACACCCTTCAGATCGTGCCGTACAGGATAGAGGAATCGTTTGGTCCCCGGAAAGGATGGCGTTTGATAGTACTGACCCCGCTGTCATGCAGCAAGGTTGTCAGCTCTTCCTCTGAATAGGATCGACCTGCAGGATTGTTGACCAGCATGTTCAGGGAAAATAATGCCGGGAACTCTGGGGAAGCCTTATTGTTGTCAAGAATAAACTCGTGCACAAAGATTACTCCACCCGGTTCCAGGGCGGCAACGGTCTTGTCTATGATCTGTCTGCACTGTTCCGGCCCGTTGCTGTGCAGAATATGGGAAAGCCAGGCCACGTCATATGGCCCTGCCGGGACATGATCGGTGGTAGTAATATCTCCACCGGCAAATGCTATTCTGTCAGTGAGACCGAACCGGGCAACAGTTTCACGGGCAAATGGTTCCGTTGTCGGCCGGTCGAAAATTACACCACTCAGCTCCGGGTTGGCCAGGCAGAAATGGATAGCATAGGTTCCCGGACCTCCACCAAGGTCGAGCAGCCGCTTCCGACCGGAAAGGTTGACCTGGTCGGCAATTTCCGGAGCTATTCCCATGGCCAGGTTGAACATGCCCATCAGAAAACTTTCCCGCTCAACCTCTTCACCAAATGATCTTTGCGAAACCGGAGCGCCAGTCTGCACCGCCTCATGCAGTTGAGCCCAGCCGTCAAGGATATGATGGTGGTGGAGGATGATATGACCGATATAAGCTGGAGATTCCCTGCAGAGAAGGCGAAGTGTTTCCGGTGTGTTGCGGTACAGATTATCCTCTTTAACAAGCAGTCCCATGGCTGAAAGTCCATTCAGGAGAAACACGGTTCCCCGCAGATCAGCATCGATCAGGTCGGCAACTTCAGCCGGTTGCATAGTCCGGTCATGGATAACAGTGAAAATTCCAAGACGCACACCTGCCTGCAGGGCGCATCCCCGCCAATAGGCACTTGAAGTTTTCAACAGAGCTGCAGCTGTCCACTCGTTTTTCATGATGTTGTCCTGTTCATCGCTGTATTTACTGCATGCATTTCGGCCGGAATCGGGCTCCGGTACCGTTTTGTTCAGGGGAGCCTTAGTCGTAACCCTCCGCTTGCAGGCAGTCTGCAATTCCAGCTACTCCGGAAAGAGGGCATTGTCCACATTGCGGCTTTGATTTTTTGCAGAAATGTTTTCCAGTCCGGACCAGCAGGGCATGAAATTCATTAAAGAGGCGGCTGTCCTCCTCCAGGTTATCCATGATCAGCTCCTGAATCTCAAAATATCCGTACTCCTCCGGAATGATATCATGCCGTGACAGGATGCGGTGCGTATAGGTATCCACCACAAAAATCGGCTTGCCTGCAGCATACAGCACCATGGAGTCTGCGGTTTCAGGTCCTATCCCCTTGACGGACAGAAGCTGTTCCCGGAGTACGGATGTCGGCTGACCAAGAAAATACTCCAGGTCTCCATCCCATTCCTGCTGGATCAGGGCGAAAAAATTCTGCAGCCTGGCAGCCTTGATATTGTAATACCCTGCCGGTCGGATATACTCGGCAAGCTCCGCAACCGGCAGCTGGGACATGGCTGCAAATGAAAGAAGATCAGCTGCTTTCAGGTTGGCAATGGCTTTTTCCACGTTCTGCCAGTTGGTGTTCTGGGTCAGAATGGCACCCACCATGACCTCAAATGGGGTTTCAGCGGGCCACCAGTTCTGGGGGCCGAAATGACCAAGCAACCTGTTGTAAATTTCCTGTAAAAGATCCGAGGTATGCACTGCGGTTCACCAACAAAGGTAAAGGAAAGAAACTGTATGAATCTGTTGACAGCTTAGCAACTTTTTGCAAAAATGCCGATCACTTTCCCTGTCTGGTCATATTCGTTGTTTATGTTGCAGTTGCAGCAGAAAGCTGGACGACTTTGCAAGGAAGGCCTGAGCTGGGAGCCGAAAGTATACAAGATTACTGGATTTGAACATGGCTGGCGGTCTGTATCCCTACTTCAGGATGCAGAATTTTAGCTGTTAACATTTTCATCATCATTGACTTATTTGAAAAACTGCCTTATTTTATACCCAATAATAAGCGTACAACCTGATGTCTTGCTGGATGTCAGGTTTATTTTTTAAATAAATCAGGAGGTTATTATGCTGGAAGTTACAAGTTCAGCGGTCGAGAACTTGAAATCATATCTCGCGCAGAACAACATTGAATCCGCGGTCCGCATCGCATTGATGCAGGGCGGCTGAGCCGGCCCTTCACTGGGATTGGCTCTGGATGAGCCAAAAGATAACGATAAAACTTTTGAAGAAGACGGGGTAAGCTTTCTGGTGGAAGAAGGATTGCTTTCCTCTTGTGGAGCCATCAAGGTCGATTTTCTTGAAGCCGGTTACCGTTCCGGTTTTTCCATCACCTCCACCAACCCTGTTGGCGGTGGCGGTGGCTGTAGTTCCGGATCCTGCGGTTCCGGCAGCTGTGGCGGCTGATCAACCGTAAAACGAAGTTCCAGGCCCCTGTCCCGAACGGACAGGGGTTTTTTTTGCCTTTTTGAGAGACATCCGTATTTCCGGAAAAATTTTCCCTTATTGATTCTCGCTTCTTGACAGCACCTCAATCATTCTTATTTTCTCCTCTGAATAAAAAAAATTAAACCCTTGTTTTTGAGTTATTCAAAACAGGTGAGGAGACAACATGCAACTAGATAAATTTACAGTAAAATCTCAGGAGGCGGTCCAGGCTGCCCATAACACTGCCCAGCAGTTCGGCAACCAGGAAATGCAGCCTGAGCATCTGCTCAAGGCCGTGCTTGAACAGCCCGAGGGGGTTGTTGTTCCGGTGCTGCAGAAGATGGGTGTTGAACCCAGTGTGGTTCTGAGCGAGACCAACCAGCTTATTGACAAGCTGCCCAAGGTTTCAGGAGGAGGTGCCGGCCAGAGTTACATGTCCCAGGACTTTAAAAAGATCCTGGATCAGGCCTTTAAGTCGGCCACCTCCATGCAGGATGAGTACGTCAGCCAGGAACATCTGTTCATGGCCATCCTGGCAACAGGCAATCTCGCTGCAGCCCAGATGCTGAACCGGCTTGGTATCACCAGCGATGGTTTTCTGCAGGCATTGACCACCATCCGGGGAAATCAGCGGGTGACTGATCAGTATCCTGAGGACAAATACCAGGCTCTGGAAAAATATGCCCGTAACTTGACCGATGTGGCCAGACAGGGCAAACTTGATCCGGTCATCGGCCGGGATGAGGAAATCCGCAGGATTATTCAGGTTCTGAGTCGACGGACCAAGAACAACCCGGTCCTGATCGGCGAGCCCGGCGTGGGTAAGACCGCCATTGTTGAAGGGCTGGCCCAGCGTATTGTCAACGGCGACATTCCGGCAACCCTGGAGGGCAAGCAGGTAATATCCCTTGACTTAGGCTTGCTGATTGCCGGGGCCAAGTACAGGGGCGAATTTGAAGATCGTCTCAAGGCGGTACTCAAGGAAGTGGAGAAAAGAGCAGGTGAGATCATCCTGTTCATAGATGAGATCCACACTCTGGTGGGTGCAGGAGCATCGGAAGGATCCATGGATGCCTCCAATATGCTTAAACCTGCTCTTGCCCGGGGTGAGCTGCACTGTGTCGGGGCTACCACTCTGGATGAATACCGCAAGTATATTGAAAAAGATGCTGCTCTGGAGCGTCGTTTCCAGCCGGTTCTGGTTCAGGAGCCTTCAGAGGAAGACACCATTGCCATTCTGCGTGGGATCAAGGAAAAGTATGAAGTCCATCATGGTGTCCGCATCCAGGATTCTGCAACTGTTGCGGCGGTGATCCTGTCCAACCGTTATATTACGGACCGTTTTCTGCCGGACAAGGCCATTGACCTGATTGATGAGGCAGCTTCCAAGCTGCGCATCGAGATAGATTCCATGCCCACCGAGATTGACGAGCTTGATCGCAAACGGATCAAGATGGAGATTGAGCAGGAGGCCCTGAAAAAGGAAAAAGACAAGGCCTCCAAAGAGCGGCTGGAAAAACTGAAAAAAGAACTGGCCGACTTGAACGACCAGCTCAATGCCATGAAGGGTCAGTGGCAGCTGGAAAAAGATGTGATTCAGCGAATCCGTGACATCAAGACCCGGATCGATGAGGCTCACATGGAGGAACAGCGGGCCGAGCGCAGTGGCGAGTTGAGTAAAGTAGCTGAAATTCGTTACTCCAAAATCGTGCAGCTGGAAAAAGAGCTGGAAGAGCAGAATAAGAAGCTCGAAGAGATACAGAAAGACAATAAGATGCTGAAGGAGGAGGTCGCAGCGGAAGACGTTGCCGCAGTGGTTGCCAAGTGGACCGGTGTCCCGGTGGACAAGTTGCTGGAAGGCGAGAAGGAAAAACTGGTACACGCAGAAGAGGAGCTTGCCAGACGGGTTGTCGGCCAGAAAGAGGCAATCACCTCGGTTGCCAACGCGGTACGGCGTGCACGCGCCGGTCTGCAGGATCCGGATCGACCCCTTGGTTCGTTCATTTTCCTGGGTCCGACCGGTGTGGGAAAAACAGAACTGGCCAGGTCCCTGGCAGACTTTCTGTTTGACTCAGAGCAGGCCATGATCCGCATCGACATGTCCGAGTACATGGAAAAGCATTCCGTGGCCCGGCTGATCGGTGCACCTCCTGGTTATGTGGGCTATGATGAAGGCGGCATGCTTACCGAAGCCGTCCGGCGGCGTCCCTATTCGGTTATCTTGCTCGACGAGATCGAGAAAGCCCATCCGGATGTTTTCAATGTCCTTCTCCAGGTGCTTGATGACGGCCGCATGACCGATGGCAAGGGCAGGACCGTGTCGTTTAAGAATACGATTCTGATCATGACCTCCAACCTGGGCAGCCATATTATCATGGAGCTCGGTCAGAAGGATTCCGAGGAGATGCGGCGCCAGATTGATGAGCTGCTGCACAGACAGTTTAAACCGGAATTTTTGAACCGGGTGGATGAGATCATCACCTTCCAGGGGTTGAGCAAGGAAGATCTGCTGCAGATCGTGGACATCCAGATAGGCAGGATGATCAAACGGCTGGAAGACCGGAAGTTCACAGTGGAACTGACCAATGACGCCAAACTTTTCCTGGTTGATACCGGCTATGATCCGATCTTCGGTGCGCGGCCGCTCAAACGGGCAATTCAGCGCTATATCGAAGATCCGCTGGCCCTGGAAATCCTGGAGGGAAATTTTCTTGAGGGTGATCATATCCTGATCGACCGGGGCCTGGACAACAAACTGGTGTTCAGAAAGCAGTAATCCCACCTTTTTACAAGCCCCTTCCCCGTGGAAGGGGCTTTTTCGATTGTTCTCACTAAAATTGGAACGTCCTGCTGTATTGGGAATCAATCTCCTTGACAGGAAAGAACAAACAGAGAATTATTGAACTAATGATGCAATCCAATAGATGAAATTTTATTTTTTACATGAATCATTTGTTTGATCCGGCGGTACAGGTCCATCTCACCTGCTCTAGCCCTGATGAATTACAGGAAAAGGCTGTGGGATGGGATATCGAACATCACCAGCTGTCCCCGGGGAACTACCGGATCAGTATGGACATTGTCCATACACGAAATCTTCAGCTAAGCAAAATAACCCCCATATCGGCACCCATGAACGGGGCAGCATCTGCAGGGGCACCTATGCTGTTTCCCTTCCCGTTCTCCTGGACCCATCACCCTTGTACTGCTGCGGTGGACGAGTGGAGACGGAGGACTGTCCAGCCATCCAGTCTGGAGAAGAATTCGATACCCATGCTGCTGGAGGTGTGAATTATCTCACTATTGTTGCCGATGGTACTCTGCTTGATCAGGAGGCTGTTCTGTTGACCGGACGCCCTTTTGCCTCCCTGATACGGGCACAGCGGGTACGTATTGGCAGGAAGGATCAGCTGCTCCTTGTGCAGATGGTATCAGCGCTGATGTATGCACTGAAAAACACTCCGAAGCCACCTTTAGGCGGACTTCAAGAATTGCTGGAAAAACAGCTTATTGAAAGTCTTGTGCTCGCCATCCGCCCGCCGGACGTGGGAAAACTCAAATTTTCCAACCGGAGACAGATAGCCTGGAAGGCTGAGCAGCTCATCCGAAAACACCTGCACCGAAACTTGAATGTTGAACAGCTCTGCAGCCTCCTTGGCTGTTCGGTTCGTTCACTGCACCTTGGTTTCAAGGAGCGATACGGCATGACGCCGATGAAATATGCACGGATTATGGCTCTGAATGGTGTATCCAGAGATCTTCGCAACCTGCCTCCGGCAGCAACCATCTCCGATGTTGCCATGGCCTGGGGGTTTTACCATCTTGGCCGTTTTTCCCAGCAGTACAGACAGCTCTTTGATGAACTTCCCGGAGTAACAGTTAAACGGAGAAGAGAACTGCCTCCGTAAGGGTTTTTTCCGGTACAGTAGCATTGCTTCCAGCATCGCAGCAAGAATCCAACTCTGCTATATCTTTGCCCGCTTTCAGCAGTTTTGCAGAAATCGGATAGACATTTTTTTTGAAAAGAAATATGTTGCTGTCTTCATTGAGTTAAATCAATACCGTGAACATTCTTCAACATACTCTTTGGGAGATTAAACAATGGGTGCACGACAAAAAGGTTCTGTTCTTGCATCGGCCCTTTTTCTGTTTCCAGGTATTTCGACCGCAACAACAGCAGACTTGCAGGGAGAAGCAGGCCGCCATATCCCTTTTCTCTTTGACAACCTGTGGTGGATTATCTTCATGGCAGCGTTCTGCGGCCTGATGCTGGGGGCCTGCTGGCAGCGGGTCGACCCCTATATTAAAGGCCAGCGGGTCTGGCGTCATGACGGGGCAGCCCGGCTCAGTCACTGGACCCACGCAGCAGGCTGTACCCTGCTGCTGATCAGCGGTGTTGCCCTTGGTTTTTTCTTTATTCCCCGACAGGTTGTCGGTCCTGCCGGAGCGTCGCAGATGATGGATCTCCATTTTTTAGGCGCCCTGCTCTTTGTGTTCGGCGGTTTCTTCTGGCTGTCCAATACCATTCTCTCGCCCTGGCGTTTTAGCGAGCATATGCCGGACAAGGGATCCCTTATTGAGGGCATCACCCATTACGCACATATCTTCGGCCTGACGAAAAAAACAGTGCGCCCGGCAAAGTATGACGGTTCCGAGCGGCTGGCCTTTGTCCCCATTGTCGTGTTTGCGGCCCTGTTGATCCTGACTGGCTTTATCAAACTCTCTCCCCGTTTTATGGGAATGCCCACCGGCCTGCTCTCCTTTATGACCTGGATTCATGACCTGTCAGCCCTGATGATGCTGGTGCTGTTCTTCTTCCATGTATTGCTGGCCGCGGTAGTGCCATGGTCCTGGCCTTTGCTCCGCTCCATGTTCAACGGCTGGGTTCCCCGGGATTTTGCCGAAAGTCACCATCCTCGGTGGTATGAAGAGCTCAGTAAGTTGGAAATGAACAAGAATGCCCAGGGAAAGACTGTCTCATGACGACAGGAAAGATAGCTAAACTGGCCGGATTTGCAATCCTTTTTATTTCCCTGATCTCCCTGCCACAGCCTGTCCATGCAGATTATAAGGGCCACCACGCCACAGGAGGCTGGGGCCTGCAGTCGGGTACGCAATCGCCTGCTCCCGGTGGTTTCCTCTTTTCGCCGAATTATTCCAGGTATTATGCAGACAAACTGGTTGACCACAACGGCAACGAGGTCAACCTGAGTGGTAAAGAGCATGACATTACTGTCAACTCGGTGGGGCTGTTTGGCTGGTGGGTGAACAAGTATTCTATTCTTGGAGCAAACTGGGGCATGGCCGCCACTGTCTTTGCCTCGGATAACTCTCTTGAGTATGCCGATTTTGACTTTGAAAAGAATTTTGATCTCGCTGACATCTTTATCCAGCCCATCAACCTGGGCTGGCATCTGCAGCAGGCGGATTTCATGGTCACTTACGGGCTGTACCTGCCCACGGGCAACTACAGCGACGGGGCCGATGACAATACCGGGATGGGGATGTGGACCCATGAGTTTGGTGCAGGCACGACCCTCTACTTTGACCAGGAGAAAAAATACCATTTCTCGGCCATGGCCTATTTTGAGATCCACTCGGAAAAAGAGGATTCAGACACCCAGGTGGGCAATATCCTGACCATTGAAGGCGGCATCGG
>CAZKBZ010000052.1:10796-17834 GCA_964551175.1 uncultured Desulfobulbus sp.
CGGCATCGGTTGATCTGGAGAAGTCGCGGCTCTATGGACTTGGGCCTGAGGTCAATATCCCCATTTTTATTGATGAAAAGCTTTTCTGCGTACTCACAGGCCGCTACCAGTGGGAGTTTGATGCCCGCTCGACCCTTGAGGGACAGAATCTCAACGTATATGTAAACTTTATGTGGTAGGTCGTACCAACTGCTGACCAACTACCTGTGCAAACGAGGAAATATTATGGGTGACAAACAGCAAAAAACCGGTATTGACCGGCGAACCTTTCTCAAAGGACTGGGAGCAGCAGGTGTGGTGGCAACCGCAGGCGGGGCTTTTTTCCTGCGCGGCTCAAACCTGCTGGTTATTCCTAACTCCCAGGGGTTTTTAGTGGTCGATATGGGCAAATGCATGGGCTGCTGTACCTGTATGACCACCTGTTCCCTGGTCCACCACGGTACGGCATGTCTGTCGCTGGCCAGAATCCAGATTATGCAGGATCCCTTTGCCAACTGGCCCGACGATATCAGCATGGCGGTCTGTCACCAGTGCGAAGATGCCCCCTGTGTCAAGGCCTGCCCGGTGCAGGCAGATCATGCGGATCCGAATTTCGGCAACGTGCGTACCATTGACCCTGCCCGCTGTATCGGCTGTCTGCAGTGTATTGCTGCCTGTCCCTGGGTGCCCAAACGGCTGCAGTGGAACGCTGAGGGCACTAATGTCCAGAAATGTGACCTCTGCGCCAATACGCCCTATCTCAAAGAAAAGGGCGGCCCCGGCGGCACCCAGTCCTGCGTCAAAGTATGTCCGGTGGGAGCAATTGCCTTTGTCGACAAGATGCCGGATCAAAAATCGAAAGCCAGCTACAACGTCAACCTGCGCGGCAAGGGCTGGAAGATAAACGGTGGCACAACTGACGACATTGTCCGGGAAGGATAAACGTAACTATAAAACAAGCCCTCCCCGTATAATGGGTAGGAGATTGACTGTTGATTAAAATTATGGAGAAAAAAATGTATGGTTACATGGGGCAGATTCTGCTCGTTGACCTGAGTGCAGAAACCACCAGCACCGTGTCCACGGAAAAATACCGGGAATGGGGCGGCGGTCACGGCCTGGGTTCCGCCCTGTTCTGGGATTACTGCAAAGACAAAACCATTACCGATGGTCGCGATCCCAAAAATGTTATTGTGGTGGCATCATCACCCTTTTCGGGCACCAATGTTCCCTCTGCCGGTGGTCGCTGTGAAGTACTGGGTGTGGGATTAGGCCAGTATCCCGTTAACTGGTTTACCCGTTCCAACTTCGGCGGTCGTTTTTCAGCCACCATGAAATATGCGGGCTGGGATGCCATTGTGGTGATGGGCAAGGCAAAGAAACCTGTCTGGCTGGATATTCGCAACAACGAGGTCACCATCCGCTCTGCTGACAAAATATGGGGGAAGGACACAAAAACCACCCAGCAGGACCTGTGGAACTTACTCCTCAAAGAAACCGGCGGCATGGAAGGATGGTACGAGTTGCCTGGAAAAAACGGCCCGGAATACTCCACCCAGAGACCTGCAGTACTCTGCATCGGGCCTGCCGGAGAAAATCAGGTGGGCCAGGGTTGTCTGGTACATGATTCCGGTAACGGTGCGGGCCAGTGCGGTCTGGGTGCTGTCTGGGGATCAAAAAATTTGAAAGCGATCTCCCTGCAGGGAACCTGTCAGGTGGAAATTGCCGACCCTGCCGCACTGGTTCAGGCCAGGTTTGATGCCAAGGAATATTATGCAGCGGATGATGACGATCCGGATCAGCGGCACTGGGGCCCGCTTGGTAATCCGGCAAAACCGGTTATCTTCTGCCAGCAGCCCACTGATAAACGGCGACCACAGTCATGTCAGGGCTGTATCAACGGCTGCCGGGCCCGCTTTAATGTGGGCTACGGCAATGAGGTTTCCTGCCAGGAAACGGCATGGTACGCATCCTTTGCAATGAAATGGAGTAAAGGTGACAAGCTGAAGGCCAGTGAGATTATCTTCAAGGCTGGAGATCTCTGCAACCAACTGGGTGTAAACTCCTATCCTCTGAGCAGTGCAATGCATTGGTTTGAGCACCTGTACCACGAAGGGATTATGGGACCGGGCAAGAAAATCGACAGTCAGCTGGACTGGTCAAAAATCGGTTCCCTGGAATTTGTAGAGGAGTTTCTCCACGCCATTGCCGAGAAAAGAGATGTCGGGGCACTGGTGGCTGAAGGCTATGTCCAGGGTGCAATCAAAGCCGGTCGTGAAGAAGACTGGAGAAACGGCACCCTGCTGTTTCCTTACTGGGGAATGCCTGAACACGGCTATGATTCCCGAGTTGAGCTGGAATGGGGCTTTGAAACCATCATGTGTGACCGGGACATGAACTCCCACTGCATCAACTGGATCTTCTGGTATACAAACATCTCCATTACCAAGGGTATACGGCCGCGAATTTCAGCTGAAAAAATCGCCCGTCTGGTCACGGACAAGATGAAGCCCTGGGTGAACGGTCCCGAAGCACTGGACTACTCCAACGAAAATATGTACTCGGATGAAGTCATGCAGCTGGTCCGCTGGCACATGTACTATACCCGCTACTGGAAAAATTCCACCCTGCTCTGCGATTTTCGCTGGGCAGACCTGTTCAACACCAATGCCAAGGACTGGATTGGAGCAACCGGCTCTGAAAAAGCGGGCGAGCAGGTGTTCTGGAACGCCGTCACCGGTGAGAATATCTCTTTTAATGACGGCATTGAGCGGGGCAGAAAAATCTGGCACCTGGACAACGCCATCTGGGCGCTGCAGGGCAGGCATCGTGATATTGTCCACTATGCTGATTACATCTATGATAAAGACTGCGATGAAGGGGAGATCCTTCCCTATTTTTACTGGCCCTGCCGGGATGAAAATGGCAACTGGCGATATCAGGACATCATGCACCGCCGCATTGACCGGGAAAAATTCGAGGACTGGAAAACCCGCTTCTACGGCCAGGAAGGATGTGCTGCCGACAGCGGCTGGCCCACCCGCACTACCCTGGAAGGTCTTGGTCTGAAACAGGTGGCGGATGAACTGGAAAAAAATGAACGACTGGGCCGGGAGGATAAGACATGAGCACATTAACGCCTGAGCAGGCACAACGACTACTCACTGATGTTGCCTTCCGCGACAAACTGACCGCAGCCAGGATGGTAATGCCGAGCGGGCTGCACCGGGAAGATATCTGCAGCATGGAGGGGGCGTACTGGTTTCTTCAGCCTTCTCTGCAAACGCTTCCCGCCATCAACCTCAATAAACTGGCAGACTGGCTGGAGCAGCACTACCAGGAACAAAAAACTGCAGCGTCCATTCGCCGAATTGTGAAGGAGAGTCCCAACCAGGTTGAGGCGTATAAACAGACCTATGAGCTGCTGGGTGCACGACTTACGCAGGCAAAGGAGGTGGTCGCCAATGTGTAACAGAAAAACAGTCGGAAACGGGCTGCTGGTGCTGTCGGTCTTTTTTCTTCTTGCTGCAGTTTTGCCCATGGCTGCCGATGCGGAACAGGTACGTCCTGCGCTTACCGGGAAAGCAGCCTATGCCGAACCGGTTGCCTTTGATTATAACCGCGACGGCAAGGCCGATATGATTCAGATGTGGGTGAGCTTTGATGTAAAACCCGCCGTGGGCAAAGAGGGGGATGCAGGGTACCTTCCCGAGGAGGGAACCATGCGCCGATACCTCCAGGATATTAAAACCGGGCAGCCTGTCATAGGATTTTCCATGTTCAACATGCTGCCCGACACGCCCATTGGTGAACCTGTTTCGGTCAGCGATATTGCTCTTTCGGGTAACACCATGAGTTTTAATGTCGGGCCTATGCGCTACAAGGTCACTGACGGTGGCAAGGGGTATCAGCATGATTCCATCACGGTGAATGATGGCTTAAACGACTATCCGGTCACCCTGTTTGACGGCGATTTAACGATATCAGGGGCGCATTGAAGCTACCTATGGTATTTGCGGTATAGCCGATTTTAGGAATAACATCACTTTTTGTCTTTAAGGCCTGAAGGACTTTCAGGGTTCTACAGAATGTTTTTCACGAATTTTCACCAGTTCAGCGATGGTATCCCTTGTAGCTGCTCCTTTACATGACAAAGCGCCCTAGAATCGTATCGAGAATCTACAATGAATATAATTGCAACCATTCTATTCGGTACTCCGATTCTTTTCCTGTTGACATCATTCCGGTTGCAGGCTGCGGACTGGAGCTATACCTTTTTTTTAGGATCTTTTTCATTTTTCTCCATTTTTCAGTAGAGTTCTATGGAAAGCTGCTTACTTATGCAATCAGATTTTTTACTTAAATAGCGTGAAGAAATATTGCACACTTGATATAAATAATTATCTTTATTAAGATTCAATATATACTTTAAATGAATCGACACGTTTTACTATCCGAAAACTGCTAATTTTCATAAAAAGTTTTCAACCAGTCTGTACCCAGAAGGTCTATTATGGTCAAGTTTTGCCGGAAAACACCTGAAAACGATCCTGCTGGCAACAGATTTTGAGGTTAAGAGGAGTACATAATGAGGAGTTGCAGTAGTTCTGAATTCTGCGGAACCGTAATTTCCCACGTCATGATGCCCTACCATGCCAACCCGGCCAGCAACGTCAACGGTGGGGTTATCATGCAGCTTATTGACGACGCCGCCTTTGTCATTGCCACCAGGTTTGCCCGGACCAACGTGGTCACCGCCTCCATAGAGCGGATTGATTTTCACCGACCGGTCCATGTGGGCGACCTGCTGACTCTTAAAGGTTGCCTGAACATGACCCACCGCTCCTCCATGGAGATCGGGGTCAGGGTTGAGGGTGAGGAGATGCGCAGTGGTGAGACCCGGCATATCGCCTCTGCCTACCTGACCTTTGTCGCTCTTGACAGAAATCATAAGCCGGTCCCGATACCTGAATACACGCCCTCAACCCGGGAAGCCAAGCGCCGTCACCGCGAAGCCTTGCAGCGCCGTGAGCAGCGACAATTGTTGAAAAAGGGAAAATAGTCATGCAACTCGACCATGTTTTGATCTGCACCACTGATCTAAATGCTATGCAGCAGTTTTTTGAGCAGGCGATCTGCCTTGAGCAGGGTCCCAGGCCCCCTTTTCTTTTTGACGGGGCATGGTTATACAGCGAAGGAAAACCGATTGTCCACCTTGCGGCCTCAGGGAGCCATGGCACAAATGGCGCTGTAGATCACATCGCTTTCACTGGTGACGACTATAAGAGTTTAATCACCAGGTTGCAGGATGCAGGGCTGGATTACTTTGAACACACAGTGCCGGCAAGTAAAGAACACCAGGTCTTTGTGCCGGGTCCGGACGGGATTAAACTGGAAATCCAGTTTCCAGCTGGTGAGGGCCCGGAGTAGATCTATACAAAACAGATATTTCCTGTTTCCGGCACAGCTGTTGAGTTTTTTTGTTTCTGTGCTATAAGGAACACGCAGTAACAGATCCATTATTCCCCCTATCCGGAGTAACCCATGAGCGCTGAAGTAGATGATATAAGTATCAATTACGAAGAGGACGGGACATTAATTGTCAAAGAACTGGACAAGGAAATCCTGTCTAAAGGTGCCTGGACCACCATCCTCTTCCGCTACCAGGACTATAACCGCGGCAAGAAAGAATACGGCCCGGAAAAATATACCATCCGTCGCTACCAGAAGCGTAACGGACAGTACCTGCCCAAATCAAAATTCAATATTTCCAGTGCCAAACAGGCCAGAAAAATTATCGATACCCTGGATAAATGGATCGATGAATAACCTTACCTTCTGACAATGTATTTCCCGGTTGCAGGCATAGAGGTTCAACCCTGGCTGCCGCCCCTGGTGGCCTTCGGCATCTCCTTTCTCACCTCAATGGGCGGTGTGTCAGGTGCCTTTCTGCTGCTGCCTTTCCAGGTAAGTTTTTTAGGCTTTAACACTCCCTCGGTCAGCGCCACCAATCATGTTTTCAATATTGTTGCTATCCCCAGCGGCGTTTATCGGTACATAAAGGAAGGCCGCATGGTCTGGCCGCTCACCTGGGCGGTTATCATCGGCACCCTGCCCGGCGTACTGGCCGGAGCAGTTATACGGGTAAAATACCTCCCAGACCCTACACTCTTCAAGCGTTTTGTTGCTGTTGTTCTGCTGTACATCGGTTTCCGCCTGCTTAGAGACATCCTCAAAAAACAATCCTCGCAACCACAAAAAAAAACAGGAAATACGTCGCAGCAGACAGGTATTGTGACAGGCACCTATTTTACAATCAAATCCCTGGGCTATACCTTTGAAAATAGACAGTATCAGGTTTCCAGCCTGTCTATCATGCTGCTCAGCCTGACTGTCGGTTTGATCGGTGGGGTATACGGGATCGGAGGCGGCTCAATAATCGCTCCATTTTTTGTCACCTTTTTAGGCCTGCCAATTTATACGGTTGCCGGTGCAGCTCTGATGGGAACTCTAGTTACCTCTGTTGCCGGGGTGTTCTTTTTCCAGGTTATAGCTCCATTTTTTCCAGACATGGCTGTCGCCCCCGACTGGCGCCTTGGTTTTCTTTTCGGGCTTGGTGGTTTTGTCGGTATGTATTGCGGTGCCAGAGTACAGCGTTTCGTACCCGCCAGGTTGATTAAAACCATACTCACCTTCTGCATACTGTTCACCGGCCTACGCTATCTTGGTATTTTTTAACAGAACAACAGGAAGATGATGCCGAATGGCATTCGACATCCATTTGAAAATACAGAAAAATTGAAAGAGTTGCTCTATTTCTGTTGACAGGAACAGCGGCCTCCTGTAGGTTCTCGCCTCGTTGTTCGCCAAGAATATCAGTGGGCAACAAAAAACATTCGGCAGGGTAACTTTATAGTTGACAGTCGAATAAGAGCAGGCTAATCTGCGTTTCGTCGCACCACAATATTTTGTGGTGTGCTGTTGTCTTGGCTATCCAGGATAACATTTTGATCTTTGAAAACTAAACAGCATTCAAGCGGGCCGATACAAAGCCATTCA
>CAZKBZ010000053.1:0-16524 GCA_964551175.1 uncultured Desulfobulbus sp.
TTAGGCTGTTAGTTGCATTGGGCCGAAGACATAACTCTGTTGCTGAGCCTTATAGTCTGAACAAATGCCTTTCCTGCATACCCTGCCTGACGGCGATCTCCTGCTTTCTCTTCATGTCCAGCCCCGTTCCAGACGCAACGAACTCGGAGGTCTGCACGGTGATACCCTTAAAATGCGTATTACCGCACCTCCGGTGGACGGTAAAGCCAACAAGGCTGTTATTGCCTTGCTGGCAAAACTGTTAAAAATCCCGAAAAGCGCAATACAAATCAGGAGTGGTCTACAGAGCCGCTCCAAGAAGATACTGTTGACCGGCCTGGACGAAGATTATGTACGTCGTTTGCTGATGATACAGGAATAAGAGACTGTCCGGGCGGCAGATTACATGGCCAGCAGGCGCCTGATCCGTTCCTCCATGGGCGGATGGGTGGAAAACAGCTTAGCCAGTGAACCGCGTGACAACGGATTGACGATGTACATCTGGGCCGAGGCCGGATTAACGTCCATGGGAATCTGTTTGTTATAGTTTGACAGTTTTTCCAGGGCGCTGGCCAGGGCTTTCGGATTGCCGCTGATTTCGGCACCCGAGGCATCGGCAATGTATTCCCGGCTGCGGGAAATGGCCATCTGGATCATGGATGCGGCCAATGGTGCCACAATCATCATGATAATGGTGGCTATCGGACTGCCTCCATCTTCATCACTGCGTCCTCCTCCGAATATCATGCCCCACTGGGCCATGGTGGCGAGATATGAGATTGCACCGGCCATGACTGCGGCAATGGAGCTGATCAGGATGTCACGGTTTTTTATATGTCCAAGCTCGTGTCCCAGCACTCCTTCAAGTTCTTCCCGGTTCAGCGCCTTCATAATGCCGGTTGTCACGGCAACTGCTGCATGTTCAGGGTTTCGACCGGTGGCAAAGGCATTGGGAGTGGGATTATCCACAACGTAAACTTTGGGTTTTGGTATACCCGCTCTGGCTGCAAGGGATGCCACCATCTGGTGCAGGTCCGGGGCTTCCGCTTCAGAGACCTCCCGTGCTTTGTTCATGGCCAGGGCCATTTTGTCGGAATTCCAGTAGGCAAAAAAATTGAGCCCCAAAGCCATTATCAGAGCAAACATCATACCCTGCTGGCCGGCAAGAGCCTGACCTCCGACCATGAACAGGCCGGTGAGGGCGGCCATAAGGATAAAGGTTTTAACGGTATTCATGTTGATTCTCCCGTTGCAGAAAAAGTAGAATGATGGCTGAGCCTGTTATCCACGGGATAGAGGCAGCAGATGGTTTTTCAATTATTTGTTGAGTGAATAAAATAAGGAAATATTCCGTGAAGTCAAGAAAGGGCAGCATGATTTGCTGCCCCTTTTCCAACCTTACATAAGCTCAAGCATTGCCTTGACCAGCTTATCCGCACCCTCACCGATCTGGTCGACCCGGGAGTCCAGCATATAACAGGGGGTGGTGACCAGTTTGTTATCAGTGTCAACTGTGATCTCTCCCTGCAGGGTGGCCGTGTGGCGTCCACCCATCCGGGCAATATTTTCCGCTGTCGTCTCGTCCTGACCGATGGTCAACTCAACATTGCCAAGCAGTCTGGCAAGAATAACCGGTGCGATGCAGAGTGCCCCAATGGGCTTTCCTGCCGAATGCATAGTTCTGACCGCCCTTTCCACATCTTTGTTGACCGAACAATCCGGGCCGTCAAAGGCATAGGAACTGAGATTTTTTGCTGCACCGAAACCACCGGGTATTATCAGGCCGTCCACAGCATCCGCATTAAATTCAGCCAGATCAAGGATGTTGCCCCGGGCAATGCGGGCGGATTCAATCAGCACGTTGCGCTCTTCCGCCATTTCTTCGCCTGTAATATGATTGAGCACATGGTACTGTTTGATATCCGGGGCAAAACACTGGTAATCTGCGCCATGTTTATGGATGGCCCAGAGGGTCAGCGTCGCCTCGTGGATTTCAGCACCGTCCTGATGTCCGCAGCCGGAAAGGATGACCGCTATTTTTTTCTGCATGGGTGAGTCCTCCTTTGGGATAAAAAATGATGTGTTGAGAGTGGTTAGCCTGCAAATGGGGGTGCGCTGTTACTCCTGCATGGAGCACACTTCCGGCAGGTTACGATATTTCTGGGCATAATCCAGGCCGTAGCCTACCAGGAATCCCTTGTTCAGAACAAATCCGACATAATCGACCTTGACCTCAGTTTCCCGACGTTCATGTTTATCGATCAGGGAACAGGTTCTTATGGATGCTGGTTGAAACCGTGTAAAGTAGTTCTGCAGCCAGACCAGGGTTGTTCCGGTATCAACAATATCTTCGACCAGCAGGATATCTTTGCCTGTCAGTTCAAGTTCCGGTTTTTTGGAGAGCGTGATAGTGCCGGTTGTTGAAGTGGCATCACCATAACTGGCAACACGGATGAAATCCACTTCAATCTCCAGCGTTATGGCCCGGACCAGGTCAGCAAGAAAGATAAAGGCACCGTTCAAGATGCCGATCAGGACCAGTTTTTTGTCCTCTTGATAATCAGTACTGATCTGTTGGCCCAGAACTGTGACCCTGTCATGGATCTGCTCTCTGCTGAGAATAGTTTCAGAAATGTGCATGTTGATATGTTATTGCTCCTGCTGCCATTTCTTCAACAACTCTTCCGCCGCCTGACGCTCTGTAAACTCCTGATCCTTACTCAGGGCCTGCTGTAATTCATTAATGGCTTCTTTTTTCTTACCTTCACCATACAGTGCCATGGCAAGGTGATACCGGAACACCGGCACATCAGGTTGTTTTTCAACGGCCAGAGCAAACTCATTGCGGGCCAGTCCATATGATTTGCGCTTTAAATGGACCATGCCTGTAGTGTCGATTATATGTACTTCGTCCGGGAGCTGCTGCCTGGCGGTCAGTACCAACCGCAATGCCTCTCCAAGATCCGGTTCTGTTTCCTGGGTAATCATCCAGGCAAGATTATTTGCTGCCGGTGCAAAGTCAGGATTGATCTGCAGGAGTTGTTCGTATCGTTTTCTGGCTGCCGCACTTTCTCCCTTCTGCTCCAGCAGGGTGGCAAGGCCCATCAGGGCCTGTATGTCTTTTGGACGTTTTTCCAGCAGGACAGTATATTCGGCTATGGCTTCATCCATCTTGTTCTGCTTATTTAAAAGAGCAGCACTCAGGGTATAACTGCGAGGGTTCTGCGGGGCTATTTCCTGCGCTTTTTTAAATGCTGCCAGAGCCTCGTCAAACTGTTCCTCCCGCATGAGCATGGTACCAAGCAGGAGGAGATCACCCACGCTTTCGGGAGCTTTTTGCAGCTGTGCCTTTACAAGATCGATAAGCTCAGCTTTGCTCTTGCCCTTGCCGGCATTGATTCGCACAATATTCATAAGAGCCAGGGTGTTTCCCGGCTGAATGTCAAGGAGCTGTTGAAAGGTGGCCAGAGCTTTATCGAGGTTTTTCTGTCCCAAATAGGCAAGCCCTAAATTACCGAGTACTTCCACATTATCGGGGGCCTTTTCCTTCATGCTTTCAAGTATGTTGACGGCTTTGTCATATTCTCCGGCAAAAAGGGTGCTCTTGGCAAATAACAGTGCCGCCTGGAAATTTCTGGGGTTGAGTTTCAGGGCAATGGCTGCTTCCTGCCTGGCATCCTCAAATTCGCGGGCCCGGAGATGGAGCAGGGCAAGGAGACCGTGATATCTGGAGTTTCCGGGATTTTTCTTTACAGCCTCCATGGAGCTGTTCTGGGCCAGCTCCATCTCGCCAAGATTCATGTGGGCAAGAGCCTTGGCAAAAAAAACATCAGCCCAGCCGGGATAATTATTAACCAGTTCCGTTAATATGGAAAGAGCCTGTCGGTTGTCTCCTTCCTTGATAAGGAATTTTGCTTTTACAAGGTTGGCGCCGCCGTTTTTTGGGTTTTCAGCAATAATTTCTTCCATGGTTGCACGGGCCTGATCAAATTTTTTCTGCTCAAAATAATAATCTGCAAGCTGTGCTTTAATGTCCAAGGGGTTATCTGCTTTTTCCATGGCAGCAAGATATGTTTTTTCCGCCTGGTCTGTTTTGCCGATTTTCCGGTAAAAAGATGCAAGGATAAGCTTGACCCTGACATTTTCAGGAAAAAGTTTAACTGCTTTCTGTAATGTCGTTTCCGCCTTGTCTATTTCATTTTCCTGCTGCTGCAGGGATGCAAGCATAATGAGTGGTGTAGAATTGTCTGGAAATTTTTCAACCATCAGGTTGATAGTCTCAATGGCTTTATCTCTGTTCTGCTGAGACTGGTAAAAGCTGTACAGCATCTGGTAATTGGCCAGTTTATCGGGATTGGCTTCAATTGCTTTATTGAACGCTGTTTCCGCCTTTGCATTCATTTTCTGCGCAGCATACAGACGTCCCTGCGTGGAGTACAGCCGGTCGAGTGCAGGGTCAAGACTGATGGCTTTCTTTAAAATCAATTCAGCCTTGTCAAAGTTACCGTCGATCAGTTCCAGATTTGCAATCAGGGCCAAAACATCTACGTTGTCAGGGGCATCCTTGAGGAGTGCTTCTGCCTGCTGGCGGGCACCGTCTTTATCCCTGCTCATAAGCAGGAATTCGGCTGTTTTCAGGCGGGCATCAATGTTGGCAGGATCCAGACTGGCTACCCTCTGCAGCTGGTTGAAAGCATTTTTTATATCGCCGGTTTCCAGGTAGAGCAGGCCGAGCTGGTACCTGGCGTCCGCATATTTCGGATCAATCTGGATAGCGTTTCGAAATTCGATCACCGCCGCATTTGGCTTGTCCTGTTCCACATAGACCATGCCTTTCTGGTAATGCTCCAATTTGCTTTTATCCGGGTCGGAAGAACAGCTGGCAAGCAGAACCACCAGGAAAAGGAGAATGGGTACACGAATCAGTTTCTTTGAAAACAGTTGCATGGCAATTCCTTTGGCAGAAAAAAAATGTGTGATAGAATAACAGTGTTAAGAGAATATACACCAGATTTTGTGGATATCCATAGAAAAAGTTACGTTTTTTTTTCGGGTTATGATACATTTGTGAATAGATATTCATTGACTGCCATAGTGACGACAGGAGGAAACAGATGATGAATAAGCAGCGTGGACTGAGTTGTATTTTTTTGATGGCCATTTTTTTTCTGATACCATTGTGGTCAGGGGAATTGGTTTTGGCGGCTGAGTCAACAACAGATGTTGTGGTAGACAGCAGCCAGAAAGAGAAACTTCGTCAGGAGATTGTCGGGAATATGCAGCTGCCGGGTGGGCAGCAGGAATATATTATTGGTTACAGTGATTTTCTGGCCATCAGTGTTTACGGCGAAGGAAATATGGCTGCTGCCGGTGATGCCAGTCCAACGGTTGCAGGAGCGGGTGGGGCTGCGGATACCATTCGCCGGGTGCCCGGTGGTGTTGAAGTGCGTATGGATGGCCGGATATCTCTGAAGCATATTGGTGATATAAAGGTCGTGGGCATGTCGCTTACGCAGCTTGCTGACTACCTGAAAAAGCTCTATACGTCTGTTTTTGACGACCCTATAGTGACTGTTACCCTCCTGCAGAGCAACAGCCGCAGATATACGGTTATGGGGCAGGTCAATAATCCGGGCATTTTTTACCTGGATTTTCCGGTGACCATTGTGCAGGCCATTGCCCGCGGCGGCGGTTTCACCGAATGGGCCAATCATGATATAACGGTCATACGCCAGGGAGATCCTTTGGCGTCGGAAAAGAATCAGGATAAGAAAAGTTTAGAGTTTGATTACGATGATTTTTTGAAAGGAAAACATCTGGAAAAAAATGTCTACATTCAACCAAATGATGTCGTCATCGTGCATTGATGAGGAAGAAACATGAAAAATATTTTTTATCGTAAACCAGTTGTCTGTTTCTGCGCAGCGAGTCTACTGCTGAGTTGGGGAGGGAGTACGGAAGCCAGGCAGAATATTGTTATCGGTGAGATTTCAGTCCGCTACGATTACCAGGAGCGGAACTATGATGATAATGGTCTGGTTGCTGAAAGACCGGATGGTGCCGGTGGTGGAGTTGTAGCTGCAGATGTAGGAGTCGTACCCTCCGGCCCGACGGTTATTGTTTTGGAGGACCTTCGAGGTGACCGGAAGAATTATTATCTTATCCCTCGACTCACCTTTTCATCCACAGGTATCAGTGATCTGTTTGAGATGACGTATGCTCCTTCGCTCAACTACGATCATCTCTACGAGACCACGGATGTTGATCACGATTTTGGTCTGCGGGCAGAGCGAAATCTGACCAGGAGCTGGTTTATTTCATTAAATAACCGTTTTTACATGGGTGATGATCCGTACCGGGAAAATGAATTGCGCACAGCTGTTATCATACCGGAAACAGGAGAAATAGTTCCTGAAGAGCCGGTTGTAGGTTCTCCCGGTGAAGAAACTGATGGCAGCCTGACAGAAATTTACGGGCGCAGGCGCTTTTGGAGGAACAACCTAGATCTACGTACGGATTACGACTATGGCAATGACAGGCAAGTCAGTGTCGGCTATACCTATGAGGTGCTTCGTGATGACTCGGATACCGTAGGCGGGTACACGGATTATGATCGTCATATTGGATTGTTGAACCTGGACCATCGGTTTAACCGGAAATGGCGGGCAGAGGGCGACGCGCAATACACCAGGGGTCTGTTTGATGAGCCTGATGTTTTCGTGGTGACTCCTCTGGAGGAAGAGCCTGTTGAGGTCGATCATCGTGTTGTTGGAACAGATTCTGATGATCTTACAGAATATTATTTAAGAGCAAGAGGCATATATGATAAATCCCCACATCTTCATCTGTTTACGGAATACAGTTTTCTCAGTACCGACTATGATCTTGCCTATCTTGAAGATTACAAGGTAAACAATGTCGCATTAGGTGTTAACTATGATATTACTCCTCGTCTGCATGTAACTCTGTCCGGCGGACCTTCCTGGGGGTCTTTTGAAAACAGTCCTACAGAAAGCGATTATAATGCCTATGCAGGTCTAACATGGGACTATCTGCATGGGACATTAACTTTTTTTGTAGACAAAGGTTATGACCAGGAAAATTTCAATGGTCGTCGAAGCGGTCTGACGGATTTCTGGCGCACTGGAGTATCCCTGGATTATCAACTGACCCGTGACCTTACAGCAGTTTTTTCTGCATCTTATCGTGACAATCGTCGGCTTGAATATCCTTCGGCAGAGACTATTGTTATTGTTGATGACGGGACGACCCCGGCAGAACCTCTGCCTCCTGAAGAATTTGACCGGGTTGAATATACGGAAAAAGACTATGATGCCGGTCTTTCCCTGGCCTATACTTTTCTCCGCTGGTATACGCTTTCCGGAGGATACCGCTACTATAATCATGATTCTGATTTGCTCGTGGGTGGTACCGGTTCTTATGATGAGCACCGTGCCTTTATTCAACTGGCTGTGAGCAAGGAGCTCTTTCGCTGGTAGAACCATGTGCGGAATTTCCGGTTATTTTAATATACAGCACGATGCTGAAGAGGGACTCTGTCTGCTTGAACGAATGATCTGGCCCCTTTACCACCGAGGGCCGGACGGTTTTGGCTTTTTTCAGGATAAACGGGCAGGTCTTGCTCATGCCCGACTTTCCATCATCGACCTTGAAGGCGGCTGGCAACCCATTCATAACGAAGATAAAACGTTATGGATCATTTTCAACGGTGAGATCTTTAACTATCCTGAACTGCGCCGGCAACTCATCAGTCGAGGACATCAATTCACCACTCAGTCAGATACCGAGGTCATCGTTCATCTTTATGAAGAAAAAGGTGAAAAATGTCTGGAGGACCTGAACGGCCAGTTCGCCATTGCCATCTATGATAAACAGAAGCAGACGTTGTTTCTTGCCCGGGACCGGATGGGAATTCGACCCCTGTTTTATACCATCCATGGTGGTCGACTGTATTTCGCTTCAGAAATCAAATCGATATTTTCTGCCGACCCAACTATTCCAAGACAGATAAACAGGGATGTTATCCAGGAAATTTTTACTTTCTGGAGCCCGGCCGGCAATGAAACGGTATTTGAAGGTATTACCCAGCTTAATCCCGGTTGTCTGCTCACAATAGATCAATCCGGAAGGATAGAAGAACAGCAATACTGGGAGATTCCTTTTGCACAGGCTGCCTGGTCAACGGCATCTGAACAGGAACTTGCCCAGCAGCTGCGGGAACTGCTTGTTGATGCAACCCGGCTCCGGCTCAGAGCTGATGTCCCTGTTGGCGCCTATCTGAGCGGTGGGCTGGATTCTTCCTCTATCACCTCTCTGATCAAGCATTATACGGATAACGAACTCAAGACATTTTCCGTCACTTTTTCCGACAAAGTTTATGATGAACGGCAGGAACAGCTGGAAATGGTCGATTATCTCCATACAGACCATAATGTGATACAGTGTACGTACCAGTCTATTGGTGAATCATTTCCAGATGTCATCTGGCATACGGAAACACCGATCCTGCGCACTGCGCCCACACCACTGTATCTGCTCTCTTCCCTGGTCCGGAAGAATAACTACAAGGTGGTGCTGACAGGAGAGGGGGCAGACGAAATTCTGGGCGGCTATGATATCTTCAAAGAGGCCAAGGTCCGGGCCTTTATTGCGGCTCAGTCCGATTCATCCTGCCGGCCATTTCTCTTGAAACGGTTGTACCCCTACCTGGCCCTGTCTCCATCAAAATCTGCAGAGTATGCGCGGAAATTTTTTGATACCAATGCCCCGGTTGAAGACATTTTTTACGGTCATCGTCCCCGCTGGAAAACTACCAGCGGTACCCATATTTTTCTGCAGGACGAGATAACCGGAGATCCGGCATTACCTTTCCGCAGGCTGGAAAAGTCCTGGTGTGACAAATTGACTGGACTGGATTTGTTTACCCGTACACAGTTTCTTGAAAGCCGTATGCTGCTTGCCAATTACCTGCTCTGTTCCCAGGGCGATCGTATGGCCATGGCTCATTCTGTTGAAGGTCGTTTTCCCTTTCTTGATCACCGGGTAGTGGAGTTTGCCTGCACAATTCCTCCACATCTGCGAATGAAAGCACTTAATGAAAAAAATATTCTCAAAAAAGGGATGACCAATCTCCTCCCGGAAGGAATTGTCCAGCGAAAGAAACAACCATATATGGCCCCGGATATTTTGAGTTTTTTTGGAGATAAAGAACCGGAATGCCTACAGCATTTTCTTTCTGAATCCTTGTTGCTGGAAGCCGGGCTGTTCAAGAGTAAAGCTGTTGAACGGTTAATCACTAAATGCCGCAAGAGGGGGCGACAAGGATTTCGTGAGAATATGGCTTTTGTCGGAATATTATCGACCATGATTGTATACGATAAATTTGTAAAGAATTTTTCAGTTGAGACGAAACCTCTGCAAGATAGAGGTTTGAATTTGTATATAATGGATTAATGAGGTGTAGGAGATGGATGTAAAACAAAAGATACGCACATTTATTTTTGAGAATTTTCTTTTTGACGCTGAAGAAGGTGATTTACTCAATGATTCATCTTTTCTGGATCAGGGGATAATTGATTCAACCGGTGTCCTGGAATTAGTTGAATGGCTTGAGGATGATTTTGGTATCTCCGTTGATGACGAAGAGTTGATTCCTGAAAATCTGGATAGTGTGAATAATCTGGCTGCCTTTATTGCCGGTAAATCCTGAAAAGAAGAGACGTATGAAAAAGCCACAGCAATTGTTACGCGAAGGAATGATTCATTCTGCTGCGCTGCATCCTGATAAAGTTGCCTTGGTTATAGAAGGAGAAGAATATACTTACAGTCAACTTCTCAATACATCCAGCAGGATAGCCAATGCTTTATTGGAGCGAGGTTTACAAAGGGGAGATCGTGTAGCTATTTACATGGATAACACATGGCCATGTATAACTTCGATCTATGGGACATTGCTTGCTGGTGGTGTATTTTTGATGATTAATCCGCAGACAAAAGCGGAAAAACTGCATTTTATTCTTCAGGACAGTGGGGCACTGGTATTGATGACCGACTGTCATCTGGCCAGGCAGTTTGTCAAAGCTACCAGTAATCTTCCCTCTTTACGGGCTATTATTGCATCAGGTGAACTTTCAATCTATGGTCATCTGGAGGAAGTCGATCTAGAATCCTTTGACACGGTTCTCCTTGAATCCAGTCCTCTTGCAGATTTGGGTTTTGTTATTCCACATGATCTGGCTGCGCTGATCTATACCTCTGGCAGTACTGGTAATCCAAAAGGAGTGATGCAGACACATCAGGCTATGGTATTTGCGGCCTGGAGTCTCATTGAATATCTCAGACTTTCAGATGAGGATAGAATCCTGCTGGTTTTGCCTCTGGCTTTTGATTATGGCCTGTATCAACTTCTGATGGCCATGAAGCTTGGAGCAACTCTCATAGTAGAACGTTCTTTTACTTTTCCCGGACAGATTTATAAAAAAATACATGATGAAGATGTGACCGTTTTTCCTGGTGTTCCGACAATTTTTTCGACGATGATCAGTGGACATCTGAAAAAGAAACTTATGTTTCCAAACGTTACCCGTATCACTAATACAGCAGCAGCTCTTTCTGCAGATTATATCCCGCATCTTCATGAAATTTTTCCCAATGCATTAATTTATAAAATGTATGGCCTGACAGAGTGCAAAAGGGTCTCCTATCTGGAGCCTGAACTGGTCGATGAAAAACCGTCCTCGGTAGGTAAGGCAATACCTGGAACGGAAGTTTTTTTACGTACACCGGATGGTGAACCAGTGGCTCCTGGTGAACAGGGAATTTTGTATGTCCGCGGACCGCATATAATGGCAGGGTACTGGAACCAGCCTGAATTGTCTGATGAAATGCTCAAACCAGGATTTTTTCCCGGAGAGCGTATCCTTTGTACAGGGGATTGGTTTCGTCAGGATGAAGAGGGTTACCTCTATTTCATTGGCCGAAGTGACGAAATTATTAAAACCCGAGGGGAGAAGGTCAGTCCGGCAGAGGTGGAACATACGTTGCTTGAAATCAATGGAATCAAGGAAGCTGTGGTGGTTGGAGTAGATGATCCTCAATTAGGGCAGGCTGTGCAGGCATTTGTTGCATTACATGGAGGAGAAAATCTCTCAGATCGAATGATCAAGAAGATCTGTTTGGCTAAGCTGGAAAACTTCATGGTTCCCAAGGAGATAGTTTTACTTGATGAACTGCCTAAAAATGCAAATGGAAAAATTGATAAAAAAGTATTGTTAGCACAAAATTCTATCGAAAAAAATATGGTAAAATGAATACTCAATTATATGACAAACTTCTTGCCCGCCTTGAAGACAATCTCAGTATTTTGCCGGATAAAGTTGAAGAAACAGCAGCGTCAACACTGGCAGCCCTGTGGTGTTCCGCGGCTGGAGCACCTTTATCTGTCGAGAGTGCGAAACTGCAAAAATTAGTGGAACTTGATGCACTGCAACAAGACATTTTATCGGATTTTGTTGAACAGCGGCTTGCCGGTATACCATTGGCGCATTTGACTGGAAGGCAGCAATTCATGGGTATTGAATTATTAGCAAGTGCCGATGCGTTGATACCGCGTAAGGAAACAGAAATTCTGGGAAGGGCGGCATTAAGTCTGTTGCAGAAGATGGGCGATAAATATGATGCAATTAATGTTGTTGATGTCTGCACAGGAGCCGGGAACCTTGCAGTTTCTCTGTCTATTCTGTGTCCTGCCTGTACTGTTTTTGCCTCGGATCTATCTGCTGATGCCGTTTTGCTGGCGAGGAAAAATGTCGAATTTCATAATCTTTCAGATCGGGTTACTGTTTTGGAAGGGGATTTGCTGTCACCATTTGACTCAGAAAATTTTTATGGAAACGTTGACCTGTTAATCTGCAATCCGCCATATATCTCCACCGCTAAAGTAGCTGAAATGGATCAGGAAATATCAGAATATGAACCCTCTTTAGCTTTTGACGGAGGAGCTTTCGGCATCAAGATCCTTCATCGATTAATTAAAGAAGCTCCAAAATACATAAGAAAG
This sequence comes from uncultured Desulfobulbus sp., assembly GCA_964551175.1. Taxonomy (GTDB): domain Bacteria; phylum Desulfobacterota; class Desulfobulbia; order Desulfobulbales; family Desulfobulbaceae; genus Desulfobulbus_C. Next base: position 12,059 of record CAZKBZ010000053.1, read on the forward strand.
GGAGGATGGCTGGCTTTTGAGGTGGGTTTAGGCCAAGGTGCTACTTTGCTCAAACGGATGGAGAAGAAATTTTCTTATTCACAGATTCTTCCGGTAATGGATGAAAATGACGAAATCAGGGTTATTCTTGCCTGTAATGGATAACTGAACAGGAAGTTTTGTTTACTTTACACGTGATTACACGGTGTTGAAATGAAGAATTCATCAGAACATGATATAATTTTGTGTAGTCGTTGCGTGCTGCCCAGTACGTTCCCGGGGATTTCTTTTAATGAAAAAGGAGAATGTATTCATTGTCAGCGTTACAGAGGGCAAAAGGCAAACCAGGCCCAAAAGAAAAAATATGAGAATAAATTTTTAAAATTATTACAGGAGCACAAAAAGACCGGTACACACGATGTAATTGTTGCCTACAGTGGAGGCAAGGATTCTACATATACGCTGGATGTTTTTGTCAATCGTTATAATTTGAGAGTGTTGGCACTTGTTCTTGACAATACCTTTATCTCTCCTCGGGCATTGGAAAATATACAATTGGTCTGTGAAAATCTTGATGTCGATAATATTTTTGTGCGACCAAGTCCTCAGATGCTGCGCAAAATTTTTTCCACTGCTGCAAACCGCGAACTTTATTCAGCAAAAACACTGGAACGGGCAAGTACTATCTGTACCAGTTGCATAAGTTTTGTGAAAGGAATAGTGCTACGGACAGCTCTTGAAAAGGAAATACCTTTTATCGGATATGGTTGGTCTCCCGGGCAGGCTCCTGTGCAGTCGTCAGTTATGCGGACAAATGCTACCTTAATGAAAAATACCCAGAAGGCAACCCTGCAACCTCTTGTTGAAATAGCGGGTGATGCCATACTGCCATTCTTTGTTACGGAAAAACAGTTTCAACAAAAAGAAAAATTTCCATGGAACGTCCATCCACTGGCTTTTCTGCCCTATGATGAAGAAAAAATTGTTGAACGTATTAAACAGTATGGCTGGGAAAAACCAGATGATACAGACCCAAATTCCTCCAACTGTCTGCTCAATGCCTATGCAAACCAAATTCATCGGGATCGCTATAATTTTCATCCCTATGTGTGGGAAATTGCAAATATGGTTCGGGAAGGTGTGATGAGCAGAGATGAAGGACTAGATAAGATCGGTCCTCCGGAAGATGAAAGGATGGTCGCCTATTCGAGGGAAATATTACATGGTTATTAATTAACTGATTAACTGAGCAACTGTGGGCCCTTTAAAAAGCCACTATCCGATATTCAACAACCAGCATAAAACAATATGTACGATGATCGTTCTGTAGAGCTTGATCGAGTTATTTTCTTGCTCGATATCTTACTGACAGCAATTACATTTGTGCTAAGTTTTTGGGGCAGGAATTATTTTTTTGCTGAAGAAAATATTGATTTTTATTCTCATTTTTTCCTGCTCCCACTGATTCTTGCCTTACTGATAGGTTTTTTGTCATATTTCGGCGCGTATGAGGGGCCTCGATACACTTCGGTTGTGACCTATGCATGGGCTATTTTCCGGGCACTAGTTCTTAGTGTGGGAGTGTTGCTTTCCTTGTTGTTTTTTTTAGAAATCAAATATGTCAGCAGGATTGTGATCATTTTGTTTTCAATTGCGGACTTTTTTGTTCTTTTAGGAATCCGTGTTGCAAGTAAAAATTATTTTAACAGAGCAAGAAAAAGTGGAAAATTTATCCTGCGGGTCCTGATTATCGGTACTGGTGAGCGGGCAAAGGATATTGCAACTGAATTGGAAAAGCAGGCTGAATGGGGATTTCAAACCATAGGACATCTGGATCCGGATCCTGAACGTATCGGTCAACGAATAAATAATGTTCCTGTCATCGGCACAATAGCTGATATCAGCAACTGCCTGAAGCAACATGTTGTGGATGAAGTGATTATTGCAATTCCAAGATCATTGTTGGATGATGCAGAACCAATCGCATATGCATGTGAAGAAGAGGGAATAAAACTACGTTTTATGGCAGACCTTTTCAGTCTGCAGGTGGCACGTATCAGTCTGGCCCAGGTGGGTAATATTCCTCTTCTGACAATGGAACCGGTTGCCCAGGACAGAAATAAACTGTTAATGAAAAGGGTTTTTGACCTGGTTGTAACGTTGTCAGCCATGCCTGTTGTTCTGCCGGTTATCGGCCTTATTGCTGTTGCCATTAAACTTGATTCCCCTGGACCTGTTTTTTTTGTACAGCAACGGGTTGGTCTGCGAAAACACCTGTTTCAGATGTACAAGTTTCGTTCCATGCATGAAGATGCTGAGGAAATGTTAAAGGAAATTGAGCATCTGAATGAAGCGGAGGGGCCTATATTCAAGATGACCAACGATCCGCGAGTGACCCGGGTAGGCGCATTTATTCGGAAAACAAGTCTGGATGAGCTGCCGCAGCTTTTTAACGTGCTGCTGGGTCATATGAGTCTCGTCGGGCCACGTCCGATGTCAATCAGAGACGTGGATCTCTTTGATAAAGGGATTCAGAGAAAACGTTTCAGTGTCAAACCTGGTATTACCTGTATCTGGCAGATTTCCGGCAGAAGTAACCTGCCCTTTGATAAATGGCTGGAACTGGATCTTGAGTACATTGAGAACTGGTCATTCTGGCTTGATCTGAAGATTTTACTTAAAACCATTCCAGCTGTTTTAAAATCAAAGGGTGCCGTATGAAAGGAATCTGTTCTCAAGCATCAGCTGAAACACCCTATTCGTAATGTGTATGCCAAAAGTATCGATAAATCGGTTGGATACCGTTTTGCCGCATGCACAATTACTGCTAATCTGTAAACCATAGGCTTACCTGGCAATGTCTGCAACCAACGAATATCAGGAGCAGAACCGACAGTCTGCTGTTTTGGCGTTTTTTGTTCTGGTGCTGTTTGTCGCTGCGTACTTCCCTGTTTTCAAGATTCTTGTGGGAAAATGGGCAGGTTCTGAAGAGTACACACATGCCTTTATTACGGTTCCCATAATTATTTACATGGTGTGGTGCAAAAGGGAATATCTGCTTAACAGTAAGTACGGGAACACTCTTGCAGGGATGCCGTTGCTCATCATTTCGATCATTTTGTATCTTGTCACTCTTCAGCTACAAATTCCGACTGTATCCTCGCTGACCATGGTCATGACTCTGTTAAGCGTGTTGGTTTACCTGACAGGTTTCAGGTCTATTAAAGAGCTGGCAACCCCGATAATTCTTTTGATTATCATAATCCCGATTCCCAACCAGCTCTATTCCATGGTGACACTGCCCCTGCAGTTAAAGGTGTCGCAGATAAGCGAAATGATAATTCAGCTATTCAACATTCCGGTCATGCGTGAAGGGAATATTATTCATATCCCGCAAAAAACATTCCAGATTGTTGAAGCCTGCAGTGGTTTGCGCTCCATGATAACCTTGATCACTCTTAGTCTGATAATGGGTTATTTCATGCTGACCAATCTGTTTTGTAAAGGTCTGTTGCTTGTCACAAGTGTCCCTGTAGCATTTTTTATTAATGTTATCAGGGTGGTGACGCTTGTGTTGGCATTTCACTATTTTCAACTGGACCTCACTGTCGGGACCGCACACACAGTACTTGGGTTGGCTGTTTTCGGGATCGCCTTGATTATTTTACTTTTGATTCAAAGGATACTGGAAAATTGGGAAATAAAAGAGCCAGGCAGCTGATCGTATTAATAATACTGTTTTTTGTTACAGGGTTGCTGGTGTATCTCCCCAGAAAACCTGTTCCTGCAGTACAAAAACCATCTCTGAAAAGTAGGCTTGCCGAAATTAATCAATACAATCTAGTAAGATATATAGAAATAGAAGACAAAATCTATAAATTTCTTGATCTGGATGATTATATCTTTGCGGATTATCTGGGGCCGGACGGCAAAGTGAATTTGTTCATTGGCTTTTACTACTCTGCTGATAAGGTATCGGCAGCCCATTCACCTCTCGCCTGCTTCCCGGGCCAGGGATGGACAATTAGCCAACCCTCCAGGTATCAGGTCAAGGTTGGAGAGTTTGAGATCAAATATGAAGAAATAACAGCTACTCTCAACGAACAGAAGGAACTGGTGATGTATTGGTATCAGGCGGGGGGGGAGACTACTCCACAGATATATAGGAATAAAATTAATACATTATACAATAAAATAAAGCTTGATGATGAGCAACATGCTTTTGTCAGGATTACAGTACCACTTGCAGGCTCTTCATATGACGAGGCCAAAAAAAAAGGGCTTGCTTTTATGTCATCCTTTTTTCCAACATTTCTTAATTTTGTAAATGAAAAAACAGCGTCTTTACCCTGATTCAGCATTAGATTCCCTGATCGGAGAGTATTGTGATGATCATGATCAATGACTGACAGAAATTCCACTTCTACTCTCTTGGTTGCCGGTGTAATCGTTGTCTGCATTACTCTCTGGTTTGGCTGGCAACCCTT
>CAZKBZ010000053.1:16624-17816 GCA_964551175.1 uncultured Desulfobulbus sp.
TGGTTGCCGGTGTAATCGTTGTCTGCATTACTCTCTGGTTTGGCTGGCAACCCTTCAATTTTTTTGCAATAAATAATGTTCTGATAGACATAAAAAAAGGCAGAGCCTTTTTTAGTCTGGCGCGTCAGGCTGATAAGTCCGATAAAAAAGGTATTGCCTACACCTCGGAGCCGATATCAATTGATAATAGAACAGGAGTCACATTTCATTTTATCCTGACGCCGTTACAAAAGCCGGATGGATTAGGTTGTATTCTATCTTTATACGATGGCAACAAAGTAGCCCCTCTGGTTATAGCCCAATGGCAGAACCACCTGGCTCTTTTTAAAAGAACTCCCGATGCTCGCAAGGGATACCGGGAAGTAGGCTTGCGCAACCAGTTGTTTCCGAAAAAAACAATTGCACTTACGATTTCTGCGACACTTAAGGAAACAGCTGTGTTTGTTGACAATAAACTCATACAAAAATACCCGGTTTTTTCTCTGCTTGGTAACAATGGAATCACTGCTGGAAAAGTGATTATAGCTAACAATATGTATGGTACAGAGCCATGGCGAGGCAGCATAAAGGAGATCGCAATTTATGATCAAAGCAATATATCGTCTTCTGACGGTCTACCGACCAGTCGGCCAGTAATCAATTACAATTTTGGCTCCTATAAAGACGAAATTGTATTAAACCAGGAAGGATTATTTTATAACCTTGTTGTTCCACATCGTTTTATTCCCCTTGAGCGTCTTGTTTTTGCCCCAATCCATTTTGTAGATTTTAAAAGAAAGAATACATACAAAGACATCGTATGGAACATCATCGGCTTTATGCCAGTCAGTTTTTTCTTTGTCATGATGGCAAGAAAGATTTATAAAAGACCTTGCTCTCAATTCATATGTGTTGTTTTCCTGGCTTTTTTGTTCAGTTCAATAATCGAAACAGTCCAGGTCTATCTTCCTTCACGCAATTCCAGCCAGCTGGATGTGCTATCTAACACATGCGGTGGCATGTTTGTTGCATTGTTTTTTTGGATAAAAGATCGTAAGTTAGATGGACCGTCAAATAGAGGGTTTACCCTGTGAGTGAGTTTTTGTAAATCCGGTTCTAAAAATAAGGTATGTTAGATTTTAAACAAATGAACTTTAGAAAAAAGATTACTTATCAGATGTTCCTGCTGTTGTGTCTGGCACTGATTCTTCCT
>CAZKBZ010000054.1:0-7911 GCA_964551175.1 uncultured Desulfobulbus sp.
TGCCCGGTTATTGCCTTTGCAGCCGACATCGGTCAGCATGAAGACTGGGATGCTGTCCGGGAAAAGGGTATGGCCACCGGTGCGGAGAAAGTTGTTATTTCCGACCTGCGCGAAGAATTTGTCCGTGATTACATCTTTCCAGCCTTCCGGGCCAATGCCATTTACGAGGGATCCTACCTGCTGGGGACCTCCCTTGCCAGGCCGATTATCGGCAAAGAGCAGGTACGAATCGCTGAGCAGGAAGGCGCGGATGCGGTCAGCCACGGCGCCACCGGCAAGGGCAATGATCAGGTCCGTTTTGAGTTGACCTACCTGGCCTTAAACCCCAGGCTGCAGATTATTGCTCCCTGGCGGATATGGGACCTCAATTCACGTACAAAACTGGTTGCCTTTGCCAGGGAACATGATATCCCGATACCGACCACGAAAAAGAATCCTTACAGTTCCGACGAGAACATACTTCATATCAGCTTTGAAGGCGGTATTCTGGAAGATCCCTGGAACGAGCCGGAGGAGTCCATGTTCAAGCTGTCGGTATCACCGGAAAAAGCACCTGACAAACCTACGTACATTGAACTGGATTTTGAGCAGGGCAGTCCGGTGGCCATTAACGGTGATCGTCTCGGACCGGTGGAGCTGTTTACCAGGCTGAATACCCTGGGGGGCGAAAACGGCATAGGCCGTCTGGACATGGTGGAAAACCGGTTTGTGGGTATGAAATCCCGCGGCGTTTATGAAACACCCGGCGGAACAATCCTCAGGACTGCCCACCGGGACCTGGAGACCATTACCCTGGACCGGGAAGTCATGCGTATCCGGGACAGCCTGGTTCCCGAGTATGCCAGGCTGGTGTACAACGGGTTCTGGTTTTCCCCGGAAATGCAACTGCTGCAGAAGACCATGGATGAGTGCCAGCAGACGGTGAACGGTACAGTGCGCCTCAAGTTGTACAAGGGCAACTGTATCCCGGTGGGACGCAAATCGGACAATTCACTCTATTCCGAGGCCTTTGCCACTTTTGAAGAGGATGAGGTCTATAACCAGGCAGATGCAGCAGGATTCATCAGGCTTAACTCCCTGCGCCTGCAGATACAGGCTTTAAACCGCAAATAATCCATGGCGGACGTAAAAAATCACAGCTCAGGCAAGCTCTGGGGCGGTCGTTTTTCGGAAGCAACCGCTGCCTCGGTTGAAGCCTTTACCGAGTCGATCAGTTATGACTGGCGGCTGTACCATCATGATATCATGGGGTCCATGGCCCATGCCCGCATGCTGGCAAAGCAGGGTATGATTTCAGATGATGAGCGTGACGCAATCCTGGCGGGACTTGCTGAAATTGAACAGGAGATTGCTGACACCACTTTTGTCTTTCGGCCCGAACTTGAAGATATTCATATGAATATCGAAAAAGCGCTCACCGATCGTATAGGTGCCGCCGGAGAAAAGCTGCATACCGCTCGCAGCCGCAACGATCAGGTGGCCCTGGATATCCGCTTGTACCTGCGTGAGGAAACAGCTGCCCTTGATCATCTGCTGACCGAGGTGCAGAAGGGTTTTACCCGCCAGGCCCGAACCTGCCTGGGAGCCGTGATGCCCGGGTATACCCATCTGCAGCGGGCACAGCCCGTGCTGCTCTCCCATCACCTGCTGGCCTACGTGGAGATGTTCGGGCGAGACCGGGAGCGGTTGGCAGACGGTCTGAAACGCATTAATATCATGCCGCTTGGCAGTGCGGCACTGGCCGGGACCGGCCTGCCCATAGACCGTGATTTTGTGGCCCGGGAGCTGAATTTCCCTGCTGTTTCAGCTAACTCCATGGACACCTCGGCTGACCGTGATTTTGCGCTGGAGTTTCTTTTCTGCCTGACTACCATCCAGCTGCATTTAAGCAGGATGGCTGAAGAACTGGTCCTCTGGTCAACCAGGGAATTTGAATTCATCGAAATCGGGGACCGTTACTGCACCGGCTCCTCCATCATGCCCCAGAAAAAAAATCCTGATATTCCGGAACTGATCCGGGGCAAGACCGGCCGGGTAACCGGTGCACTGATGTCGCTGCTGATGACGGTCAAAGGGTTACCGCTCACCTATAATCGTGATCTGCAGGAGGACAAGGAGCAGATTTTTGATGCCCTGGATACGGTTAAGGCATCGCTGTCCATCACGGCCGAGCTGCTGGCCAACAGCAGATTTAATACCGAACGGATGAAAGAGGCGACCCATGGCGGTTTTATGACGGCAACCGATATTGCCGACTACCTGGTGAAAAAGAATTTGCCCTTCCGCCAGGCGCACGGTGTGGTGGGCAGGATCGTCGCCTTCTGCCAGCAGCGAAACATGGAACTTGCCGAACTCAGCCTGAAAGAGTTGCAGCAATTTTCAGATCAAATAGAAGCGGACATTTTTGATGTCCTTACCACAGAGGGTTCGGTGAACAGCCGTACCTCTGCAGGTGGTACGGCCGGGGTTCGGGTTGAAGAAGCCCTGGTTCGTGCGGAACAACAACTGGGAATAGCATGATGATGTTTGACTGGTCTTGCATGACAAAAAGAGTTTTCCTCGGCCTGCCGGCTACCCTGATTTTTCTGGCCTCTCTTGGCGGATGCGGTTACAAGACACTGCCCGTTGCGCCGCAGGCGGTTGTTCCCGTACCGATAACGGATCTGCGCTATGAACTCAGTGAAAAGGGCGTATCCCTGTACTGGAGCTATCCTATTCAGACCGTAACCGGCGAGGATATTCTGGAGATAGACAGTTTTGTTCTCTACAGGGCGGTAGTGCCGGCAGACTCCTACTGTGACACCTGCCCCATTCCCTTTGGCAAACCTATTGTTCTGCCCGGTGGAGCACTGCCCGGAGAAGGCAGGAAAACCGGTACCTACGAGGCTACCCTGCTGCGACCCGGCAACCTCTACTTTTTCAAGGTGCGAAGTAAAAGAGGCTGGCTGGCTGAATCGGCCGACTCCAACCTGGTTTCCTTTATCTGGCATATTCCTCCCACGGCCCCGACCGAGCTTACAACTGAAGTCAAAGATGGTGCGATCCACCTCAGCTGGCAGCCGGTCACGACCCACATTGACGGTACTCCGATCACCGAGCCAGTCAGGTACCAGGTGTCTCGAAGCGTTGGAGGAGCACCTTTTGAAAATATTGGTGAGCCGGTATCTGACCGCAGTTTTGTTGATACTTCTGTTACCAATAACCGTAAATATTCCTACCGGGTCCAGGCTGTAACCGTGTATGATAAGGGAACCGTGGGCGGCGGCCACAGCGACTCTGTTCAGGCCACTCCGCTGGACAAGACCCCGCCGTCACCACCAACCGGTGTAAAAGCTGTGCGCACCGCTTCAAGTGTCAAGATATTCTGGAGTCCGGTCCAGGAAAAAGACCTGAAGGGTTACCGGGTATATCGCCGGCTGCCGGGAAACAGCGCCCCTGAAATGATCGGCGAAGTCAATATTCCCTATACCCTGTATGAGGACCGGTCCATGCCTCAGGATGCTGTTCGCTTGTTTTATTCGGTATCCGCCATTGACCGGAGTGATCCGCCCAACGAGAGCGCCAGCTCTCCTGAGGTAATGATTATACAATAATTTTCGAGTAGTTGCCGACAGCCTGCGGGCCCAAAACGACTCTCTACCCTGAGCCAGAACACTATGCATCATTTTACATATAAAAACAAGATGTTATATTGTGAAAACGTACCCGTCCAGGACGTTGCGGACAAGGTAGGGACCCCCTTTTATCTTTACTCCAGCGCCACTTTGAAACGTCATTTTCAGGCCTTTGAGTCAGGCTTTGAGGGCATGGATCACCTGACCTGTTTTGCCGTCAAAGCCTGTTCCAATATCGCCATCTTGAATATATTCGGACGGATGGGCGGTGGTGCGGACATTGTCTCTGGCGGAGAACTGTTCCGGGCTCTGAAGGCGGAGATTGATGCAGAAAAAATCATCTACTCGGGCGTGGGCAAAACCAGGGCGGAAATGCGTGAAGCTCTGTACGCAGGCATCCTGATGTTTAATGTGGAATCATCCCAGGAACTGGACAGGCTGCAGGAAGTTGCCGCGGAACTGGGCACCAGGGCTCCGGTGGCCTTTCGCATCAACCCTGACGTGGACCCGAAGACCCATGCCTACATCTCCACCGGACTGTCCGAAAACAAGTTCGGCGTGCCCGTGGACGAGGCCTTAAAGCAATATCTGCGGGCCAGGGATATGGAGAATATTGACATTATCGGCGTGAGTTGCCATATCGGTTCCCAGCTGACGCAGATTGCTCCCTTTGTCGAGGCATTGCAAAAGGTCAAAAGGTTTGTCGCAAACCTTGAACAGGAAGGGATCAGGATACAATATCTTGATCTCGGCGGCGGAGTGGGCATCACCTATGATGATGAACAACCCCCTCATCCCCATGATTATGCGGCTGCCGTCAGAGCTGAACTGACCGATATGGATTGTACCCTGATCCTTGAACCGGGCCGGGTGATCACCGGTAATGCCGGCATCCTGGTCACCGAGGTTCAGTACACCAAGGTCAATACCGGCGGTGAAAAAAAGAAACGTTTCGTGATTGTAGATGCGGCCATGAATGACCTGACACGACCCTCCTTGTACGGAGCCTATCACGAGATTATTCCGGTACGGGAAAGCAAGGATACCGGGAACCTGGTGGACATTGTCGGGCCGATCTGCGAGACAGGTGATTTCATGGCCCGCGACCGGATGATGCCGGAAGTCCGCCAGGGTGATCTGCTGGCCATTATGAGCAGCGGTGCCTATGGTTTTTCCATGGCCTCAAACTATAACTCCCGGCCAAGGGCTGCGGAAGTGCTGGTCAGCGATGACCGCTTTCAGATTATCCGTTACCGGGAAGAGTATGACACTTTGCTGCGCGGAGAGTTACTCAGCGTTCTAGATCAATCCCCGGATAAAAGGGGGCAGAGTAAAACTTAACCATCGGCAACCAGTATAAAACATTACAAAATCAAAAAGTTAATTTCACTCTGACCCCTTTTAACCTTTAACCATGCAGATAGCTCAGTTTCCAGTGCCCTTTGTCAAGATGAACGGCACCGGCAATGACTTTATAATAATTGATCACCGCAAGCCGTGTATCGCGCGGGAGGGTATGGCCGAATTTGCGGCCCTGGTCTGTCGCCGTAAATTTTCCGCAGGTGCAGACGGGCTGATTCTGATCGAAGATTCAGATCAGGCTGATTTTAAATGGCAGTTCTTTAATGCCGACGGCTCTGTTGCCGAGATGTGCGGCAATGGTGCACGTTGTGCAGCCCGCTTTGCCTATTTGCAGGGTATTGCCCCGGCCCGGATGTGTTTTGAAACCCTGGCAGGAATTATTGAGGCACAGGTGGCGGACATCGATGTCTCTGTCAAGATGACGGATCCCGGTGAAATACGGATGTACCGCGAGATAGCAGTTGACGGTGAAACAATGCTGCTGCATACCGTGAACACCGGAGTACCACATGCTGTCGTTTTTGTTGATGATATCGCAGAAACGGATGTCTGCGCATTGGGCAGTCGCATCCGTCACCATCAAGCTTTCATGCCCGCGGGTACCAATGTGAATTTCGTACAGAAGCAGGCCGATGGATTCAAGGTGCGCACCTATGAGCGCGGGGTGGAAGACGAAACGCGGGCCTGCGGTACCGGTGCGGTTGCAGGAGCCCTGATTGCAGGCCTGCTCGATCAGGCGGCATCACCGGTGGAGATGACGACCTCGGGCGGGGACAGGTTAACTATTGTATTTGATATGAAAAAAGATGGGTTGGTGGAAAATGTTTTTCTCAAAGGGCCGGCCCATATTGTCTATAAAGGAGAGTTAAACGCTGAAGCGTTGCTTTAGAAAAGGAGGATGACATGAAAACTATTCAAGGTGCAAATACCGCCATTGTAACCCCCATGCGCGACGGCAGGGTCGATGAGGAAAGCCTTACCAGTCTGATTAACTTCCAGATAGAGGGTGGTATCCACGGCCTGGTGCCCTGCGGTACTACGGGTGAATCCGCCACCCTGGATTTTGATGAGCATAAACGGGTCATTGAACTCACCGTGCAGATCGTTGACGGTCGGGTACCGGTCATTGCCGGCACCGGCGCCAACAACACCCTGGAAGCCATTGAACTGACCGAATCGGCAAAGGCCAGTGGTGCCGACGCGGTGTTATCCGTAGTGCCCTATTACAACAAACCGAGCCAGGAAGGGCTGTACCTCCATTTCAAAACCATTGTGGAGGCAGTGGACATCCCCATGATTCTCTACAATGTTCCCAGCCGCACGGTCACGAACATGGAGCCTGCAACAGTTGCTCGTCTGGCTGAGTTGGAAAACGTTATCGGAATCAAGGAGGCCACAGGCAGCCTGAACCAGGTCTCTGAGATTATACGTCGCTGTCCGGATGATTTTATTGTCCTGTCCGGTGATGATTTTACCAGTATGCCCACCGTACTGGTTGGCGGCAAGGGCGTTATTTCAGTAACCTCCAATGTGGAGCCGCGTGGCATGGCCGACATGATGGAGGCCGCTCTGAATGGTGATCTTGCCGGGGCCAACGAGATACACTATCGGTTGTTCGGGCTGATGGGAACCATGTTCTGCTATCCCAGTCCGGCCCCGGCAAAAAAAGGACTGCAGATGATGGGCAAGATCGCCTCTGCAGAGGTTCGGCTGCCCATGTGTGAAATGGATGAGGCTTCCACCGCCAAGCTGACTGCTGAGATGAAAACGGTCGGCCTGCTGTAAGCAATGTGCAAGCCACCAAAGGCAGCGGATCTAATCCGTGTACCTGAAACCTTTTCCCTCTGAGAGTTATGACGAAAGTAATTGTTGCCGGTGCTGCCGGCCGTATGGGCCAGCGCATCAGTTATATGGTACAACAGAATCCTGATCTCACTCTGGCGGCTGCCTTTGAGCAGCCTGACAATTCTGCTGTGGGTAAAGATGTCGGCGAGCAGGCAGGCTTCGGCACTGCGGGTGTTTTGATTGCAGCCGGTCTTGAGCAGGTCATTGACCAGGGTGAGGTGATCATTGACTTCACCTTTCACACAGCCACCATGGAGTTTATCAAAATTGCTGCAGAGCGTGGCCGGGCCATGGTCATCGGCACCACGGGTCTGTCAGCCGATGAACTGGCAACATTAAAAACCACTGCTGAAGCCGGCTTTCCCTGTGTGCAGGCTCCGAACATGGCGGTTGGTGTCAATGTGTTGTTCAAGCTGGTGGAAAAAACCGCTGCCGTGCTGGGAGACGGGTATGATGTGGAGATTGTTGAAGCCCATCACCGCATGAAAAAAGATGCTCCTTCCGGTACAGCTCTTAAACTGGGCGAGATGGCAGCCAGTGCCCTGGGCCGTGACCTGTCCAAAGTCGGCGTTTTTGAACGCAACGGTATGATCGGAGAGCGGACAGACCAGGAAATCGGTATCCAGACCATAAGGGCCGGTGATATCGTGGGTGAACACACGGTATATTTTGCCGGTGCCGGAGAGAGAATTGAAATAACCCATCGTGCACACAGCCGTGACAACTTTGCCCGTGGTGCCGCGCTGGCCGCCGCCTGGGTTGCAGGACGTCCCAACGGGCTGTACACCATGTTCGACGTGCTGGATCTGGCCAGGTTCTGATTTTTTCCACCGCCCTGTTAAACAGGCGGCGGTGGTTTCTTCCCCTTTTCCGCCGGTTTTTCGTGGACAGTGCTCCTTCCCTCCATCTGGCCTGCATCGGACTTGGCTCCAATCTCGGCAGCTCCAGACAGCTGCTGCAGGATGGCTGGCATGCGCTGGCTGATCATCCTGATACTTTTCCACAGTGCCTGTCCTCTCCGTACCGGACCAGGCCTGTGGAGATGGAAAGTCAGCACTGGTTCATAAACGCGGTTGGCCTGCTGCAAACC
>CAZKBZ010000054.1:8011-15052 GCA_964551175.1 uncultured Desulfobulbus sp.
TGTGGAGATGGAAAGTCAGCACTGGTTCATAAACGCGGTTGGCCTGCTGCAAACCTGCCTGAACCCGGAAGCACTGTTGAAGGTTCTCCTGCAGGTGGAGAAGAAGTTCGGCAGGACCAGGTCAGCAGCTCAGTCCGGTTACCAGGACAGAACACTTGATCTCGACCTGTTACTCTTTGATGATCTGGTCATGCGCTCACCTGCGCTGACCCTGCCGCATCCAGCCATGTCTGAACGATTATTTGTGCTGGAACCCCTGACCGAAGTGGCTCCTGATCTGCTTCATCCGATACTGGGCAAAACAATTAGAGGGCTGCTGGCAGAACTGCGACTTACATCAGAGCCGGAAGATGTTGAACGGGTACAATGGCGCTCACCTGATCTTGGGCAAAATCATTGATAATTCTTTAGAATTGGTTAGACTTTTGTGTTTGCAGGGATATAATAGAGGTATGTATGTGAAGGTGAGGCGTAGGGAAGGATTGTCGAGTGGAGGTGTACGATGAGTCCCCAGCGACTGCTTATCCTCGCCATACTGCTCTACATTGCCTGGCGGCTGATCCGTAATCTTATCCGGGAAAAAATCGAGAAGGAAACGGAACAAAGACAAAAGAAGGAAGCAGATGGTCCTTCGGTCGAAGATGTCCTGGTGGAAGATCCGGTCTGCCACACCCTGATTCCGAAGAACCAGGCCATTCGTCTGCGCCAGGATGGAACAACTCATTATTTCTGCAGCAATGAATGCTGCGACAAGTTCACCACCGGCAAGCCGGGAGGAAATGCATGAAGTTCTTCATCGATACCGCAAATATTGAAGAAATAAAAAAAGGCCTGGAGATCGGGATGGTTGATGGTGTCACCACCAATCCATCCTTAGTGTCAAAGGAACAGCGTCCCTTCAATGACATTCTTGCTGATATCTGTGCCCTTGTCGACGGTCCCATCAGCGCCGAGGTAGTCAGCCTTGATGCCGACGGCATGGTTGCCGAAGCCCGGGAACTTGCAAAGATACATGACAACATCGTTGTCAAAGTTCCTATGATTGAAGAGGGGCTCAAGGCAGTTAAGCGGCTGAGCAGTGAGAACATCAAGACCAATGTCACCCTGGTTTTTTCATCCACCCAGGCCCTGCTTGCCGCCAAGGCCGGTGCCACTTATATCAGCCCCTTTGTCGGCAGGCTTGATGACATCTCCCAGGACGGCATGGGGCTCATCAGCGATATCATGACTATCCTGAGAAACTATGGCTTTAGTTCTGAAGTGATTGTCGCCTCTGTCCGAAGCCCGATGCATGTGGTCCAGTCGGCTCTCATCGGTGCAGATATCGCTACGATTCCTTACAAGGTCATTGCCCAGCTGGCCCGTCATCCCCTGACGGATATCGGGATGGAACAGTTTCTGGCAGACTGGGAAAAAAGGCGGAAGTAGGACACGATATGGGAGTTCGTCTCTATCTCTCCGGTCTGATATGCTGTCTTCTGGTATTTGCAGGCCCGGCCGCAGCGGAAATCTATAAATACATAGATGCACGGGGCGTCTGTCATTATACCAATGTTCCCACTGACAAACGGTATAAACCGGCCAACCTTACTCCAAAACTGCGAGAGCCGGGGAAACGTGCCGGCTCCGGGCGGGCATACACCAGTAGACCCCGTCCCGTCAGGCTCACTGGATACCGAAGCAGGAGCATGGCATCATACAGTTTTGACCACCATATCCGGCGGGCAGCCCGAGCACACCGGATAGATCCCATGCTTATCAAGGCGATTATCAAGACGGAATCAAATTTCAACCCGCGTGCTGTTTCCTCAAAGGGCGCCCAGGGCCTTATGCAGCTCATGCCCGGCACGGCAAGTGATCTTAACGTGCATGATCCCTTTGATCCCTGGCAGAATATCTATGGCGGCACCCGTTACTTCAGGGAACTGCTGAACTGTTACCAGGGCGACATACGGCTCAGTCTGGCTGCCTATAATGCAGGGCCGGGCCGGGTTAAAAAGAGTGTTCCCCGTATTCCCGAGACAGTAGCCTATGTGAGCAAGGTCCTGCGGTTGTACCGTGCATACAGGAGGGGTGGATCTTCTGCAGGATCAGGCATCAACGTTCAACAGATGGTGACCGTCAATTGAGTGAATCAAACCCGGTTCGGCATCTGCCAAACCTGATAACCGCCGCCCGCTTTCTCCTCACCGGCCTGCTGGCCATACTGCTTTCATTCGAACAGACAACCGGTATGGCTTTTTTCGCCTGGCTGGTTTTCTGCATTGCTGCCGGCAGCGACTGGGTTGACGGATATATCGCCCGCCGCTACGAGGCGGTTACGGTGCTGGGCAAACTGATGGATCCCCTGGCGGACAAGGTGCTGGTCGCAGCTGCATTGATCATGCTGATCCCCCTGGGCAGGATTCCTGCGTGGATTGCCCTTGTCATTCTGTCCCGGGAACTGCTGGTTACCGGACTGCGTGCTGTAGCCTCTACATCCGGTATTGTGGTCGCTGCCAGTAACCTGGGCAAAATAAAGTCAATAATGCAATACATCGGCCTTGGTACCCTGATTTTCCCCCTGGGTGTGCTGCCGATTCCCTTTCTGCACCAGATCGGCCTCGGCCTGATCTATATTGCCCTGGTCCTCACCGTCTGGTCAGGCATTGATTACTTCTACAAACTGCGCAGAATTTTCCTGGAAGAGTAACTCTCCTGCAAATTTTTCCCTGCAGCACATCCGGCTCACCTGTTCACCGTTCAGGTGAGTATCATCATAATTCCCATCGCAATCAGAAAACAATAGATAAGCTTCAGATAGGTTCTCCTGTTGATCCGGCCGGACACCCGGGAACCAAGGGTTGTGCCGATGAGCACAAACGGTGCCGTGACAACGAAGATCTTCAGCGTGGTCACGGTCGTGATCCCGCTTGCACCATGCACAGCGACAGTGATCAGACCGGTTGTGGCAAAAAATCCGGTAAGGGTTGCCTTGATCTCATCTTTTTTCCAGGAAGTCAAGGTGGTGTAGATAATAGCAGGTGGCCCGCCGGCACTGAAAGCGGCTCCGATGGTTCCGGTTAAAAAGCCGGCCAGGTATCCCCAGGCCTTGCCCGGATTGAGTGGCCGGGGACAGAATAGCAGATTGAACAGACTGTAGATGATGAGCAGGGCGCCTATCCCGTAACGGATGGCAGAGGCATCAACCTGTTTCAACAGGGTTACCCCTACTGCTATCCCGGGCAGAGATCCGATGAGCAGAGGAAGTATTTTGTCCCGGTCCAGGTAATGACGGAGTTTGAAGGCCAGATAACCTGTAATGATCAACCCGTTGAGCATGCACAGGGGCACTGCTGTCTTGATGTCAAGAATAAAGCTCAGCAGGGGGATTGCCACCAGGGCGGAACCAAACCCTGTCAAGCCCTGAACAAAACCGGCCAGGAGAAAAATGAATCCGGCAACACAAAAAACTGTCATAAGCAGTTGAAGGGACTGGTGTGGAGAGTCAGCTTGGGTTTATAGGCAAAAGTAACACCATGGACAAAAAAAAGGGTTTCAACCTAAGCGGCTGAAACCCTGATGTAACTTGGTAGCGGGGGAAGGATTTGAACCTACGACCTTCGGGTTATGAGCCCGACGAGCTACCAGACTGCTCCACCCCGCGATGCAGCCGACAAGATAAATCATCTTTGCATGGTTGTCAATGATGATTTATCTACACCCTTTCTTTTACCTCTGCCGGATCCTGTTGATCCGTTGCCGGATATCATCCGGAAAAGGCGTCAGTCTGCCCTGGCGGTTGACACAGGCGTGATTGGTGAATCCTTTGACCAGGAGCTGTTCTCTGTGGTCCCGCATGCAGGTAATCCGGTAGTGAAAACGAATGGAGAACTTTTTCAGCTGGGCAAGGGAGGTGGCTATGGTGATCAGGTCGTCGTACAGGGCCGGGGCCTTGTAACGCAGGTAGCTTTCAGTGACCGGCAGGATCAGCCCCTGTTTTTCAATTTCGCTGTAGGGCAGGGCCCAGCTGCGCATCATCTCGGTACGCCCTGTTTCCATAAAACGCAGAAAGTTGGCATTATAGACCACGCCGCCTGCATCGGTATCTCCGTAGATGATCCGGTACTCTGTCCTGAAGACAGGTTCTATCATCTTTGCCTGTAAATCAGCCATGGTCCTGCCTGTCTTGTCCAAGGAATCGGGTGAAGAATTCCGCACCGCTATCCAGGCTCAGTCCTGTTTTTTTGACTGCGGCCATGACAGTTTCTTCTGTATAGCGCACACCTCCTGGATCGGCAACACCACGGGAGTCATAGATAAACATGGGTACGGGCCAGTCTTCGTGGGTACGCCGGGCAAGCGGGGTGTAGTGATCCATGGTCACCACCAGCCTGTAATCCTCCTCCCGCTGGTTCATTTCCATAACAATCGGGGCCACGATCCTGGCATCAAAGTCTTCAATGGCCTGCACCTTGTCCGCAACAGATCCCTGGTGTCCCGCCTCGTCCGGTGCCTCCACGTGCACCAGCACAAAATCCTGTGTTTTCAATGCCTGCAGGGCTGCGTCAACCTTGCCCTGGTAATTGGTATCCAGGTAGCCGGTGGCCCCCTCAACCTCCAGCACATCCAGGCCGCTGCAGACGCCAAGCCCTTTCAGCAGGTCGACCGCGGAAATCAGGCTGCCGCTGATCCCGTAGCGCTGCTGTACAGGTTCCATGACAGGCTTTTTCCCTTCACCCCACAGCCAGATGGAGTTGGCCGGCCGTCTGCCGTCGGCAACTCTTTTCCTGTTGACCGGATGCTCGGCAAGAACCCGGGCAGAAGTATGCATCAGCTCTGCCAGGTAGTCAACAGCCAGGTATTGATTATAAAATTCAGTTACATCCTGATCCATGTAATCATGGGGAGGCACGGTCTGCAGGGAGGCCGGAACTTCTCCCCTGTGAATAAGCAGATGACGATAACTGATTCCGGGATACAGGGTGAGTTTTTCCGTACCGCAACCCTGCTGAACAGCTGTTATCAGTTCGACCGCCTCGGGTGTACTGATATGACCTGCACTGTAATCGATCATGGTTACCCGGCCGTCATGATAGTCGACATTGACCAGGTTGCAGCGGAATGCTGTTTCATCAGCACCAATATCAATCCCCATGCTGGCCGCCTCAAGCGGTGCGCGGCCGGAATAATATTTTTCCGGTTCATAACCCAGAAGCGACAGGTTGGCCACA
The DNA here is from genome assembly GCA_964551175.1 of uncultured Desulfobulbus sp. Taxonomy (GTDB): domain Bacteria; phylum Desulfobacterota; class Desulfobulbia; order Desulfobulbales; family Desulfobulbaceae; genus Desulfobulbus_C. Next base: position 13,225 of record CAZKBZ010000054.1, read on the forward strand.
TCGCTGCCCGGTGGATATCCTTTGGGTACGGTGCGCACCAGCAGCGGTTCACCGGCTGCGCATAACCGGTCGATTACCGGCTTATCCGCCACCTCAAGCGGGGTGTGATTTCCCAGGTCAGGTACCGGGGTATCCCCCATGCCGTCACCAATGAGCAGGATGTATTTCATCAGGCTGACAGCGAAGCTGTTTCAGCAAGCATGCGGATTTTGACCGTTGGTGCACATACCACATCCAGCTGGTCAATCTCTGCCAGGGCTTTGCGCACCGATGATTCCTGTGCGGTATGGGTGGAAATAACAATGGAGACCGGCCCGCTCTGCTGGCGGCCCTTCTGAATCACCGACTCAATACTGATGCCGTAGGTGCTCAAAATACCGGCAATGGCAGCGAGTACGCCCGGCTCATCTTTTGCAGAGATCCTGAAGTACCAGGGGCAGAACAGCTCTTCCATGGGAGTAATCCTGATGTCCTTGATCTCTTCGGGAAGATAGGACAGCGAGGGTACGCGGCCGACTGAGCCGGCAGCAATATCTCGTGCAATATCCACAAGATCGGCTGCCACGGCAGAACCGGTCGGCAGCTTGCCGGCTCCCGGCCCGTACAGCAGGACATTGCCCACCGTGTCACCTGTAAAATGGATTGCATTATAGGCACCGTTAATCGATGCCAGCAGGTGGGATTCCGGCACCATGGTCGGATGGACACGCGCCTCGACATGATCGCCATGGTTACGGCTGATGGCCAGCAGCTTGATGCGGCAGCCGAACTCACGGGCAAATTCGATATCCACCGGTTCAACCTGGGAGATACCCTCGGTGACGATTTCATGATGAGTAATATTCATGCCATAGGCCATGGTCATGAGTATGGCCAGCTTGTGGGCCGTATCAATCCCCTCCACATCATAGGTGGGATCAGCCTCGGCATACCCCTGTTCCTGAGCATCTTTTAGAACATCTGCAAACTCGATTCCCTCGTCGGTCATCCTGGTCAGGATATAGTTGGCCGTACCATTCATGATCCCCATGATGGACAAGATTTTGTTGGCAACCAGTCCTTCTTTCAGTGATTTAATAACCGGAATGCCTCCGCCCACACTGGCCTCAAAGCCGACTTCCACCCCCTTTGCCGCAGCAGCTGCAAAGATATCCTTTCCCTCCTGGGAAAGAAGGGCCTTGTTGGCCGTCACCACGTGCTTGCCTGCGGCAATGGCATCCATGACAAAGGTTTTGGCCGGCTGGATACCGCCGATCAGCTCAACAATGATATCAATATCCGGATCATTGATCAGCTCGGCCGCATCGTTTGTCAGCTCCGTTCCTGTAAACTGGGGCGGCAGCACGGAAATCATAATATCTGCAACTTTTGCCAACCGCACCGTCAGACCACTTCGCTGAACGAGCCGCTCCTGCTGCGATAAAAGTACTTCAGCCAGCCCACTGCCCACGGTTCCGAATCCGATAAGTCCTACATTAATTGTTTTCATATGTATCAATTTAAATAATAAGTTGAATTATTGCCTTCACTGCGTGAAGTTTCTACCCTCTTTGAGACGAGTTGTCAAAAAGTATACAGCTACAATTTTCATAGCATAACATGCCCGGTTGCGTTATAGTCAGCTGTTAACTGAGAGGTCATTCATTTTTCAGGGCCTTCTCTTTTGTTTTCCGGTCAATGGATTATCTTTTTACTTTAGGGTACCTTGAAAAATAGCAATTTTGCAAGGTGGCCTTAAATCCTCTTATTTCAATCCAACCTACAAGGAGACGAATATGAACATTCTGGCATTCGGACCAAACGGCAGCGGTAAAGGCACCCAGGGAGC
>CAZKBZ010000054.1:15152-17496 GCA_964551175.1 uncultured Desulfobulbus sp.
ATATGAACATTCTGGCATTCGGACCAAACGGCAGCGGTAAAGGCACCCAGGGAGCCATAGTCAAAGAAAAATTCGGCCTGGATCACATCGAATCCGGCGCCATCTTCCGTGAGCACATCAAGGGTGGAACCGAACTTGGCAAAAAAGCCAAAGAGTATATTGACCGCGGCGATCTGGTTCCCGATGAAATCACCATTCCCATGGTCCTGGAAACTCTTGAAAAATCCAAGGACAAAGGCTGGCTGCTGGATGGCTTCCCCCGCTCCCTGGCCCAGGCTGAAGCACTGGACAAGGCTTTGAAGGAATCCGGCATGCCGCTGGATTATGTTATTGAGATCGTGCTGGATCGTGAAATCGCCAAAGAGCGCATCATGGGCCGCCGTCTGTGCGCCAACGACAACAACCATCCCAACCACATCGCCTTTGAGGCCATCAAGCCTGTGGAAAAAGACGGCAAACTTGTCTGCCGCGTCTGCGGCGGCGAGCTGTCCACCCGGGACGATGACCAGGATGAAGAGGCTATCAATAAACGCCACAACATCTACTACGACGACAAGACCGGCACCATGGCGGCAGTCAATTATTTTAAGAACAACAGCAATGCCAAGGTGATCTCCGTGGACGGCTCCAAGGGCATCAAGGAAATCTCAGAAGAAATTTTGAGCCAGCTGAGCTGATTCTTTTTCCTTTGGCTGTGGACAAAGCGTTTCCGTGTCATGGTGACATGGAAACGCTTTTTTTGTTTGACAGTATCTGTTTTTTTTATTCATACATATGATTATGAAAACAATCATTTCCACAAACCTTGTCCAGTCAATCATGGCAAAGGAAGCCTTTGCCAGAGAATCTACTGAAAAAATCATTGAACTGGCCGGTCAGATTGTTGAAACCTTTAATGATGGCGGCAAACTGCTTATCTTCGGCAACGGCGGCAGTGCTGCCGATGCCCAGCACATGGCAGCCGAGTTTGTCAACAGGTTCCTCATCAACAGGCGCCCCCTGCCAGCAATTGCCCTGACCACCGACACATCCATACTCACCTCCATCGGCAATGATTTTTCTTTTGATCTTGTCTTTGTCAAACAGATCCAGGCACTGGGAAAGCCCGAAGACATGGCCCTGGGCATTTCCACATCAGGTACCTCGGCCAACGTGATCAAGGGAATGGCAACCGCTCGGGAAATCGGCTTGAAAACTGCAGCCCTCACCGGCGGGGAAGGAAGTGTTGCGGAAGATCTTGCCCGCAACTGTGAACTGATCCTCAATGTCCCTTCAGACTCAACGCCACGTATCCAGGAAACTCATCTCTGGCTGGAGCATGTACTCTGTGAAATAGTGGAAAAGTCCATTTTCACCGGCTGACAGCAGTACTTATGACCAGACAAACCGTCAAACCGCTTGATTTCAGCAGGCTGCACACCTATTCCCTGCACGATCGTCATTCCAAGGTTACTGTTGATGATTTCGCACGACCCGTCCGTCCCGGCATGACCGTTCAGGAACTCCTGGCCGGACTGCCGGCTCAATTTGCCGGTAGAGATTTTCCGGAATTTGTCCGGCGGGTGGCCACAGCGATTGGGAACAAGCGGCCTCTCCTGCTCGGCATGGGGGCCCATGTCATCAAGGTCGGCCTGAACCCGATCCTGATTGACCTCATGGAACGCAACATTATCTCGGCCATTGCCCTGAACGGAGCCGGTATAATCCATGATACGGAAATCGCCATGGTAGGCCGGACCTCGGAAGAAGTTGGTGATGTGCTGGGCAAGGGTGCTTTCGGGGCAGCAAGGGAGACAGGAGAGGTCCTCAACAATGGTATCAACACCGGGGCGAAAGAGGGTATCGGCCTGGGTGAGGCAGTTGGCAATGAACTGCTCAGACAGAATTTTCCGTTTAACGACCAGAGCCTGCTTGCCCGGGCACGCATGATGAACATTCCGGTGACCGTTCACGTGGCCATCGGGACCGACATTATTCACATCCATCCGGGTGCCGACGGAGCAGCCATCGGCCGGACCAGCTACCACGATTTCCAGGTCTTCTGCCGCCTGGTCAGCGGTCTGGAAGGCGGGGTCTATTGCAATATCGGCTCAGCGGTCCTGCTGCCCGAGGTCTTTCTCAAGGCCCTGACCGTGGTCCGCAACCTGGGCTATGAGGTCAGAAAATTCACCACTGCAAACTTTGACTTTATCCGCCACTACCGGCCTGCCGTCAACGTGGTTCAGCGTCCCACGCTTGAGGGCGGCAGGGGCTTCAACTTTACCGGCCACCACGAACTGATGATCCCGCTGCTTGCGGCCGCAATAGTGGACAGGCTGGAATCTATCTGATATAGTCCCCTTCT
>CAZKBZ010000055.1:0-17373 GCA_964551175.1 uncultured Desulfobulbus sp.
GTGAGCATTTTTCATTTTCCTGTGACACAGAGATCGGGCGAAAAGGCAATTTTTTCAAGCTAGCCTGTAATGTGTTACTCTGCCAACGCGTTACTTATCCGCTCCATGGCCCGGGCAACATTCTTATATGAGTTAAAGGCGGACAGACGGATATAGCCCTGGCCGCATTTGCCGAATCCAGCGCCCGGGGTACAGACCACGCCGGCCCTGTTGAGGAGCATATCAAAAAACTCCCAGGAGTCGCGCTCACCCCAAATCCAGATGTAGGGGGAGTTGTCTCCGCCCACGTGGGAAAAGCCGAGTTTTTCAACGGAACTGGCAATCAGATCCGCGTTGTTCAGATAATAGCCGACCAGCTCACGGATCTGCGCCTTGCCTGCTTCCGAATACACTGCCTCTGCCGCCCGCTGCACCGGATAGGACACTCCGTTGAACTTGGTGCTGTGACGACGGTTCCAAAGGGGATGAACAGGTTGTCTGGAACCGGACGCATCATAGGCCATGCACTCCCTGGGCACCACGGTATAGGCACAGCGGGTACCGGTAAATCCCGCGTTCTTGGAAAAGGAACGGAATTCGATGGCCACCTCCCTGGCACCCTCGATCTCGTAGATGGAATGGGGCAGGGAATCATCACGGATAAAAGCCTCGTAAGCGGCATCAAACAGGATAAGAGCCTTGTTCTCCCGTGCATAATCCACCCAGGTCTGCAACTGCCCTTTTGTGGCTGTTGAGCCGGTGGGATTGTTGGGAAAACAGAGATAGATCAGGTCAACCGGCTCTGCGGGTAGATCCGGAACATAGTTATTCTCCTTTGTGGAATCCAGGTAGACGAGCCCCTGGTAACGGCCATCGACAAACTCGCCGGTACGCCCTGCCATGACATTGGTATCCAGGTAGACCGGATAGACCGGATCCGGGATCGCCACCCTGGCATCGATACTGAACAGTTCCTGGATGTTGCCGGTATCGCACTTGGCACCATCTGAGACAAAGATCTCGTCTGCGCTGATCTCCGCTCCCCGGTCCTGAAAATCGTTTGCTGCAATGGCTTCCCGCAGAAAGGGATATCCCTGTTCCGGCCCGTAGCCGCGGAAACCGCTGTCTGTCGCCATTTCATCCACTGCCCGGTGAAAGGCTTCAATACAGGCCCCCGGCAGGGGCCGGGTTACATCACCGATACCCAGTTTAATCACATCCATATCCGGGTTGGCCTCCTGGAAGGCTGCAACCCGTTTGGCAATATCGGAAAACAGATACGAGGCCTGCAATTTTAAATAATTTTCATTTATCTTCAGCATAATAATTTTTACTCACTTTCTGGAATTAATGCCTTCTACCTTTCACCTTCTCATCCAACAAACTAAAACGTAAATCCTCACAGGATCAATAACCGTGATTTTTTTTACCTCGGAGCTGTAAGTTCTTACAGGTGCCCCAGATTTATACGATCGCATCTGTTCACTATAGCGCCACTATGTGGGCAGATACGATCGTGCAAAGATGGGGGGCCTGTGAGGACTTACCCTAAAATTCCACCTTCACCCGCTCATTAAAGTCATAAGCATCACTGGACAGATCATAATCCATTCTACCGGCCTGCAGACTGAACTTCCTCCCCCTGATATCAACATCAACAGGACTGACCACCATCTTGGTTTCATCGTAGTAATGGAGAAGATCGGTATACAGCTCTTCTTTACTGTCCGGCTTACGCACCACCACGTTATCAATTAAAATCAGGTGTCGATCATCCATCAGGTAGGTGCCCCGATTAGAGGTAATCGAGATGGGCTCTTTCCCCCTGCCGGTATAGAGGGCATCAACCTGGATCATGCCGATCTCTCGATCCGTCTTGCCGGTAAACGCACGTTCAGCATTGACCTTCCACTCGACCTGACCGTTTGAAGTGAGCGTGATGGTGATATGATCCAGGATAAACGACTGGGACTTGCTCTTGTAAGCCTCGGCAACCGTGGCGTCATAACCGCCACGGGGCTTGAGAAAGTTCTCCACGTATGATTTCCAGAGCGGGCTGCTGAGCAGCAGGCCTAGCGGAATAATCCAGAGCAGATTACGGGGATTTCTGATCATCGTGTAAAAGCTGCCTGGATGGAGTCCAGCTGCCCCCGGGCCTCCAGGATCAGTTCACAGACCTCACGGACAGCTCCATGACCGCCGGAAAGAGCCGTAGTGTAATGAACCCGCCGCCGAACTACGGCCACGGCATTGGCCGGAGCAAAGGAGCACCCCACCTGCAGGAGCAGGGGAAGATCGAGCAGGTCATCCCCCATGTACGCGGATTGCTGCGGACTGAGCCCGGTTTTTTCAAGAATTTCCTGATACACAGCCTCCTTGTCCTTACGCCCCTGGTAGAGATGAGCAAAGCCCAGATCAGCAGCCCGCCGGGAGACGGCTTCAGAAGTTCGCGCAGTGATCAGCCCGACGGCAACACCTGCATCCTGCAGGATGCGCAGGCCGAAACCGTCCTGAGTATTAAACCCCTTGGATTCCCCTCCGTCATGGGTGTAGATGATTGTCCCGTCTGTGAGCACTCCATCGACATCAAGAAGCAGCAGTTGAACCTCTTTTGCACGCAGCAGGGTTGACTGCCGGGTTTCATTGGGCACCACGGTATTATCGCGCGTTGATACAAGGGTCATGAATGGTTACACTCCGCTTACAGCCGTACGCACTGCCAGCAACTGTTTCAGCAGCATTTCCACCTCATCCAAAGGCCAGCAGTTGGGACCATCGCACAGGGCCTTGTCCGGATCAGGATGTACCTCCATAAACAAGCCGTCAATTCCTGCAGCCATGGCGGCCCGGGTCAAAGGCGGAATAAACTCCCGTTGTCCACCGGACCTGCCGCCCAGACCGCCAGGCAGCTGGACTGAATGGGTTGCGTCATAAACAACCGGACAACCAAGGGAACGCATCACCGGCAGAGAACGCATATCCACGACCAGGTTGTTATAGCCGAAACCGGCACCCCGTTCCGTGAGCAGGATACGTTCACAGCCTGCAGCCCGCAGCTTGTTGACAGCATGTTCCATATCCCAGGGTGAGACAAACTGACCTTTTTTCAGATTGACAGGCCTGCCAGATTTGGCCGCAGCCACCAGCAGATCAGTCTGGCGGCAGAGAAAGGCCGGAATCTGGATTATATCCAGGTAGTCGGCAGCCATTTCCATCTGGCTGGTCTCGTGGATATCAGACACCACGGCAACTCCCACTTCCTCACGGATTCGGCCAAGCTGGCGCAGTCCCTTTTCCAGGCCGGGTCCGCGGAAAGAATCAAGCGAAGTCCGGTTGGCCTTGTCAAAAGAGGCCTTGAAGACATAGGAAATTCCCAGCCGCAGGCAAATTGCTTTCATCTCCCGGGCAATCTCCCAGGCCATTTCGCCGGATTCAAGCACACAGGGGCCGGCTAAAAGCAGCAGGGGCTGATCCGGACCGACCAGGATAACTTCGCCCCCGGGCAGATTGTTTATTTCAACGGTTTTCATGGAGCATCGACCAGATCAATACTGTCTTCCCTGTTGGGAATCAGACAGAGAAAAACATAATCCTCATCTGCAGAAGCCTTGTACCAGTGAGGCACACCGGCCGGGATAAAAAGCGCCTCATCCTTTTTCAGACTGTACACCTTGTCGCCGATTCCGACCTCGGCCGAACCGGACAACACATACTGGAGATGCTCAACCGTGTTGGTATGATTAGGCATGGATCCCCCCGCCTTGATGGTAAAACGGCGCATGCTGAAATCAGGTGCAACCGTTGCCGGAATCAACACCTGCATCGAGGTACCCTCGGCCACACCAATGGGAGTTGCCTCAACCTCGGAGGCGGAAACAATCATGGATTTCATAACAGGTTACCTTTTTTTACAGTCCAGTGCGGCCTTGATAAAATCACGGAACAGGGGATGAGGCAGCATCGGTTTTGACTTGAATTCGGGATGGAACTGACAGCCCAGAAACCAGGGATGATCAGCAAGTTCCACAATCTCAACCAGGGTGCCGTCAGGTGAGGCACCACTGATCACCAGGCCAGCTTTTTCCAGCTGTTCCCGGAAAAGGTTGTTGAACTCATAACGATGACGGTGGCGTTCGCTGATCTCATCCTGCTGGTACGCAGTATGGGCCAGGGTTCCCTCAACCAGTCTGCAGGGATAGGCACCTAAGCGAAGAGTGCCGCCCATGTCGGAATTTTCGTCCCGTACTTCGGTTTTGCCGGTACGGAAATCATACCATTCCTTCATCAGGTAGATCACCGGATAGGCGGGATTCTCTTCAAATTCCATGGAGTGGGCACTTTCCATACCTGCAACGGCACGGGCGAATTCAACCACTGCCAGCTGCATACCCAGACAGATCCCGAAAAACGGTACCTTGTGCTCACGGGCATAGGCTACAGCGCTGATCTTTCCCTCCATGCCGCGGCTGCCGAATCCGCCGGGTACAAGGATACCGTCACACTCTTTGAGCGCATCCAGGGCCTCACCGGTTTCCAGTTCATCAGCGGCAATATACTTCAGCTCCACCCGTGCATCATTGGCAATGCCGCCATGCACCAGAGCTTCATGCAGACTTTTATACGCCTCTTTCAGGTCCACATATTTGCCGGTGATCCCGATGGTCACCGCATGCTTCGGGTGCTTGATTTTATAGACCAGCTGTTCCCAGGGTTTGACATTGGGCGCTCCGGTCCAGATGCCCAGTTTTTCCAGAATGCGGTCGTCTACACCCTCTTCGTGCAGCCGCAGCGGCACCTCGTAGATGGTATCCACGTCTATGGCGGTGATAACCGACTGCGGTTCAACATTACAAAACAGAGCAATTTTTTTCTTTATTGACTGATCCAGCGGCACCTCGGTGCGGCACATGAGAATATCCGGCTGGATACCCGAGGCCAGCAATTCCTTGACCGAGTGCTGGGTGGGCTTTGTCTTGATCTCTCCAGCAGTCTTGATATAGGGCACCAGGGTCAGGTGAATGAACAGGGAATTTTCCCGGCCCAGGTCCCCCCGCAACTGGCGGATGGCCTCGATAAAGGGCAACCCTTCAATATCACCCACGGTGCCGCCTATCTCAATGATGGCCACATCCACGCTGCCGTCAAGCTGCATGACAGCACGTTTTATTTCATCGGTGATGTGGGGGATCATCTGGACAGTGCCGCCCAGGTATTCGCCTCGCCGTTCCTTCATGATCACCGAGTAGTAGATCCTGCCCGAGGTGTAGTTGTTGATCTGGGCCATGACCGCATTGGTGTAGCGCTCGTAATGGCCCATGTCCAGGTCGGTCTCAGCCCCGTCATCGGTGACATACACCTCGCCGTGCTGGAAAGGGTTCATGGTGCCGGGATCGACGTTGATGTAGGGATCGAGTTTCTGGAAGGTAACGGTCATGCCCCGGCTTTCCAGCAGGGCTCCGATGGCGGCTGCGGCAAGTCCCTTGCCCAGGGAGGAAAGAACGCCTCCGGTGATAAAGATGAATTTTGTTTTGTTACTCGGCTGTATATCCATGCCACCATCCCTGTGAGCGAAAAATAGAAAATGGCAGCCTGAAACACTGCCCGTTGTTTTACGAAAAACCTGACGGGAATATACCATACCCCATCAGGTGATATTTGACAACCGCCTGACAGGATGATTTTAGAGGAGAATCCTGCACGAAAAGAGAACAAAAGAAACAATCAATAATGGGCCTGCAGGGTTTTAATCAGACTGGTCAAACATCGGTTAACAGGAACGTTTATTCCTGATTTTTCTGCCCTGCGGACAATATAGCCATTAATGGCATCAATTTCCGTAGGCCTGCGTGCGTCCACATCCTGGCCCATGGATGACCGGTTTGTGGCCGTTGCCTCGGCAATACCATAAACATTTTCAAGCGCATTATCGTCCACAGGAATCTGCAGAGCCCGGGCCACGGCAATAGCCTCAAAGACAGCTTCTTTCACCAGCTCACGGCTTGCATCAAGGTCCAGCAGCTGACCGTTTCTGATATTGGTCAGTGCGGTGACAGCATTGATTCCCACGTTGGCAAACAGTTTGGACCAGATTACCGGCCTGATATCGTTCACTCCACTGGTTGCAATCCCTGCTGCTGAGAAAACCGCTGCCACCTCATCCACAATCGCTTGACGATCCCGGTCCCACATCCCGATGATGGTCTTACCGATACCTGAATGCTGGATACGGCCCGGTCCCAACAGCATGGCCCCCTGGGCGGTGGTCCCGCAGATAACCCTGCCGGAACCGGCAACATCTGCAATAATCTCCGCATTGCCCATGCCGTTCTGCAGGGTCAGGATATGGCCTGCTGTATCGCCAAGCAACCGAACCGCTGTTTTCGCTGCCTCCCTGGTCTGGGAATGCTTGACAAAGATCAGGGCCAGATCGGTTTCTTCTATTTCATCAGGGTCCATCGTGGCCTGCACCCTGATGACTCTCTCCCTGCTCTCGCGGAACATGGAAAGCCCTTTTTCGTTCAATGCCTTGACATGCTCCGGCCAGACATCCAGCAGCCGTACATCCTGCCCGGCCTCAGTAAGCAGACCACCGAACAGACAGCCCATGGCCCCGGATCCGATAATTGTTATTTTCATTTTTTCTTTTGATTCAAAGCATTATAAATGATCAAACCATTGAGATGCAACGAATTACTTCGGCGGGTAAACAACGAAAGATGTTGACTCATTCTCTCTTGAAAATGATATGTTTATGGGTGCATTATGTTGCTGTTTTGACTTTGTTCACAGCATCATGCCAGTGCGCCAGCAGGCTCTGTCTCTCACCAAATTCCATCTTTGGCTCAAAAACCTGGTCAATCTTCCAGCTTTTTGAAATCGCATCTAAAGATTCAAAAAGGCCAACCTGCAGGCCTGCTAAAAAAGCTGCACCAAGTGCTGTTGTTTCGGTGATAACGGGTCGTTCTACCCTGATGTTGATAATATCAGCCAGAAATCCGCATAACCAGTCATTGTCCACCATACCGCCGTCAACCCTCAGCTGTCGGGCCTGCACACCATCTTTACGTTTGGCATCGAGCAAATCAAACGTCTGGTAACAAACAGATTCAAGGGTTGCCCGCACAAATTCTGCGGGTCCTGTATCCCGACTTATACCAAAGATAGCACCTCGTGCATCAGGGTCCCAATGCGGTGCTCCAAGTCCTGTAAATGCGGGAACGAGATAAACGCCTTTATTAGAATCCAAGGAAGATGCCATGGATTCTGTTTGTCCGGCATTCTCTATGATGCCGAGGGAATCACGAAGCCACTGCACAGCCGCTCCGGCAACAAAGATTGATCCTTCAAGTGCATAGGTTGTTTTGCCATTGAGCCGATAACCAATGGTGGTCAGTAATTTATTTTGTGATGATAAAGCCTGATCTCCCGTATTCAGCACCATAAAACATCCCGTCCCATAGGTGCTTTTGATCATACCCGGTTCAAAACAGGCCTGGCCGACTAACGCTGCCTGCTGATCTCCGGCCACCCCGGTTATCGGAATCTCAGCTCCCAGAACAGACTGGCTGGTTATGCCAAAATCAGCCGCGCAGTCCAGCACTTCCGGCAACATGGACTCTGGCACGGATAACCTGTCTAATATCTCCTCATCCCAGCACTGATCGTGGATATTGAACAACATTGTGCGTGATGCGTTAGTTGCATCAGTGACATGAGATCTTCCACCCGTCAGACGCCATATCAGAAAAGTGTCGATCGTGCCAAAGGCGAGATCTCCTCGTACTGCACGTTCACGGGCAGCCTCGACATTTTCAAGCAGCCAGTTAAGTTTGGTGCCGGAGAAATAAGGATCAAGAATCAGACCGGTCTTGCCGGCAATTAATTCTTCCATTCCCTGTTCACGTAATGTATCGCAAAAACCGGCTGTGCGTCGATCTTGCCAGACAATCGCGTTGTATAAAGGATTACCTGTGGCTCTGTCCCATACTACGGTTGTTTCCCGTTGATTCGTTATGCCGATGGCGATTATTGCCAGTGCTTTTTCTTTGGCAAAACTGATGGTGTCCTGCACCACGGAAAGGGTCGTCGACCAGATCTCTTCGGGGTCGTGCTCAACCCACCCGTCTTTTGGGAAATATTGTCTGAATTCAAGCTGTGATGAAAAAACCGGATGACCGTTCCGGTCAAACAGGATGGCCCGCGTACTTGTCGTCCCCTGGTCGATACTCAATATATGACTATCCACTTTGACACCTTGGTTTCTGATTTGCGGCTTAAGGCTACCTTGAAAAATTGCCTTAAGAAAAGAAAAAAGTGCTCCTCGTAATTTGTCCTTGAAAACAGCTGCTGATAAGCGGTTTTCACACCGGCTTTATCGTCGTATTCCCCTTACCCTGAAACATATAGGTAAAATGTCAGTCTCTGGCTCTTTGACGAATTGCTGTCTCAGTTTCAAAAAAAATCAGGCGGAAAAAATCCCTGCGTCTTCCTACACGAATTTAAAGACAAAAACAAACCAGGCAATGGACATTGCAAGTCCTCCCCACAACGGCGGTCCGGCAAAGGCCAGCCAGGCCAGATTGATGAAGCCGGTCCCCAGCCAAGAGATGAACAACCTGTCACCTCGTGTTGTATCAAGGCCAAGTATACCCCGCCTCGGATTCCCGCCTGGACTGAAATGTTCCCATATACCCATTACAACAATAGACAGCACAATAACTATGAAGAAACTGGCTGTCGGCCAGGTCCATGCCATCCAAGACAATCCCATGATCCTCTCCTTATTTGACTAAACCCGACCGAGGGCAAATCCTTTGGCAATATAGTTACGCACAAAATAGATGACGATCGCACCGGGTACAATGGTCAATGAACCGGCAGCTGCCAGCAGGCCTAATTCATACCCTGAACTGCTCGCTGTGCGTGTCATTGTTGCTGCAATGGGCTTGGCCGCAACCGAGGTCAATGTTTTGGCCAGCAACAGTTCAACCCACGAATACATGAAGCAGAAAAACATGGCGACACCAATACCTGCAGCAATAGTCGGAAGAAAAATACGAATGAAAAATCTCCAGAAGCTGTAGCCGTCCAGGTATGCTGTTTCATCCAGTTCCTTTGGTACGCCGGACATAAAGCCCTCCAGAATCCATACCGCCAGAGGTATATTGAACAGGCAGTGGGCAAGAGCCACGGCGATATGGGTGTCAAACAGGCCGATTGCTGAATATAACTGAAAAAAAGGTAACGCAAAAACTGCCGGCGGCGCCATACGGTTGGTCAGCAGCCAGAAGAAGAGATGCTTGTCTCCGAGGAACCTATATCGTGAAAACGCATAGGCTGCAGGTAACGCCACCGTCACCGACAGCAAGGTATTCATCATCACGTATATGATTGAATTAATATATCCCTTGTACCAGGTCGGATCTGTGAAAATAACCTTGTAATTGGCAAGGGTGAATTCCTGGGGAAAAAACGAGAAACCACCCAGTATTTCTCCTGTGGTCTTAAACGACATCGCAAGCAGACCGTAAATCGGCAACATGAGAAACAGGATATAGAGTGTCGGAACCAGCCATTTGCGTGGATGAATCATGTTACTGCTCCTCGTTACGCATCATGATGGTATAAAATACCCAGCAGATAAGCAGAACCACCAGGAAGTAAATCAGCGACATTGCCGCAGCCGGTCCCAGGTCAAACTGACCAAGCGCGATCTTGACCAAGTCGATCGACAGAAAGGTAGTTGTATTGCCAGGTCCACCACCCGTCAACACGAACGGTTCGGTATAAATCATAAAACTGTCCATGAAGCGCAGTAGTATGGCAATGGTCAGCACCCTTTTCATTTTCGGCAGCTGGATGTACCTGAATATTGCCCAGCGGCTTGCACCGTCGATGTGTGCAGCCTGGTAATAATCATCGGGTATCGAACTCAATCCCGCGTAACAGAGCAACACGATCAGGGAAGTCCAGTGCCACACATCCATAACCACGGTGGTCATCCATGCGGATACCGGCTGTCGGGTAAAATTATAATCTATGCCAATGGAGTTCAATGTGTGACCGAGCAGGCCTATCTCAGGAAGAGCGAAAATATTCCACATCGCTCCGACAACATTCCAGGGAATTAAAAGAGGCAAAGCCATCAACACCAGACAAACCGACACCCAGGGTCCTTTGCGCGGCATGGTGAGAGCGACACCGATGCCGAGTGGCACTTCGATGGCCAGAATCATGCCGGTGAAAAGCAACTGGCGTATGAGGGCATCGTGAAAACGGCTCGAGCGCAACACCTGCTCAAACCAGGTCGTGCCTTCCCAGAAAAAAACATTATTTCCAAATGTTTCCTGGAAGGCGTAGTTGACCACTGTCATCAGCGGAATAAAAGCATTAAACGCCATCAGCAGCAAAACAGGTACGACAAGCCACCAGGCTTTATTGTTTATGGTCTTATTCATGATCAGCCCTCTCAACAACCCAGCCATCACGATAAACTCTTGTCTGTTCAGGGCTGAATTGTATCCTGGGACTTTCCGACGGGATGATCTGGTCTTCCCTGACCACTATCTTGATCTCTTCAGATGCATGTTTCACCGTTACCAGCTGATAACGGCCCAGATCTTCAACTTTCTCAATAATCACAGGAATACCCTCATCTGCAAACGAAACAAATTCCGGACGTATGCCGACTTCCAGTCTGCCGCTCAAGTTATTGCTGACCGGAAATGCGGTACTGAGGAGGTTGTCATGAAAAACAGGTTGGCCCTGGTAGATTGTGCAGGGCAGGATATTCATACCTGGAGAGCCGATAAAGTAACCGACAAAGGTGTGTTTGGGCTGGTTGAACAATTCGACCGGGGTACCCACCTGGACCACAGTGCCGTCATACATGACAACAACCCTGTCGGCAAAAGTCAATGCCTCCACCTGGTCGTGGGTGACATAAATCATGGTCACTCCGATCTGCTGGTGCAGTTCCCTCAATTTTGAACGAAGTTGCCATTTCAGGTGTGGATCAATGACAGTTAACGGCTCATCAAAAAGAATCGCATTGACATCTGAGCGCACAAGTCCACGGCCCAAAGAAATCTTCTGCTTGCCGTCCACGGTCAGTCCGGATGCCCGTTTATTGAGGCTGGCAGTCAGATCAAGCATTTCCGCAATCTGCTCGACACGTTGTTTTACAACAGCCTCATCCATTCCCCGGTTACGCAGCGGGAAAGCAAGATTATTGAAAACGGTCATTGTATCGTAGACAACCGGGAACTGAAACACCTGGGCGATTTGTCTTTCTGAAGTGGGCAGATTCGTCACATCCTGCCCGTCAAAATAGATTTCACCTTCTGACGGTGTCAACAGACCGGAAATGGTGTTCAGCAATGTTGTCTTGCCGCAGCCTGAAGGACCCAACAGGGCATAGGCACCTTCGTCATCCCAAACCAGGTTGATTTCTTTTAACGCATACACCGGTTCCTGTCCCCTGGGCGGTGGATAAGCATGCCTTACATTTTTAAATCTGATTCTTGCCATGTTGCAACTGTCCGAGTTAATGTTCAATCAACCTGCCATCACCATCGAAATACATGCAGTGCCTTGCATTAAAGACAAAACAAACCTTTTCACCAAACTCAAAAGAGTGAATGCCGTGTGTTTCACTGACCCAGATATTCCCATCAATATTTATGCGTATTATACTTTCTGAGCCACTGATTTCAGCAATCTGGACCACACCCTCAACCTTTACCCCTTTACCTTCCGGCAGCAGATGGTGTGGTCTGAGGGCCATCCTGTAGTTGCCGTCCGGCAAATCAGCCAGCTTTCCAGGAAGCTTCCAGGAAGCAATCTCACCCAGATAAACTTTGTTTTTCCGTTTCGTTATGGTCGCCGTATTGATCGGTGGATCAGAGAAAACCTGGGCACTTTCCAGCGTAGCCGGCTTGCGATAAATCGAAGCAGTCTTGCCAAACTGTACAACACGACCTTCTTTGAGTGTTGCTGTGTGGCCGCCCAACATAAGGGCTTCCAGTGGTTCACTGGTAGCGTACACAACGGTAGCCCCTGTATCTGTAAACAATTTCGGCAACTCGCCGCGCAGTTCTTCGCGCAGTTTGTAATCAAGATTGGCCAGGGGTTCGTCCAGTAAAACGAGATCAGCACCCTTGACCAGCGCCCTTGCAAGTGCTGTCCTCTGCTGCTGGCCACCAGAAAGTTCTTTCGGTAACCTGTGGAGCATGGGTGTCAGTTGTAACAGGTCGGCAAATCGATGAACCTGCTCGTCGATTTCTTTTTTACCCAGGCCGGCAACCTTCAGGGGGGAGGCGATATTGTCGTATACTGTAAAACTTGGATAATTGATAAAGGCCTGGTAAACCATTGCAACGCTGCGTCGCTGCACAGGGACACCGGTCACGTTCTTTCCGCCAGCCCAGATTTCACCGGTCGTGGGTCTCTCCAGACCAGCCATCAACCGCATCAGGGTTGTTTTACCACTGAGCGTGGTACCTAACAAAATATTGAATCCACCCGGTTCAAAGCTGAGATTTGTTTCATAGATATAATGTTCTGCGCCGACCCGGAAGGTGACATTCCGTAATTCAATAGTCATTAAATCGTCCCCTTCGTCTCTGTCTACACAGATGGTTTTGCAATTTTCACTGCAACATCGTTCTGGCGGCAGACTTCAACAAACTCATCTGCAATACCGTCATCGGTGACCAGCATGTCAATATCAGACAGAGTACCGACTTTAACCGGGGCACGCCGCTCCAGCTTCATCGAATCAGTGGTAAGGATAACGGAGCGAGCCTGCCGGATAATAGCCTGTGTTACACGAACTTCACGTAGATCATAATCAAAGAATTCACCGCTCTCATCGATGGCGGAACAACCGATGACCGCATAATCAGGCTTGAACTTGTCGATAAACTCTTCAGTACTGGTTCCGACGATACCACCATCTGAATGACGAATCGTACCGCCGGCAATCATGACCTCAACACCACGATGTGGCCACAGAGTACTCGCCACATTAATGTTGTTGGTGATCACCAAAATACCTGTTCGATCTACCAGGAAATCAGCTACACGCTCAGTGGTGGTTCCGAGGTTGATAAACATTGAAGAGTTGTCAGAGATAATCCGGGCTGTCAGCCTGGCTATTGCTGTTTTTTCTTCAGCCATCAGAATCTTTCTGGCGCCATACCCGAGATTTTCATCGGGATCCTTGATAACTGCTCCGCCGCGAACGCGTAGAACCAGATTGAGTTCATATAGCCGGTTCAGGTCACGCCGTATGGTTTGCGGGGTGACCTGAAGATGCGCAGACAGCTCATCCACCTGTACGGAACCGTGTTCACGGAGAAATTCCATGATCAAACGCTGTCGTCCACTGATTTCTTTTTGCATGTAATGCCTTGATTATATGACAAATACTACCTTGATATCCCGGAGCCTGTTTTATTCAGGCCCCGGGATATCCGATCAGTTATCCGCCAGCTCGTCATTTATTCCAGCGTTTAACAAGTTCATCATAATTAACAGTCTCGCCCTTAGGCTTTTCATTCACCTTGGCCTTGGGAGAACCCGGTTTTTTTAACCACTCTTCAGGATCTGTTTTGGGATTCAGGCGAGGGCCGCAACCACCATAAGTATTGGCTTTCTCATCAGCTTTCTGCATACGTGCCATTACGAGATCCATTTCCTCAGCCAGACGGTCCATTGCCTGCTGTGGCGTAAATGCACCCGAATTTACATCCCCGATCTGCTGCCACCAGATTTGTGCCAGCTTTGGATAGTCAGGAACGTTTATACCGGTGGGTGACCACATGACCCGATCAGGAGAACGGTAAAATTCAACCAGTCCGCCAAGCTTGGGTGCACGCTCAGTAAAAGAATCATGATTAATAGTACTCTCACGAATAAAAGTCAGACCGACATGGCTTTTTCTGACATCCACGGTTTTAGAAACCGCGAACTGTGCGTACAGCCATGCTGCCTTACGGCGGTCAACCGGTGTTGATTTGAACAGTGTCCAGGAACCGGCGTCCTGATACCCCAGTTTCTGGCCTTTTTCCCAGTAAGGGCCATGAGGGGACGGAGCCATACGCCACAATGGTTTCCCATTATCATCAACAGTGTTGTTTCCCTCGGATTTAGGGGCCACCATGGATGCTGTGAATGCTGTGTACCAGAAGATCTGCTGGGCGACATTTCCCTGGGACAGCGCCGGGAGAGACTGGTAGAAGTCATAGCTGGCTGCTCCCGGGGGCGCATATTTTCGCAGCCACTCATCCCATTTACGGATCGCATATACTGCAGCAGGGCCATTGGCGGCACCGCCCCGTGATACCGAAGCACCTGCAGGGTTACAGCTGCCTTTTTCCATCCGAATACCCCATTCATCGACAGGGACACCGTTAGGCAGGCCTTTACTGCCGGCACCTGCCATGGACAACCATGCATCGGTCATACGCCAGCCAAGATCAGGTGCCCGTTTACCATAATCCATATGACCATAGACTTTGACTCCGTCAATTTCCTTGACATGAACTGAAAAGAATTCGGCAATATCTTCATAGGCAGACCAGTTCACAGGTACACCCAGATCATAGCCGTAAATTTTCTTGAATTTTTCCTGCAGCTCGGGACGATCAAACCAGTCCTTTCGGAACCAGTACAGGTTGGCAAACTGCTGATCAGGAAGTTGATACAGTTTACCATCCGGCCCGGTTGTAAAGGATTTACCTATAAAATCATCCACATCCAGGTTGGGGTTGGTTACATCCTTGCCTTCGCCCGCCATCCAGTCAGTCAGATTTACCGCAAGCTGCAGGCGTGAATGGGTGCCGATCAGATCAGAGTCATTGATATAGGCATCATACAGGTTGCGCTTGGTCTGCATCTGGGTCTGCACGGCCTGTACCACTTCACCTTCGCCAAGTAACTGATGGTTCACCTTGATGCCGGTTATTTCCTCAAAAGCTTTGGTCAGGGTTTTGGATTCATACTCATGCGTGGGAATGGTTTCTGACAGCACGTTGATTTCCATGCCTTTGAAAGGTTTGGCCGCATTGATGAACCATTCCATTTCCTTCAGCTGATCCTCTTTCGACAGTGCTGAAGGCTGAAACTCTTCATTAATCCATTTCGTTGCCTCCTCCATGCCGGCGTTAACATTTTGAACGCTCAGCACTGCTGCAGCTGTGATTAACGCAATTTTTTTCAACATAAATTTGACCTCCTCTTGTAGTGGTTGACTGGCTGTACAGGTTGGACATTCGCATGGTACGCGTGTATTTTCGCAATGTCAACAATATGGTTTCGCAATGTTCGAAAAAAGGTACAAAGGGGCCGGGGTAATAATAGAGAATTAATTTTACTCGACCATTTTTACTCTTTTTACTTCCTCTTTTTACTTACATCACCCTGCCACCAATCCCGCCATCCACATGGTAAGCGGGGGATAAAAGGAAATTATCAGCAGGTCAACAATCAAAATGGCGAGGAAAGGCAGCACCCGCCTGCTGATGGCCCCCAGGCTGTCTCCGGAAATGGAGCATGATACAATCAGGCAGATGCCCATGGGCGGGGTGAGCATGCCGATGGCCAGGTTGGTGACCACGATGACACCCAGCTGGATGATATCGATGTGCAGAGCCGGCAGCATGGCCGTAATCATGGGAACCAGCAGGATCAGGGATGCCGTGGTTTCGACAAAGGTACCGGCAACGAGCAGGACCAGGTTGATAAGCAGCAGCAGGATGATCGGATTTTCAGTAAGCGACAGCAGACCGCCCGCCAGCTGGGCCGGGATATCTTCAATGGCTGCAATCCAACTGAAAATTGAGGCCATGGCAATGATAAACATGACGATTCCCGAGGTAACGGCCCCGTCCCGGAACAGGTGAAAAAGATCCTGAATTGCGATTTTTCTGTACACAAACATGCCCACCAGCAGGGCATACACAACGGCCACGGCAGCGGATTCAGTGGCTGTAAAGACTCCGGTCAGGATACCGCCCAGGATAATTATCGGTGCGCCCATGGCCAGTAGGGCGCGCCTGAAGGTTCGCCATGTTTCCGCCAGGGAAAATGGAATAGCTGCTGAATAGCCGTGTTTCATGGATATCAGGGAGGAGACCATGATCAATGACAATCCGATGAGAATACCCGGGATGATCCCGGCAGCAAAAAGCTGGCCAATGGAGGCGCCGGTCAGGAAACCGAAAATAATCATGGGAATGGAGGGTGGAATGATCACCCCGATCGATCCGCCCGAGGCCTGCACGGCTGCGGCAAAATCGGAATCGTAACCTGATTTCTTCATGGCCGGAATCAGGATGGCACCCACGGCTGCGGCATCGGCGGCTGCAGAGCCGGAAATACCGGCAAAAAACATGGCCGAAACAATGGTGACTGCGGCCAGTCCGCCGGGAAGCCAGCCCACAAGGGCATTGGCAAAATCAATAATCCTGCGGCTGATACCGCCCGCCTCCATGAGAACGCCTGCAAACATGAACAGGGGCACGGCCATCAGGTGAAAAGAATCGGTCCCTGAAAACATGCGCTGGGCAATCATCATCAACGGAAAATCCCCCTGGAGCATGATGGCAATAATTGAGCTTACGCCGATGGCAATGGCGATCGGGGTGTTGATCGCAAAAAAAACAAGGAGCGAGATAAGGAGTATTTCAGAAGTCAAGCGCTTTCCTGCTGCAGGATTTTCAGGAAAAAGGCCAGTGCATAGACAAAGAGCAGCACTCCGCTGAGCGGAATGACGATCAGGATGAGCCACTTGTGAATGGACAGGGCCGGTGAGATCTGCAGACGGACAAACCAGGCAAACTGCGTTCCCGAGATTACCATGATCAGGGCAAGCCCCATGGCAGCGGCATGGGCCAGCAGTTGAGTAATACGCCGTTTGCCGGCAGAGAGTCTTGCGGTCAGGGCATCAACCCCGGGATGCAGATTACGGTAATAGGCAACCGTGGCTCCGAAAAAACTGAGCCAGACCAGCATGTACCGGGCCAGCTCTTCGGACCAGAACAGGGACGAGTTAAGGATATATCGACAGAAAACCTGGACCGCCACCAAAATGGCCATGGAAAAACCCAGGCCAAAGAGAAGATATTCGATCAGCCGGTTTACAGCGGCACAGGTTTTATCAAGAAATCTGAGCACGTGGCTTCAGCAGGTGAAAAACACCGCCGCTGGACAGGATTCTTCCATGAAGCGGCGGTATTTCGGTAATAAAATACTTTAGGCTACGTTGAAAAATTAGAAATTTTGTTCAAGTTCAAGGAGCAGTGGAAAATAAAAGCGCAGCATATTAGGCATATGTGGGCATTTTGTTTTTCGTTGCGACACAGAAATTGGGCAAAAGAGCAATTTTTCAAG
>CAZKBZ010000056.1:0-3177 GCA_964551175.1 uncultured Desulfobulbus sp.
CGTCTTGAGCAGATACCGGCCCGGGCCAGAATTTTTTGTAACCGCTCTTCCATAACAGGCCTTTTTAGCTGACAAGGCCGCGGGCAAAAAACCGAAAAATCATCGCCACTGTGCAGGAATGATAGAATTATATTTTGAGTCTACAAGCTCTTTGGTCGCCGGATCAACTTCCAGCACATCCGTGTACCAGGGCTTCATCCGGCAGTCAAAGACAATGGGCGGGGTCAGGCCGACATGAAATCGACTGACATCCTGGGCTGCCCCGTGAATGTCGGCAGCCGGTTCAAAACGGGTGAAAAAAGTCCAGAGAAATTCCTGCAGACTGATCGTTGCCTCTGCAGTTGAATCCACCAATAGAATAACCGGCCAGTCGGAAACTCCGTGCCATTGAGCCAGCTGGATTCCAAGCTCTTCATTAGACTCATACGGTTCACCCTGGACGACCAGTGTGCCGGGCAGAAATACCTTGGGATGGCTGCATCCAGTCGGCAGGCTGCCGTTGAAATCAGCAGGCAGTTCACGCAGTTTTTCCTTGCCAAGCCCCAGCATCATGGCTTTGGAACCTTTGTTCACAGAAGGGCCGGTATAGTCCAGGGTATCCTGGGAGACATTGGCAAAGACAAACAGATCCCGGTCCCACTGGATCCGCTCCAGCACATGCTGCCAGAGACGGGGAAAGTCAGCAACGTCAAGGGAACCATCTGTGACAATGAGAAACTTGGTGAGTGACAACTGGCCTTCACCCAGGATCCGCAGTCCGGCTGCAAAGGCCTCTCTCGGATAACGGTTGCTGACCCGCGCTGCTGCCAGGCAGTGGAAACCGGTTTCACCAAAGGTCTTCAACTGGTGTACCCCGTTCATGACCAGCGGGAACAGAGGTGAGAGCAGTTCCTGGAGAAAGTCACCGATAAAATAATCTTCCTGCTTGGGGCGTCCAACTACTGTTGCAGGATAGATGGCATTGTTGCGGTGGTAGAGATGTGTTGCCTGAAAGACCGGATAATCATGGGTCAGGGAATCATACCCGTAATGATCACCAAACGGCCCTTCCGGTCTCCGCAGTTTGGGCGGAACTGAGCCCTTGACGGCAAATTCCGCTTCCGCCACCAGCCGATGTCCGCCCAGGGGATCTTCCGCCATGGACAACTTCTTTCCCTGGAGCAGGGAAGCCAGCATCAGCTCCGGAATATCTTCCGGAAGCGGCGCAATGGCTGCCAGCATCAGGGCCGGCGGCCCGCCGATGAACAGTGTCATGGGAAGCGACTGGTTGCGCTGCTCCGCTGCAAAATAATGGTAACCGCCACCTTTGTGGATCTGCCAGTGGATGCCCGTGGTGGTATCGTCATAGCGCTGGATACGGTACATACCCAGGTTATGTCCCCGTCCATCCGGATGCTCGGTGTAAACCAGGGGCAGGGTGACAAAGGCACCTCCGTCGGAATGCCAGGAAGTCAGCATGGGCAGCTCACTCAACCTGGGGGGCTGCTGCAGGTTTTCCATGATCGGTGCTGAACGGATAGTTTTCAGACCGATTTTCAGCCCCTGCATGGCCAGCGGTTTTGCCTGCCACAGGGTGGAGAGCGAAGGCGGCATCAACTGTTCCACCAGGTTGACCAGATCCCTGACAAAATCAAGGGGCCTGCTGCCGAAGGCAAGTTCCAGCCTGCGATTGGTGCCGAACAGATTGGTGACCACCGGAAAGGTCGAACCATTTACATTGTTGAAAAGCAGAGCCGGGCCACCCCGACCAATGACCCTGCGGTGAATTTCCGCAATTTCCAGATAGGGATCCACCCGGGTGTCGACAACCAGCAGTTCATTTTCCCGGCGCAGAACATCAAGATACTGACGCAGATTACAGATTGGTTTCATAAGGGACACAGGGAGTGCAAGGAAAGAAATCAGTGGTGATGATGATCCGGATCACCAAGAAACAACTCATGGTATTCAGCTTCCTGCAGATGCTTTCGTAACACCGCAGTCAGCTGATCAACCAGCTGGATGATCTCCTCATCGGCAAGGCGCGGAATAAGAGTCTGCAACAGTTCATCCCTGCTGAACAACTGCAGAAAGACAGCCAGGGAACGCTCATCGGTTTGCCGGTCCAGGCCGAAACAGATCTCCTGAAAATTCAGACCCTGCTCTTCCAACTCGTTCATCCGGCCAAAACCTTCCAGTTGACCTTCCGGTTCCTTGGCCCGTCATACTCGCAGAAAAAGAGACGCTGCCAGGTGCCAAGCTGCAACCGGCCGTTGGCAATAAATACGGTAAGTGAACTGCCGGTCAATGTTGCCATCATGTGTGACGGCGAGTTACCCTCTGCGTGCCGGTAGGGATACTTGAGCGGCACTATCTCTCGAAAGACACCGAGCAGATCGTGCTGTACTGCCGGATCACACCCTTCGTTAATGGTGAGACCGGCCGTGGTATGAGGATTAAACAGGCAGCAGATTCCATTATCAACGTTTGAGGAATGTACTGCCTGTTGTACCTGATCGGTAATATCCACAAATTCCATGTGCGAGGAGGTGGAGACAGAAAAGGATCCGGCAACCATTACAACAGTCTACTGCTGAAGCTGCCACTGACCATAATCATCACGGCAGGCAGTGGTATAGGTTTTCTTGGTTTCACCGTCAATAACTGCCGTTACTTCCGCCTTTCGACACCACCGGTTATCAGGACTCTGATAGGCAGGCTGTGGAGTAACCCTGTACTGGGTACCCTTGTCCGGATTGACCCAGGAACTTGTCTGACCGGACACACCCCGCTCGTAGACATGGTTGAGCTGCTGGCGATCATATTTATCCATTTCATTGCCGATAATATAGCCAAGCAAGCCACCGGCAACCGCACCGATCAGAGTGGCCTCCGTATTATGACCAATTGCCTGGCCTATAATTGCTCCGGCTCCCGCTCCGCCTGCTCCACCCATTTGTGCTTTATTCATGTTTGCACAGGATGTGAGCAGTAAAACAGAAAGAATTGCCAAGATGTGTATAGATTTCATTTAGGCCTCCATTTTGATTACGTTAACAACTTATGTTGTGTGTACAGTGACTCCAGCTTCATCTGTCTCCGGGCAGTTGTTTGCCCGGCTGAACGCCAAGCCGTTTAAGGGCTTCAGCCCTGCTTATCAGATTTCCCCTGCCGGAAACCAGTCGTTTCTCGGCCAGT
>CAZKBZ010000056.1:3277-13800 GCA_964551175.1 uncultured Desulfobulbus sp.
TTCAGCCCTGCTTATCAGATTTCCCCTGCCGGAAACCAGTCGTTTCTCGGCCAGTTGCCAGCTCTGTTTCGCCTGTGAAAGGCGAGTGCCTACCTCGGTAAAGGCTTCAACAAACCCTACAAATTTATCATATAAATTCCCAGCCTCTTTGGCAATAACTAAACTGTTCCGGCCCTGTTCATCCAGACGCCACATATGGTGGATAGTTCGCAGGATGGCCAGCAGGGTGGATGGCCCCGCTATCACGACACGTCTGCGCATGGCCTGGCTGAGCAGGTCAGGCTGCCTGCTGACAGCAGCCTGAAAACCTCCTTCCACTGGAATAAAGAGCAGGACGAAATCAAGCGTTGTCAAACCGGACAACTGCTGATACTGCTTGGAACTCAACTCCTTGATATGCTTTAATAATGATGCCATATGGCTTTTCAGGTGCAACTCCTGTTGCTCTGCATCACCGGTCCGGCAGGCCTCAAGGTAGCTGTTGAGAGAGAGCTTGGCATCAATAATAACGTCACGTTTTCCCGGCAGGTGGATGATAACATCCGGCTGTTTGAGTTTTCCCCGGCTGTCACGGATGGAAACCTGTGTTTCAAACTCCGGGCCCGGACGCAAACCGGATTCTTCCAGCAGTTTTTCCAGCACCATTTCGCCCCATTGTCCCTGGAGCTTGTTCTTGCCCTGCAAAGCCCGGGTAAGGTTAACCGCATCCTTACCTATCCGTTCATTGAGATTTTTGAGGTGCTCAATCTCTTTGATCAGGGATACCCTGTCCCTCGATTCCCGGTCATAGACATCTTCCACTCTTTTCCTGAAGCCATTAAGCTGTTCCCGTACCGGCTGTAACAGCGTTTCAAGGTTATCCTCATGTTGATCCCTGAGAACATGCCCCTGCTCTGCCAGAATTTTTCGGGACAGGTTGGCAAAATCCTCCTCCATCTGCTGCCTGGTCTGTTCAAACAGCTGCTGCCGCTCGCGGGCAAGGGTTCTGCTCTCCCGCAGGCTGGCTTCCAGGCCGATCATATCCAGCTCCAACTGATGATTCTGCTCTCGCAGGCTCACAGTCTCCCTGTGCAGCTGTCCTGCTTCATCCTCCAATCGCCGGTTTTTTTTAGCTGCCTGTTCCATACGCAGGGAAATGAGCAGCCGGCTGCGCTGAAAACGATTGTACACAACAAGCAGGACTCCTCCCATGATTGCAGCGCCGATACAGATCCCCAACAGCAGAGATGGTCCATGCATATGAACCATCAGTCCGGTGAAACTCTCCGAGTCAAGATCCATCAACGGTTACGAAGTCGCCGCAGCTCTTCCAGCTCTTCCAGCAGATCCAGGACCAGTGCACAACCGGGCAGGTTGATCCGCAGATCGCGCTGCAGCCGGACAGCCGTCTGTACCCGGCGGATTTCCATGTAATCAAAACGCCACTGCTTGGGAGATGGGCCTCTGGACGAAATAAGCCCTTCGTCGATCATTTCGTGTACCATTTCCGCATTGATACCGCAGATTCTGCACAGCTCTTTGAGACCGCAGCGGGTGTCTTCGTCCAGAACCGTACCGCTCAAATAGGTAATACGTTCAGTCATAATCTATACCCCCATCTCGGCGCGAGGGTTAATCGGCATTATTGTTGCCATCTCTTTGTACAGTTTTTTCTGTTCATCAGTTTTGGGCTCGGGCAGGACGATACGCAGTACCACGTACTGATCACCACTCTTGGTTGCACTGCTCAACCCTCTCCCCTTCAGGCGCAACTTGCGGCCACCCTGCGATCCAGGGGGAATCTTGAGCTGCACATTGCCGCCCAGGGTCGGCACGGTTACCGTGGCCCCCAGGGCCGCCTCCCAGGGGGTCACCGGCAGGGTCAGGTAAATATCTCGTTTTTCAGCATGAAAAAACGGATCTTCAGCAAAGGCAATCTCCAGGAACAGATCACCTGCAGGTGCCCCTCCCATACCAGGCATACCCTGGCCTTGCAGCCGGATTCGCTGTCCTTCGATAATGCCTTTGGGGATTGTAACATGCAGGGTATGAGGTTTTGTCGTAACCCGTCCCTGATCGTCAACGACCGGCTTACTCAGTGTAATGCTCTGTTTGGAACCGTGATAGGCATCACGCAGGTTGATCACGATCTTAGCGTGCTGATCCTCACCTTTCATGTGAAAACCGGTACGCCCGGTACGCTCCCCATACCGGCTGCTGCCGAACAATTCCTCAAAAAAATCACTGAATCCCCGGCTCTCTGCTCCCCCGGTATAGCCGGCACCACTGAACTCAAAACCGGCATCCCAGTTGGGCGGCGGTTCAAAATCCTGGCCGTTCTGCCAGTTGCTGCCGAACTTATCATAGGCAGCACGTTTTTCTGGGTCCGACAGAACCTCGTAGGCCTCCCCAAGTTCCTGAAACTTGTTGTCAGCATCTGTCTCCTTACTGACATCGGGATGGTATTTTCTGGCCAGCTTGCGGTAGGCCCGTTTGATTTCCTCCTGGGTCGCCTCGCGTGCTACGCCAAGAATATCGTAATAGTCTTTGTATTCCATGGGCTTTATATTTATGACTGGAAAATTTTATGTTATGTCATACAGTAAGTTCAGCATAAAGAAAAGCAAAGCAAAAAGAGAAAATTTTCCCCGATTCATTACTCTTTTTGTTCATCGTTTCCAATGAACAGGTTATGCTTACACCTGAACAGCACAGTAGTTTGAAAAAATCTCTCCCTCTGATTGTTCTCACCGGCTATCGGGCCACCGGCAAGACAGCAGTGGGAAGGATCTTGGCCGAGCTGCTTGGCTACCGCTTTTTAGATACGGACGAGGTAATTGTCGATCGGTTGGGATGCACTATTGCGGAATCGGTCAACCTCAATGGCTGGCAACTGTTCAGGGATCATGAACAGGCAGTATTGAATGAGCTTACAAAAAAGAAAAACACTGTAGCCGCCACCGGCGGG
Organism: uncultured Desulfobulbus sp.; assembly: GCA_964551175.1. Lineage (GTDB taxonomy): Bacteria > Desulfobacterota > Desulfobulbia > Desulfobulbales > Desulfobulbaceae > Desulfobulbus_C. Next base: position 6,225 of record CAZKBZ010000056.1, read on the forward strand.
GGAGCTGTTCTCCACCGGGAAACATGGCAGCAGTTATGTAACCGGGCCTTTGTCATCTGGCTGCGGGCGGATATTACAACCATCCTGTTCCGGCTTGGGACTGACAGAAAGACCCCTCAGCAGCGACCGTCTCTTATGCATCAGGATCTGAAAACGGAAACCGCTGTTCTGCTTGCAGAGCGTGAACCGTCGTATAGGGCAGGATCAGACATGGTTGTTGATACCGACACAATGACTCCAGAGGCCCTGGCTGCAGCTGTTTTTCAAAAGCTGACAGTAAATTTGCCCGCAGAATAAAACCATAATACGATGTCGACACGGAGAACGTACGGAACAGGATAGAATATCATGGCAGGAAATACATTTGGAACTCTGTTCAAGGTAACCACCTGGGGGGAATCCCATGGCACGGCCCTTGGCGCAGTCATAGACGGATGTCCCCCGGGGATTGATCTTACTGAAGAGATGATCCAGCAGGAGCTTGACCGCAGGCGTCCCGGCAGGGGTGGAGCAACCTCACCCCGTAAGGAAGCGGACCAGGTCAGGATCATGTCCGGGATTTTTCAGCCGGAAGGGTGTGCCTGCGCCCAGACAACCGGCACACCGATCTCACTGGTCATCTTCAACAAAGACGCCCATTCAAAATCCTATCACCATCTGCAGGATGTGTTTCGGCCGGGACATGGTGATCTTACCTACCAGGCCAAGTACGGCATCCGGGATCACCGGGGCGGCGGTCGAGCCTCGGCACGCGAAACCGCTGCCCGGGTGGCGGCAGGAGCTATTGCCCGTCAATTCCTGCGCAAACACGAGATTGCCGTGCAGGCCTATACAGTTGCTTTGGGAGGTATTACTACTGAAAAACGTGATCTTACCATGATCACTGAGAATCGGTTATTCTGCCCAGACAACGAGGCTGCCAAGCGCATGGAAGAACGAATCCGGGAGGTGCGGAGCCAGGGTGATACCCTGGGTGGCATTGTTGAAATCCGGGCAGCCTGCCTGCCCGGTCTTGGTGAGCCGGTCTTTGACAAGCTGGACGGTGAGCTGGCCAGGGCGTTGATGTCCATCGGTGCAGTCAAGGGTGTGGAGATAGGAGCCGGTTTCAGGGCGGCTGACATGCTTGGCTCGGAACACAATGATCCCATTTCGCCAACCGGTTTTCTTGGCAATAATGCCGGCGGCATACTTGCCGGAATCAGTAATGGTGAGCATCTTATAATCCGGGTGGCTGTTAAACCCATCCCCTCAATCCATAAGGAACAGCAGACTGTCAACCTGCGCAATGAGCCGGTGACGATCAAGGTCGGGGGACGGCATGATATTTCAGCTATCCCGAGGATTATTCCTGTATGCGAGGCCATGGTCCGCCTGACACTGGCTGACCATCTTCTGCGCCAGCATGCGTTGCTGGGGCTCCAGACAGCTCTACGAAAAAAAGAAAGTGAAACAATCTGAACAGTTGACAATACAAGATATCTGGATGGTCAGCCGTGAATATGACGGACTGGCCGGAGCCGGCGGTGTCAAGGATGTCTGCCGGCAGTTGGCCGAAGCGCTTGTGGAATTTGCAGAATGCCGGGTACAGGTGGTGCTGCCGAGGTACGGGTTCATGGATGCTGAAAAAATTGGTTTCAGCCGTTTGCAGCTGCCGTGCCGAACCAACCATTCTGAGCCTGATGCTTTTGATGTGGATATGAACTATCCTGATAAAGAGCGGCGGGAAACCGTCTCGGTCTGGACAAAAACAATACGGGGAGTTGTCATATATCTTCTTGAATCAGAGCGGTTTTCCGAAAAAATGGGTGTCTATACGTATACCCTGGAGGAGGAAAAAAAGACAGGCTGGCAACACCACGGCTCCGGTCATGTTGATTATTTTGCCATGAACATCCTGCTCCAGAAAGCAACTCTTGACCTGCTGATCCTGCTGGACCAGCGGCCCGATATCATCCACTGTCAGGACGGACATGCTGCCGTTCTTCCGGCCATGATGCGGGAAAATCCCGGCTATCGCCCGTTTTTCTGCAACACCGGAGCGGTGGTAACGATCCATAATGCCGGCCTGGGCTATCACCAGGAGGTGGATGACCTTGATTTTGCCTGTGCCGTCACCGGCCTGCCCAGATCCGTGATCCTGGCAGGTCGTCTTGCAGGCAGCTTTGATCCCTTCATTGCAGCCGCAGAGTATGCGCCGCTGAATACGGTCAGCGAAAACTACGGTCGTGAACTCCAGGAAACCATTGAGGACAGTCGGACCGGCTGGCTGGGCCACGAACTCCTGCAGCGGGGTGTCAAGCTGGCGGGCATCACCAATGGAATCAATCCGGATGATTTCAATCCAGCTAATGCCGACAAGCTGGGGATTGCCGCACCCTTTAATCCTGAACAGGGTGATCTCGACGGAAAAAAGATCTGCAAGCAGGAGATGCTCTCTCGTTGCAGCCGGAAATCCAAATGGGCAAAGGTCGAACAGTTCGGCCTCCTGAACAATGACCCGGAACCGCCGCTCTTTACCTTTATCGGCAGGCTCACATCCCAGAAGGGGGTAGATGTGCTGCTGCAGGCGGTTAACCTTCTGCTTGCAGGCGGCAAAACAAAGAAAGAAAAACAGAAGCCGGACCAACAATTTCAGCTGCTGATCCTTGGCTCCGGAGATCCGGAACTGGAACAACAGCTGCAGTCGTTGACCCAGCAGGAAACGATTGGTGGCAGGATTTGCTTTTTAAAAGGATATGATCCGGAACTGGCCAACAGGATTTATGCAGCCGGTGATTTTTTCCTTATTCCTTCCCTGTACGAACCCTGCGGCCTGACAGACTATATTGCCCAGCTCCTGGGGAATATCCCCATTGTCCACCATGTGGGCGGCCTGGTCAAAGTGCTGGATGGCAAAACAGGAATAAGCTACCGCGATCACACCCCGGCTGCTCTTGCGGATGCAATGCAGAGGGCACTGAACCTGTACAGCCATGAGCCGGAGCAACTCAAAACCATGCAGCAGGCTGCTGTACAACGTATCCGCAGCCACCACAGCTGGCAGAATGTGATGAAGAACTATCTCAGTATCTACCGGGAGGCCCTTGAGATGGTTCACTGACAGTCAGTTAGAATATAACACCCATGAACATGAGACTTTTCTCAGTTAAGGCCACCTTGCAAAATTACTTTTTTGCAAGGTGATCTTAAATCAAAAAAAGCTTTCAACAAGGAGTACAACCATGAGTATACAAATAGGAATTAACGGTTTCGGACGGATAGGCAGAAATATTTTCCGGGCAATGAGCAAAGATGACACCTTTGCTGATATTGAAGTGGTGGGGATCAATGATCTCACTGATGTCAAAACTATAGCTCATCTGCTGAAATACGACTCCATCATGGGTGTGTTTGATGCTGATGTCGGAGTGTATGATCAGGGCATTACCGTAAATGGCCGGGAGATTCCGGTCTCCGGTCATCGCAGTCCGGCTGATATCCCCTGGGGTGAACTGGGTGCGGAATATGTACTTGAGTGTACCGGCCTGTTCCGGGACATGGACTCGGCCAAGGCTCATATTGATGGTGGTGCAAGCAAGGTCATTATCTCGGCCCCGGCCAAAGGCGAAGTGAAGACCTTTGTCATGGGAGTGAATGAAGATGAATATGATCCCACCGCACACCATGTGGTCTCCAATGCCTCCTGTACCACCAACTGCCTGGCCCCGGTGGCCCAGGTAATCCTGAATAATTTCGGCATAAAACGCGGTCTGATGACCACGATACACGCCTATACCGGCGATCAGCGGCTGCTGGATTTTCCCCATTCCGACCTGCGCCGGGCGCGGGCTGCGGCCATGTCCATGATTCCCACCAATACCGGTGCGGCGGCAGCTGTTGCCCTGGTGATCCCGGAATTGAAAAATAAATTCGACGGCCTGGCTGTACGGGTTCCCACGCCTAATGTATCACTGGTGGACGTGGTGATGGAGGTGGAACGGGAAACATCAGTAACCGAAGTCAACAACGCCCTGCAGGAGGCGGATGGCCGCATCCTGCGCTACTGCGGAGAACCGCTTGTCTCCATTGATTTTCAGGGAGACCCGCACTCCTCCATCGTGGACGGACTCTGCACCCGGGTGCTTGGCACCACGGTTAAAATCATGAGCTGGTATGACAACGAATGGGGCTATTCCAACAGGATGCTTGACCTTGTACTGTATATGGAGGCAAACAAGCCATTGTGATGATAAATAAAGGTACACAAAATCATAGAAAGACAGATGCAGGCTTCCTGTCTTCTCAATAACTGGTTCTTTTCGTTTTTTTTCAAGCATACTCTGTGAGCAATTGTTCCAGTAGTACAATGCTGAAAAACAACGACTGTTAGTTATATGTGAGCATTTTTCTTTTAGCTTTGACACAGAGAGCGGGCGAGGTAAGTGAGTTTTGCGAGACTCCGAAAGGCAATTCTTCAAGATAGCCCGAATCGAGAAACGCTACTGCTCGAGTTAAAAGCCGGTGCTGTAGCGGTCTGGATAAGGTTGGCAATGAATATAAATCAAAAAAACAAGATCAACCGTGTATTGAGGTCCATCGCTGCAGAACAACCACTTTATCTAAAGATCAAAGGCAATTGTATGTGGCCGTTGATCTTGGATGGTGCTGTTATTAAAGTACAGAGGAAGCGAATATACTGGCCCGGGGAAATCATTACTTTTCAAACGAAATGGGGAGAACTGGCAACACATCGCTTAATAGGTATGTATCCTCGGAACGGAACCACACGCTATCTTACCCAGGCAGATAACACCATTTGGCCGGAGGGCTCAATTACCGACAAGCAAATACTGGGTAAAGTGGTTGGCGGCGACTGTTCCGCAGAGGCAGTAAACATCCCCTTAAAGCACCGTCTTCGTGCCATAGGATATTTTATACGATTCCTTGCTTTCCGGCTCTTCAACCTTAAAAAAAATAATTGGGTACAGGATGCCGCATCTGCTTCGAAGTCTCACAGACTCCCTGATCTCCCAACGACCTGACTGACCTGCAAGAAAAGCTGTAGCGTTCGGGCCTCTTTCCTGTTCTTTTACGACACCCTGATATCTTTTCAGAATGGAGGAGGGAGAAGGGCTACCGGATCATTTGGTCTCATGAGTAGTTACAGACAATAAGTATATGAGTTTTGGAAAAAAGTATCTGAAACCTTTCACTAAATTTCCTTTACAGGAAGATTGTCAATCCTGGGGCAGGGAAGAACTTTTTATTGATTGCGCCGGAGGCCCATATCATTTCTCCGGTTTGAGTGTCATCCAGGCAACGGCAATAAAAGAGCGTTTTCGTGACCAGTGCCTGCAAACTGCAACAAACAGCCGTCGATGTGTAAAATCCATTATTTACCGAATTGATCCTGCCAACTTCAGACACATTAACATGGAGGGTGGCTGGTTATATGAAAGTATGGATTACACCTACCAACCGGACAATATTCGCTTGGCAGGAATCCAGTTATTGGCCCAACTGGATTTTGGTTCCACATTGGCAGCTTCAATGTGGACGCCCCTTGAAGAGCATGACTGGTTTTCCGGTATCGTTTTTGAAAATTTTTTTCGTGTTCTAGTCGCTTACCGCCTGTTGACCATAGGGGGAATTTTACTCCACAGTTCAGGGGTGGTGGATAAGGATGGAGATAAATGCATACTCTTCCTGGGACCTTCCGGAGCCGGTAAATCCACTATCGCTGATCTTGCTCATGAAGCAGGATACCGGATAATGAGTGACGACTTGAACACCGTGATCCCCCATGATGACAAACTGTTCGTAGAAAAAGTCCCTTTTTCCGGGACATTTGCTCACGATTTCTGTCGAGGCGACAGCTATCCTTTACATTCTATCTACAGGATTATTAAAGGGGAAAAAAACCATATCGAACAGATAAGCAGAGCAGAAGCGTTGTCTGTGCTACTCTCCTGCGCACCCTTTGTCAATGAAGATCGATATCGATTCAACCTGCTTTCAGATACTCTGGAAGGGATAATTGATGGTGTATCCTCGTTCAGGCTGTCTTTTACACTTGATGGTGGGTGTTTAGATCTAATTAATGAAAAAAAGACTTAATTTCTACTGGTTACCTCATTTCTGAGCTTTAAAATGCGATAGGCTGCGGGATAGATTTTCAAGGGATCACCACAGGTTGTTGCCGCATGGCCCGGACAGAAGCCCATACTATAGGCCAGGGGGCCTTGATTTTCCACCAGCTCCCCAGCCCTCATTGTTATCCGTCTGACTTTGGCCAGCTCTTCACTATCGGACCAGATTTCTTTTACAGTCTGTTTGTGCAGATTGCCAAGAAGCCTGCGGTAAGCAACACAGGGATAGACATTCCCGTAAGGATCAATGGTCAGAGTTGACGAACCGGCTCCACAATGTTTCAACTTCTCTCGTTCAACAGGATGTCCCTCACCCGTACATCCCTGCTGCCGGAACACAATTCCCCGCTCTGTCTGAATTTTATACAGATCTCTCAATCCATCATCACTGGCTGCAACACTCTGTGGTCTCGTGTCACCATCATCCCTGGGGGTAATCTGGGGATCAATCAGGAGTTTGATATCAAGATCATCCGCGAGTTTGTACATTGGTCTTATCTCATGTTCATTAAATATCGTCAGGGCACAGTTCAGCTGAACACGCAGTCCTTCTTTTTTCATACCTGTGATATTCCGCATCAGTCTAACAAAACTGCCCTGGACCCGGGTCTGGCGATCATGGGTTGCAGGAGAAGCTCCATGCAGACTCAACTCCAGGCAAAAAGGATCGAGCTCTTTTTTCAACCTGGCACAAACCGTTCTGGAGAGAAGGTAGCCGTTTGACTTAATACGTAGGACAAAACCAAGCTCTCTACTCTTCCTGCCGATATCCCAAAACTGCGGGTGCTGCAGGGGCTCGCCGCCTGACAAGGTGAGGTTCAGCACATGAAAGTCATGCAGATCCTGCAAGAGTTGAAAATACTGCTCCGGAGATAGAGACTTACCCTTGAGTTTTCGATCATTGTAGCAGAAAAAACAGTTCTGGTTACAACTGTAGGTAAGTTCGATAAAAACAGAAAAAAGAATATTTTCCTGCCAGGTACGCTTAATGATATCGGTGAGGCTCACGTACGCTACTTTTCGGCTGAAAATGAAATCACTCCTGCTTCAGACAACTCGTCCAAGTAGGAAAAAACATCGGCTTGCAACTGTTCACGGGTGACATCCTCCTCTGTGAACAGAATATCAACAAGTGCCATTGCCTGATGCTGTCCATCAAGCATTTCAAGAATTCTAGCACCAAGTCTGTTTACCACTAGAATTTCTGAACACTCCTGAACGAGGACCACCGCCTCATCATCAACCAGACGCCAGCGTACATCACTGTTCAGGGAGGGTAATGAATGGCTGTTAAATATCATTAACTAAAAAAATTTTAAAATATATCAATAAGCTGCCACTCAAGAATTGATTATTCCCATATTGCCGCAAATGCCGACATCCGACTTGGCACAATATCCGGCAATCGATTCCAACGGCTCACGTGAAATAATTGCAGGGGGCTCATA
>CAZKBZ010000056.1:13900-17257 GCA_964551175.1 uncultured Desulfobulbus sp.
CCCTGGATCACCCGTTAGATTATATACGGAAAGAAGATATGGGCTTACATCTGTGGACCCATACTCTCGCATTGCCCGCAGGATTATCTCGCCCAGGATAGTTTCTCCATGGCCATATATGGCCCGAAAAATTGCCTGATCTAACATGGTGGCCGCATTATTTAATGAGAGTCCGGATGGACCAAAGAATGCAACAGCACCAGTATCCTTACCTGTGACAAGTTCTTCAGCTAGAGAATCATACCCCGGAAGACCATAACGATTTACCACACAAGTGAGAGCCAAGAATATAGGATAACGACCATGGTTCTCAAGATTTTGCACATCCGTATTTCGTAACAATCCTTCATGGGCCAGGTTGAGTACACTGCCATGGCCAGCATAATTCACCAGACCAACACCGGATTGCACTGCGGCAAAAAGACGTGTGCGAGCTTCTGTCAGAGAATAATCTGAAAGATAGATGGATTGATGAAGAACAGCCGACGGTAACATATCTTTGATCTGTTCACTATCTGCCGTAAAATCACCAGCCTCGTCCGGATTATCGGCCAGCAGCAAAACATTTTCCATCTGCGGCACCTGATGTTCCAGGACTTTGTCCACGTATGCTGAAAGCTCATCAACTGAGTCCACAGGCAGGCGGGAGACAAGAACTTCCGGGACAGAATCGCCATCCATATCACCATAACTGATATCCGACACAAACAATCCCTTTTCTGTAGCAGCCAGCCATGGCGGCACTATGCTGTCACCATATCCCTGCAGGTTTCGATAATCAATACTTCCCTCACCAACCAGGACAACATAACGCAACTGTTTATGGTTTTTCTTGTAAACATGGGCAATAAAATCCCTGATGGCACGGGGAGAGGCAATCCCGTAGTTGAAATTATCGTAGATATTTTCAAGTGAGATAACGGCTGTCTGCAAACCATCAGCGTCCCGTATATCGGCCAGTTCCTGGGCAGCATCAAGAAATTCCTCTGGCGCGATCAGCAAATAATCAACCTGCATATCTCTTCTTTTCAGATTACTGAAACTGCTTACCGCTTTCCAAGTCGGCGTTAGAACCGCATCCGGGGTTAGAGCATAGTAAGGTGTGTCAGCATCAGCAGGAACAAAACTCAGACTGTAACTGTTTGCCTCGCTTCTGTTGTTATCAATAATGTGTACATTGTCGACCAACTTTGGAAAACGATGCTTACTGATATCCAGCAGTAGAATATCATTATCAGCAAATCCACTGATTGTTATTGATTCATTTGCGTCACCGCGCAGAGTCAGCCGGCTGCCTTCCTCTGCTTGATAATAACGATGATATTGCAGCTCCATGCTGTCCAGCACAATATAACTGGTCTTTCCATCAGAAGCTGGAATGGCGGTAATTTGTACCTTGTTTGCATCATTCTGCAGAACGTCCTGACTGAACGGAATGGACAACTCTGTTAGATTTTCTCCATTCCAACGTACTTCACCAATTGTATTACCATTTATGGTTACAGACAGCCGATGCGAATCGCTGAATCCATTAAGAGGTATACCGCGGACACGTAATTGCAAAATGGCTTCACCGTTTTCGGCAATATTGTTCAGTATCATGTCAATATTGATGTTACCCATACTCGAATGGCCTGAAATCAAACGATGCCAGTACCAGTAATCACTGTCCATATCGTCGGCAAAAGATGAAAAGGGCAGAATGTCTTCTTCCAGGATAAGGTGATCAACAAAGGTCTGATCTTCCGGAACCTGCCAGGGGCTGTCGCCTGTTAGCCGTTCCATCCGCTGTCCTCTGCCCCTTTTCAGCCAGTAGACTCTTTCCTCAGTATAGGGGCTGTTTATTCCCTCGCCATAAAAGAAAAGTCCGGTGTTGTTGTTTTCGGCCAGCCAAGCAACCTGCTTCCCTTCAGTGGTGAGCCTGAATCGTGTTTTGGCAATTAATCGCTGTGTTCTGGATAACGATAAGCCCGTTGCTTCCGCTATCTCTTCACTGCTCAGGTAGTAAAGACCTGTCTCCTGAATGGTAAGTTTCAAGGCCGGTCGTCTCCCTTTTGGAGCAAATGTATGAGTATGAGCTTTGCGGCCAACTCTCCTGGTAAAATGCTTTTTCTTCAACTCGTATTTTTGAGCCCGGTGTGCTTTTCTTGAATAGCCTGACCGTGCAGGAGAAGATGAAAAAGAAGCTGCAGGCACTGTTGATTGCCTTGTCATCCTCTCGTGAGCAGATGCAAAGGTTATTTCAAAAGGACCGTACTTATGGTGCCTGCCGCCTGCCTCCAGTTCCAGTAATTTATATCGATACGTCTTGCCGGCAATGGCCGTGGTGTCATGAAATACATATACGCCGCCCTGGGGTTCGCCGACCGATGGGATTAACTCTTTACTGATAGTGATAAATTTATTTTTCTTACCATTTTTTTTGCCTGCAGAACGCAGAATGTAAAAGCCTGCCGTGCCGATCTCAGAACCGGTCTGCCACTCAAGGAAAGAACCTTCTTCCGTCATATATCCACGAAAAGATGTTATAATGACCTGGGTGAAAGATGGATCATACTCAAATGCGCCTATATCACAAAAATTCCCTCCAGAGCTGGCTGGACGCGAGACAACACCGGCACCTCTCTGGTCATGTGTTACGGTTGTGCCGCAACCATTTGTGCCGTTGGGAATCCTGTCATACGCAGATACCGTTGTATTGTCTATAGCGTGATTTAAGGTTGAGCCGCCGTTCAAGTCCAGTGGCTGCAAGGGGACAGATGTGTTGCTTTGACTTGTGCCGCCAAGACCACAGCCTGTACCGCTATCGGTGTTGTATTCGTTATCTATTACAGTACGGACGCAGCCGCTGTTGAGGATAGTGTTGGAAAACGTTGCGGCTGAATCCCCATCAAAATCATTACCGGTATTATTATTGAAAGTGGAAAACGTTACAGCTGAAGTAGTATTACCAAAATTATAAAAGCCTGGTCCGCTGCCCGCATTACCGCTTATAGTGCTGTTGTTAACAGTAATTGTGCCGTCATTGTTGTCTATTCCGGCTCCTACAATAGAGGATGCGTTGCTGTTGCCCGTAACCAGACAGGAATTCAGGTGTAAAGTGCCACCACCTGAAGTTCCAAGTCCTCCTGCTGCATCACCGGTACCTTCATTACTGACAACTGCACAACGATTAAGGGTGAGATCAGCGCCAGCATCTGCAACGTCAACACCGCCACCTGCAAAATTATCTCCAGAAAGACCATTTTCAATCTGCAGGTCATTGAATGAAGCTGTAACACCTGAAATTACCTGAAAGACCCGGCTGATATTATTTCCATTAACCCTGGTTCCGTTATCATTTCCACCGGCACCATT
>CAZKBZ010000057.1:0-12378 GCA_964551175.1 uncultured Desulfobulbus sp.
TTGCAAAATTGCTATTTTTCAAGGTACCCTGAGTATATTTCTATCCTGAAAAACTGTCCTGGTGAAATGAGGGATACATGGAAAGTCTTTTTAACATGACGCGACTTGCCCAACTCGGTGTGGAAGTACCGAAGAACCTTGCAGAAGAATTTGAAAGAATCAGTAGTGTTGATCTTACAGAAGCACCAAATGCGGTGGATGCAAATATTCGCCTGAAGTCCCTGAAACGTAAACTTGAACCAACACTTACCCGTCTCAATACCCGCCGGGATGATGCTCAGACGGCCCTTGACAAGCTCAGGCAGCATGTAACAGCTTTGATACATCAGATGCAGATGGTAAAGGGCCGGAAATTCGAAGCCTGCTTGCACGAAAGTCAGCCACGGAAATCAAGGAAATCTATTCCCGGACACCTGCAGAAAATCCGGCTTTGATATGGGCTGCAATGGCAAGCCCTGTTGCAGATCTGCTGGGAATTCCTTTGACTGTTCGGAAAGATGTTGAGCAGAAAATAATGGAATCAAGACCTGTTTTCAAGCAGGCAACAACCACTGTAACAATCTGTGAGGCAGAGTTAACCTCTATAAACAAGGCTGTGACCAGTCTTCAGCAGAAACTGGATGCCAGCCTGGCTGAGCACCGGCAGACTCATCCGGGCCTGATGATGAGCCTGGAAAAATAACACCAGGTTCCTGTTTTATTTTTTTCAGTATTCTCAAGTGGTAAGTGTTTATAGAGTTGAATTTTTTCATTCCTTGCTCGAGTAAAAGTTTCCAACAGGTCGCTGTTTCCCTGTTTTCCGGTTATAATTGATTTCAACCAATTTGAAGGGAGCATTCCCTGGTTGCCGGTTCTGTTTCGGCGGTAAAACTGGTCATTTCTTCATCCCGGTGTGACTTTAATGAAAAAGAATTACAGGCTGGTACAGAAGTGGACCCTGCTGTTTCTGCTGGTAGCCGGAATTACTGTTCTTCATTACATTACGGACCAGGGAGAATATTACTTTCATATATTTTATAAGGAGCTCTATTTCCTGCCGATTGTACTGGCCGCTTTCTGGTTTGGTTTGCGCGGAGCCCTGTTTGTCTCCGTCACGATCACAATATGTTTTCTGCCATTTATTATCCTTCACTGGCAGCATTTTTCTCCGAATGATCTGGACAGTATCCTGTCTCTTCTGCTCTATAACGTGCTGGCTCTGTTTATAGGTTTTTTAAAAGACCGTGAGACTGCAGCCCGGAAGAAAATGTCGCAGGCAGAGCATCTGGCGGTCATGGGAAGGTCCCTTGCCGCGGCTGCCCATGACATGAAGACACCTCTCATGCTTATTGAAGGGTTTGCCAGGCGCATACTGAAGAAAAAGGATGCAGATGACCCGGATTGCATCAAACTGAACATGATCATTAAAGAGACGGAGAAGATGGAGTGTATGACCAAGGACATGCTTAATTTTTCCAAACCGTTGACTCTGGATCGTGTTCAGGGAGACATTGATGCCACAGTGCGGGAGTCACTGGTAAAAGTAAAAGAAGCCGCCCGAAAGCGTCATGTCACTGTTGTATACAATTCCCCTCCTGAGGTGACGGATCTCAGCTTTGACAGCCTGCGGGTGGAACAGGTGATAACCAATCTGGTTCTCAATGCTGTTGAGGCATCTGCTGAGGGGAACAGGGTGGAGGTAACTCTTTCACTGACTCCTGCAGGAATGATTCTTGATGTGGCGGACAGAGGTTGCGGCATACCCTCAGCCGATAGAGAAAAGGTGTTTGACCCCTTTTTCACCACTAAAAAAGAGGGAACGGGTCTTGGCCTGCCGATCGTGAAAAAAATTATTCAGGCCCACGGCTGGTCATTGCAGATCCTGGAGAAAGGTGGTTGCGGTACGGTGTTCAGAATTAACCTGATGGAAAAGGAATAAAAAAAAGGTATCAAGTGCTGAAGGGTTCATTGCCGGAACCATTGCAATGGCCGCAGGTGACGGTTCGAGGTGTTTTATCCTGACCTTCAATGGTAACCTCTCCGGTACCCTGGCAGTAGCTGCAGGTTGTACCTGGTTTTTCTGCAGGAGTATCGGTTTCCTGTTTCTCTGCTTCTTTTTCATCACAAAAAGGGCAGTTGACTTTGAATTGCTTGTCGGTCTGGTACCCTTTGACCATCACGTAACCAGTGTCCTGACATAAAATGCAGCTCATTGACCTTTCTTCTCCTGCGGCTATTATCGGGAAATCATTCTGCTCTCCGGAACCCCATTGTAAGCAAAGTGCTCTGGTTCCGCAACCGGAAGAAAAAGCATATTTGTTCAACGATAATTTTTTTCGAAAAAAGAAGGGATCCGGAAAAAGAAAAATTGGCAGAGACTGCATGAAAAGGCAGGCAGTTATGACAGATATGCCACCCTGTGATTTTGAAAGATTTCAGGAAATAGTCAACTGGCTTGCAGTAGAAATCGGTCCCAGGCCGCGCACGAGACCAGATCTGCTTGGCAGAATCCGGGATTACCTGGAAACGTATTTCAGGCAACTTGGCTATCAGGTACTTATCCAGCCGGTGGTATGGGGAAAAGGAACCTGTCATAACGTTATCGCTTTCCCGGAAAATGAAGAACCGGTTGCAGCAACTGTACCTCTGCTTGTTGTTGGTGCCCATTACGACACGGTCAGTCATTCACCGGGTGCTGATGACAATGCCAGCGGCATAGCCGGCCTGCTTGAACTGGCCCGCATCCTGGCTCCAGACCCTCCTCCGGGACTCAGGCTGGTAGCCTTTTGTCCGGAGGAGCCACCTGTATTCCGGACAAAAAACATGGGCAGCTATGTTTATGCCGGCAGCCTGAAACAGCAGCGGGCGCGGGTACGGGGAATGATCTGTCTGGAAATGATCGGTTATTTTCAGGATGAAAACGGATCCCAGTCCTATCCCTTTCCCCTGATGAACAGAATATATCCGAAAGCAGGTAATTTTATCGCCCTGGTCGGCAATCTTCGTTCATGGTACTGGGCAGGACAGGTTCAGACCGGTTTTCAGCAGAGCAGTGATCTGTTGATAGCAAGACTTAATGGCCCATCGTTTGTCTATGGCATAGATTTTTCTGATCACTGGTCGTTTAATCGTCACGGCTATCCGGCAGTGATGCTTACAGATACCGCTTTTTACCGCAACCCCCATTACCATAAGCCCACCGACCGGCCGGATACCCTGGATTATCAGCGTGCTGCTGCAGTAGTCAACGGACTTGCCGGTGCTGTGCAGACACTGGCAACGGTGGGTTGAGTCCACGGAATAACGGTATCTATCTGCGGCGAGAAGAAACAGTTACACGGGAATTGCAGGGACAGCAGATAGTTGTGCAGAGAGGACAGTATGAAAACCATTGTACACGGTAAAGATGAAAAATATCTTGCAGATGCAGTCAAACAGTACAGGGCGGCATCTCACCCCGTAACATTGACGGGAGCCGGAATTTCTGTAGGCAGCGGTATACCGGACTTTCGCAGCGCAGACGGGTTGTGGCAGCTTTTTTCACCGGATGAATATGCCACGCTTGACGTTTTCATGCAGAATCCGGCCAGGGCATGGCAGCTGTATCGGGCCATGGGAAAAATTCTTGTCGATAAAGAGCCCAATCCTGCTCATCTTGCCCTGGCCGAGCTGGAAAACAGGGGCCTGCTGCACGGAGTCATTACCCAGAACGTTGACAACCTGCATCAATGCGGGGGCAGCACGAACGTTTATGAAATCCATGGCGACCATATGCACCTGCAGTGTATCAAATGTGGAAAACTGATACCGGTAAGTGATGACCATTACCGGGCTTCCGAGGTTCCACGGTGTGAAAAATGTGCATTTCCACTGAAACCAAATGTTGTGTTGTTTGGTGAATCTGTGCGCAGCCTTGACGAGATCAACGCTCTTATTGCACGCTGTGACCTGTTGCTGGTGGTGGGGACTTCCGCGCAGGTCTTCCCTGCAGCAGGGTTGCCTATAAAGGTGAAACAGCAGGGCGGCCTTGTCTATGAATTCAATAAAGAGTTTACCACATTGAGTGAAGCAGGTCACCATGCCTCACAGCTGACGGATTTTTTTATCCAGGGTGATGTCTGTGAAACACTGCCACTGTTTGTCCGGGAGGTTACCGCCTGACCTGCTTCGGGTAGATTGAGTGTTGTCCGGCCGGATTTTTTTATCCGGGAACTCCCTGTTTTTATAGGGACTGCCCTGCAGTCCCCTTTTCCTTTCCAGTAAAACTGATGAGGTATTTGTAGGCCTTTCCAGCCAGGATATCCGCCATCTTTGCAGGCGCCTCTTCCGGGCTAATTATATCTTCAATAAGCAGAGATATGAGATGCTGCTGTTTAGCACAAAAAGTGACGGCCTGTGTCATGTGCTCCTTGCGGGGACCGTAGGATCCATAGACGAACAGCTCTTTATAATGGATCAGATTCAGGTTTGCGGCATCAATTCCGCAGTTCCCGGGTAGACCTGAAAAATAGCAGAATCTGCCACCCTTGCGCAATTTTCCCAGGCACTGGCCAAAGGCATCAGGGCTGTCGCAGGCATTTACCGCGATATCAAAGTTAGTTGCTCTGCAATCATGTATGACTGAGAAACCGCAAGCCTCGGCAAAAGGCGCTGCTTTACTGATTTTGTATGCATCCTGTTCAACAAGAGTGGGGCAACCCCTCTTATCAAGGCAGACCAGCGCCGCAAGGAGTCCAAGCACACCACCGCCGTAAATGATAACGGTCTCACCTTTTTTCAGCACTGCTTTTTCCAGGCCATTGAGCAGGCAGGCAACAGGTTCGCAGAAACAGAGGAGACGGGACGGGACATTTTTATTGATC
The DNA here is from genome assembly GCA_964551175.1 of uncultured Desulfobulbus sp. GTDB lineage: Bacteria > Desulfobacterota > Desulfobulbia > Desulfobulbales > Desulfobulbaceae > Desulfobulbus_C. The sequence continues at coordinate 4,842 of CAZKBZ010000057.1, forward strand.
TGAACCAGACTTGCCTCGGCACAGACAAGCCTGCTGGAAAAGCCACCATCGGAATGAAAGCCGATAATTTTCATCTCTTCACAGAGATTTTCACGGCCGGTCCGGCAGTAAAAGCAGGAACCGCATGCCTGTCCCGGCCAGACGGTATAGAGGATACCGGTTTTCGTATCAACAGCAGCAATTTCATGGCCCGGAACACGGGGCAGGACAAGATCCCTGTGACCCTTGTCCCACATCTTGGCATCTGTCCGGCAGATCCCGCAGAACAGGACAGAGAGGAAGATATGGCCTGGTGGAATGAACGGCTTGTCAGTATTGTTTTTCAACTCCAGTTGTTGGGGGCCGGTGAGCAGCAGTTTGATGACGGTTTACTCCAGAAAAGGTTCTTCGGTAATGGTCAGCCTGTAAATAGCGGCATCGTCTATCCCGTTATCTGCCAGCATTTTTTTGCAGATTTTCACCTCGGCAAGCTTTTCCAGGGGAAAAACAGTGGCCTTGTTCATATCACAGGTTTCATAATCGTCCTCTGCAAATCGAAAATATCGATTCCCGCTCTTAATGATCAATAATTCCATCAACACTGAGTTGCTGAAATCACATCATTGAGCCGCTTGAGTCCTGCGCCGGGATCCCGGTTCTGGGCACTGACCCATTGGTGCAGGGTGTCCATGGCCCTGCCGCTTGCAAGGATTGTTTTCGCTCTCTCCACGCCGTCCCGGACAGTCTTGTTCATGTCTTTGAGGTAGAAGAGAAGGCCTGCATTGAGCACGACGGCATCTCTTCTGGCACCGCCAACTGTACCGGACAGGAGTCGGATTGTTTCAACGGCAGCAGCTTTTCTGTCCAGGTCAGCCTTGAGCGGAGCAGGCGCATGTCTTTGCAGGCCGCATTCTTCCGGTTCAAAGGAAAATTTCTTAATTCTGCCGTCCCGTAATTCAGCAGCAAAGGTAGTTCCGCAGACCGAGGCTTCATCCATGCCCAGTTCACTGTCATCAATGACACCATGGACAACCATGGCCCGTTCATAGCCGATAGCCTTCATCACCTCCGCTACCGGCAGGATAAGTTCACGGCTGTAGACTCCGCGCAGGGCAACGCTGGGTGTGGCCGGATTGGCAAGGGACGCGGCAATATTGAGCGGTGATCCGAAATGAATCTGGGACAGAATTCTGCCCAGAGCCATGGGATGTATCCTGGGGCTCATGCCGTTAAACAGACCGAGCCCGCATTGTCTGATGGATTCCGCCACAACCTCGGCACTGCATTCCACGTCAACACCCAGGGATTCAGCCAGATCAACGGTTCCGCAGGCGGAACTGATTGCCCGAGCTCCATGCCGGGCAAGTTTCAAACCACCGGCAGCAGCAATAATGGAGGAAACCGTACTGATATTGAACGTCTTGAAGCTGTCCATACCGGTTCCGCAGTTGTCAACCACATCACCAAGCGTAACCTTGACGGTATCCACTTCATCAATGGCCTTCCAGCCGCCGGCAACCTCTTCAGCCGTTTCTCCCTTGGCAGTCAGGGCGGCCAGGAAAGCCCCCTGCTGCATATCGTTGACTTCATTGTCAAGGACAAGTCGGAACGCCTGATATGCTTCATCAGCTTTGAGATTCTGCTTTTCAATAAGCCTGCCTACCAGCCGGCCGAAGAGACGATTTGTTTCCGTTTGCATAGCATGTTGCCTGTTCTAAAAAGAGTTGTTTGTCACGCTCTGTGGCAGAGTGTTCACCAAAGATGCGCTGATGCAGCCATCTCGACTTGTACAGTATGCAGGATGATCATTGCACAGCACCGCATTTTTGCAGCAGGGAAAAAACTGCAGAGGCCATATCTGCGTACCCCTGCCGGTTGGGGTGCACCTGATCTGATTTACGGTCCGGGTCTCGCAGGATGTCCGGCAAAATTTCCAGGTCGGCAGGGATGTGTTCTTCTCCGACTATTTTTTCATAGAACGGAGCGGAGGAAAGCAGCAACCCCATGGACGGAACACCCAGCATGACCACCGGAATATTACGGATTCGTGCCTCATTGACCATGGCCCGCAGGTTTTGTTCCGTATCTGTCAAAGACAGGCGTCGAAGAATATCATTGCCGCCATGAACAAGGACGATGAGATCGGGCATGAGCTTATCCAGAAGCTCAGGTAATCGCTCAAGTCCATCTGCACTGATTTCACCGGGAACTCCCCTGTTCATAACCTCCAGTCCTGTAAGTTCGGCCAGTACTGCGGGGTAGCTGTGGCTGGATACTGCTCCAGTGCCGAAGGTCAGGCTGTCGCCAAAGGCGAGAATACGGGCATCAGCGGGAAGTGGGGCAATTAAAGGCACATCCCTGCTGCAGTTTATAAGGAGCAGCAGGAAGAGCAGAGGAAAAAAATTGAGCAAACGGGTCATTTCTGCACAAGGCACGGGCCGGCGGTATTGTTTGATTTTAGCCCGCGTATTTCATGGCTCCGGCAAAAAGGCACATACTTCCGGAAACAATCCTGGAGCCATGTGCCTTTGCAACAACCGAACAGAAGAAAAAATTTAAAAATCAACCAGCTCCACGTCAAAGACCAGCCAGGCATTGGGCGGGATAACACCACCCGCCCCCCGGTCACCGTAGGCCAGGTGAGGGGGGATGATCAGGGTTCGTTTTTCGCCCCGTTTCATATTGAGCAGTGCCTGGTCCCACCCCTTTATGACACGGCCGATTCCCACTTCAAAGGTAAGAGGTTCACCGCGGTCATATGAACTGTCAAATTTTTTATTGTTGGCAAGCAGGCGGCCGGTGTAATGGGCGCTGATCCTGGTGCCCGGTTTGGGTTTGTCACCTTTGCCTTCCCTGGTTACAACCCAGTACATGCCGGTATGGCTGTGATGTGCTTCCGGCCATTTCTGCTTGATCTTTTTTATGATTTTTTTCTTTTCATCATTGCCCGCCTTTTTTTTTGCTCCCTCTATATCTGCTTTTGCACGTTCAAAGGCCGCCTGGTCGGTTTTGAACTGCTCGGCCTTTTTGCCGACCCGGATGATCTCGATTTTTTCGATACTGTCATTCTGGGCAATTGCATTGACAACATCCTGTCCGTCAACGACTTGTCCGAAGATAGTGTGTTTGCCGTTCAAATGCGGTGTGGCAGTGTGGGTGATAAAGAACTGGGAGCCATTGGTGCCCGGTCCGGCGTTGGCCATGGCCAGGATTCCGGGTCCGGTAAATTTCAACGAAGAATCAAATTCGTCGGCAAAGGTGTAGCCCGGTCCCCCGGTGCCTGTGCCCAGCGGACAGCCTCCCTGGATCATGAAATCTTTGATGACCCGGTGAAACTTGAGGCCATCATAAAAGCGTGTTCCCGTGGGTTTGTCTGCACCACCATAGGTCAGGGTACCTTCGCTCAGGCCGACAAAGTTAATGACAGTAAGCGGGGTCTTGTCATAATAGAGCTTGAGCAGAATATCGCCTTTGTTGGTGGTTATTTTTGCATACAGTCCGTCTTTCATTTTCTTTTCCTTGGTTTCCTGTGCGGAAACAGGTTGTCCGGAAAAAACAAAAAGCGCTGATAACGTAAGGAATATGAACAACAGTTTGTACATCGTGGTCTCCAGCGATACGTTTTAATACCGGTTTATTGAATTGTGCAGCATAAGGAAGCAGGTTACGGTTTCGGGCAGCAAAGATATTGCTGACACGGTTGCTTACAAACCATGACCGGAGTTGTCAAGAAAAATTGAACCCCCATTTTCTGCGGCCGTTGATTGATCGCTATTGACTCTCTTGGGTAATCCTGTTTTAATATAAATTTTTTATTTCGTAGATGGCGGTGGTAGCAGCCTGCGAACAAACATGGGAATTCGTTGATATTCAGCATATATCGCATACTGGGCACAATTGTTCATGTTCTGCTGGTAGCTGTAACACCACTTTTAAAACTGTTTCTTCCCGGCTGGGAGATTGGACAGCGATTGTCCGGGTTTCCCGAGATTGAAAAGGATAATCACAGACCGTTGATCTGGATCCATGCAGCTTCAATCGGAGAAGTTCAGGCTGCCCGGGCTCTGATAGATACCATAGCTGATCATCAATATAGCTGCAGATTTTTTTTGACCACGATGACCCGCCAGGGAAAGAAAGTGGCTTTGTCCAGGCTGGATCCGGATGTCCGTTGCGCTCTTGCTCCACTGGATACCCCCCAGGCTGTGGCCAGGGCGCTGGAGGCCGTGCGGCCGGATCTTTATATATGTCTTGAAACGGAATTGTGGCCCATGATGCTGACCCGCACCAGGCGGGCCGGGATTCCCATGCTTCTGCTCAATGGACGGATGTCTGAGCATTCATGGAAGCATTACATGAAAATACGGAAAACCATGGCTGAACTGCTGGGCGGTTTTGCAGGTTTTGGGGTTATCCGGAAGCAGGATGGCGAGCGGTATTGCAGTCTTGGCGCAGATAAAAGCCGGGTTCGGATCTGCGGAAACATGAAATACGATCTGCAGGTTCAGGATCCACAGCGTATCAGGGAGAAGTACCGGCAACTCCTTACTCTTGGCAATGAAACAGTTTTTATCTGCGGTTCTACGCGCAGTGGGGAAGAAAAGCTCCTGCTGCCCGTGTACAAACGCCTGCTCGAAAAAGCAGCTGCAGGTCTGCTCTGGGTCATTGCCCCGCGTCACCTGGAACGGTTAACGGAAGTTCAACTGCTCCTTGAGCAGGAAGGGTTGGAGTATGATCTACTCTCAAGTTGCCGGGCCCGGGGCCGGGGAAAAAACATTGTGCTGGTTGACAGTATCGGTGAGCTGTCAGACCTCTATTCGGCGGGAGATTATAACTTCTGCGGCGGCAGCCTGGTTGACAAGGGCGGTCATAATATCATGGAGCCGATTCGCTGGTGGAAACCTGTCTATTTCGGTCCATTCATGAAAGATTTCCAGGATGCTGTTGAACTGGTTATGCCGGCAGGGGCCGGCTTCCAGCTGAACAATGCAAATGAGCTTGCCGATGTCATAACTGCTCATATGGAAGATCCCCGATTGTATCAGGAGGCGTGTTGCTCAGCGCAAGCACTTGCCCGATCACAGCAGGGTGCGGTTCAACGGCAGGCGGATATGGTGATGCAGCTGATGGCAACGTAACCGGAAAACCTTAGAATTTCAGTTCTTATATGAAAGCATTAATTGCGCTTGAAGACGGCACTATCCTGAGCGGACGTTCCTTTACCGGTGCGGGTGAAGCCATGGGCGAAATCGTTTTTAACACCAGTATGAGCGGTTACCAGGAGATTCTTACCGATCCTTCTTATACTGGTCAACTGGTCACTATGACCTACCCGCTCATCGGTAACTACGGTACTAATGAATCGGATATGGAGTCTTCGGCCATCCATCCACGGGCCTTTCTGATGCGCGAGTACCAGGGAGTGCCGAGTAATTTTCGTTCAACCGGTACGCTGGCGGATTTTCTGAAAAAGTTTGACGTGCTCGGTATTGAGGGAATTGATACCCGCATGCTGACCCGCATCATCCGTGATGAAGGAGCCATGAAGGCCATAATTTCCACCGAGGATCCGGATGAGGCCTCCCTGATCAGACGGGCCCGTGAATGGCCGGGACTTGTGGGCCGGGATATGGTCGCCAGGGTGACAACACAGGAACCCTATGGCTGGACAGAAGATGGCCCGGCTCCGGGAGTCGGCTATCCCGGGCTGGACGGCAAAAGATTTAAGGTTGTTGCCTTTGATTTCGGGGTAAAGTTTAACCAGTTACGCATTCTCAGTGACAGGGGCTGTTCTGTACAGGTTGTGCCGGCCACCACTTCGGCCCGGGAAGTACTGGCACTGGAGCCGGATGGCATTTTCCTGTCCAACGGTCCCGGAGATCCGGCCGGTGTGGACGGGGTAATAGAGAATATCCGTGATCTGCTGGGAAAAAAGCCGATTTTCGGCATCTGTCTCGGCCACCAGATCCTGGGACTTGCCTATGGGGGCTCCACCTTTAAACTGAAATTCGGCCATCGGGGGGGGAATCAACCGGTCAAGGATCTGCAGACCGGCCGGGTGGAGATCACCTCACAGAACCACGGTTTTTGCGTTGATCCGGACAGTCTGCCTGCCAGTGTCGAGGTTACACATATCAACCTCAATGATAACAGCCTGGAAGGCATGCGCCATACGGAGTTCCCGGCTTTTTCCGTGCAGTATCACCCGGAACATGCGCCAGGCCCTCATGATGCCATCTATCTCTTTGACCGGTTTATCGATCTCATGGAAGAAAGGTGTTAGCTGTCAGCGTAAAGTCAGGCAATTTGCGCACTAATTTTTATCGTACACCGTATACCTTAGACCTTATACCTTCATAATCATGCCAAAACGCACAGATATCAAAAAAATCCTTATCATCGGCTCCGGGCCGATCATCATCAGCCAGGCCTGTGAGTTTGACTACTCGGGTGCCCAGGCCGTCAAGGCGCTTAAGGAGGAAGGGTACGAGGTGGTATTGATCAACTCGAATCCGGCAACGATCATGACTGATCCAGAGTTGGCTGATCGGACCTATATCGAACCCATCACCCCGGAATGCGTGATTAAGGTCATTGAGCGTGAGCGGCCTGATGCCCTGCTGCCCACCCTGGGCGGGCAGACTGCGTTGAATACGGCAATCAGGGTGGCGGAAACCGGCATCCTGGAAAAATACCGTGTGGAGATGCTGGCTGCAGATATCGATGTCATTCATAAGGCGGAAGGACGGGAAGAATTTCGTGACGCCATGGACAAAATCGGGCTCAATGTACCGAAATCAGCCATTGTGCACACCATTGAGACGGCCATGGCTGCCGGTGATGAGATCGGCTTTCCCGTGATTGTGCGCCCCAGTTTTACCTTGGGCGGCACCGGGGGTGGTGTGGCCTATAACCGACAGGAACTCCGTGAGATGTGTACAGCGGGCCTGGACCTGTCCATGACCACCGAGGTTATGCTTGAGCGCAGTCTGCTGGGCTGGAAAGAGTATGAGCTTGAGGTTATGCGGGATCGAAATGACAACGTGGTCATTATCTGCTCCATTGAGAACATGGATGCCATGGGTGTGCATACCGGTGATTCCATCACTGTTGCTCCCCAGCAGACCCTGTCGGATCGGGAATATCAGGATATGCGGGATGCCGCTATCGCCATTATCCGGGAGATCGGCGTGGAAACCGGTGGATCCAATGTCCAGTTTGCAGTTAATCCTGAAGACGGCGAGCTGATGGTCATTGAGATGAACCCCAGGGTTTCACGATCTTCAGCCCTTGCCTCCAAGGCCACCGGATTTCCCATTGCAAAAATTGCGGCCAAGCTGGCCGTGGGGTACACTCTTGATGAGCTGAAAAATGACATAACCCGGGAAACCTACGCCTCCTTTGAACCGACCATAGATTACTGTGTGGTGAAAATTCCCCGCTGGACCTTTGAGAAATTCCCTGAAACCGATGATATGCTCACCACAGCCATGAAGTCGGTGGGAGAGACCATGGCCATAGGCCGGACATTTAAAGAGGCGTTTCAGAAAGGGATGCG
>CAZKBZ010000057.1:12478-17202 GCA_964551175.1 uncultured Desulfobulbus sp.
CGGGAACGCGGCTTTGGAGGGCTTGATGCGGAATTTCTTTTCACAGTGAAACAGTATGGTTTTTCCGATGTGCAGCTGGCCCATCTTACAGGAACTTCGGAAGATGACATCCGGCAGCTGCGCAGGGAAAACAGTATTCAGCCTGTCTACAAGCTGGTGGATACCTGTGCAGCCGAGTTCGAGTCGTATACGCCATATTATTATTCTACGTTTGACCAGGAAAATGAGTCATACCCTTCAGACCGGAAAAAAATTATCATTCTGGGTGGCGGTCCCAACCGCATCGGTCAGGGAATAGAGTTTGATTACTGCTGTGTGCATGCTTCCTTTGCCCTGAAGGAAATCGGGGTGGAATCAATCATGGTCAACTCCAATCCGGAGACCGTGTCTACGGATTACGACACTTCAGACAGACTTTATTTTGAACCCCTGACCAGGGAGGATGTCTTAAGTATAATTGAACGGGAAAAACCAGACGGTGTTATTGTCCAGTTTGGTGGCCAGACACCACTTAATCTTGCTGTACCGCTGGACCAGGCAGGTGTTCCCATTATCGGCACCCCGCCTGATGCCATAGACCGGGCTGAGGACCGGAAGCGTTTTCAGCAGCTGCTGCAGAAGCTCGGCCTGCGCCAGCCGGATAATGCCACTGCCCATACGCTGGAAGAGGCGCTGGCAGCAGTAAAAGACATCGGTTATCCCGTGGTTATGCGTCCCTCCTATGTACTGGGTGGCCGTGATATGCGCATTGTCTACAATGAACAGGGGATTCGGGATTTTATGGGGTTGCCCGGGATTGCCGGCAGTGAACATCCGGTCCTGCTGGACCAGTTTTTAAAGGATGCCGTTGAGGTGGATGTGGATGCGGTGTCTGATGGTTCCATGACGGTGATCGGCGGCATTATGGAGCATATTGAAGAGGCGGGGATTCATTCCGGTGACTCCGCCTGTGTGCTGCCGCCTCATACGCTCTCTGCTGCCATGATCGAGGAGATCAGCAGGGCCACCAAGGCCATGGCCGGTGAACTGGGTGTCATAGGACTCATGAATGTCCAGTATGCCGTGAAAGGAGATGATCTCTATATTCTGGAGGTCAACCCACGGGCTTCGCGGACGGTTCCCTTTGTTTCCAAGGCAACCGGGGTGCCGCTTGCCAAGGTCGCCACCAAGGTGATGATGGGAATGTCCCTTGAACAACTTGGTTTTACAAAGGAAATATCTATCAAACACTGGGCGGTGAAAGAGGCTGTATTTCCCTTTGATCGTTTTGAAAACGTGGATACCCTGCTGGGACCGGAAATGAAATCCACCGGTGAGGTGATGGGGATCGATGACAACCTCGGTCTGGCGCTGGCAAAGGCTCAGCAGGCATCAGGGCAGGATCTGCCCATGTCCGGTAATGTATTTGTCAGCGTCCGCCATGGAGACAAGGATAATATGGTGCCGGTGGCAGCTTCGCTTGTCGAGCAGGGATTTACTTTGCTGGCAACGCGTGGCACAGCCGACAGGCTGGCTGAACATGGGGTGAGTTGTGAGCGGGTAAATAAAATCTCCCAGGGCAGGCCCCATATTCTGGACAGGCTGAAAGACGGTCAGGTGCAGTGGATTATCAATACCTCGTCCGGCTCAAGAACCACTGAGGATTCATACACGATCCGCAGGGCAGCCCTGGACTATCATATTCCGTACACGACGACCATTACAGGTGCCTCTTCCATGGCCCAGGCCATTGCAACCCTGGCAAACCAGGAAATTTCGGTTAAAACAGTGCAGGAATTTTCTGCAGCTATTGACTGAACCTGAAACAGTACCTACAATAGTATAATGCTGTCATATCAGCAGATAATGAAGAAATGCTGGGCAATGATCTGTTCAGCCTGATCAATAGAAATAGTGGAGATAGTTGTTGAATACATTTTATAAGAATCTGAGCATGTGGCTGGTGATTGGTCTGACCATGATCCTGCTGTTCAACCTGTTCAATACACCGCAGAATCCCCGTACCTCCATGACCTACAGTGAATTCTGGTCAAGTGTGGAGAGTGGTGCCATTAACAAGGTCACCATCCAGGGTGACAGAATATTGGGAGCCGGTCAGGACGGTCGTCCGTTTATGACGGTGACGCCCGATGATACTGAACTCATCCCCATGCTGCGCAAATCAGGCGTAGATATTGCTGTCAAGGAACCGGAAAAGGAATCGCTCTGGATGTCGATTTTTATTTCCTGGTTTCCCATGCTGCTGCTGATCGGAGTATGGATTTTCTTCATGCGCCAGATGCAGATGGGCGGTAAGGGGGGAGCCTTGAGTTTCGGCAAGACCCGGGCTAAACTCCAGGGTGAGGGTGAGGTAAAGGTGACCTTTAAGGATGTGGCCGGCATTGACGAGGCCAAGGAGGAGCTTGAAGAAATTATTGATTTCTTGAGAGATCCTCAGAAGTTCACCAAGCTTGGCGGTCGGATTCCGAAAGGTGTACTGCTGGCCGGAGCCCCGGGAACCGGTAAGACCCTGCTGGCCAAGGCCATTGCCGGTGAAGCCGGGGTCCCGTTTTATACCATTTCCGGATCCGATTTTGTGGAGATGTTTGTCGGTGTCGGTGCCTCCCGGGTGCGTGATCTGTTCAACCAGGGCAAGAAAAATGCCCCCTGTATTATCTTTATTGATGAGATAGATGCGGTGGGTCGTCATCGCGGGGCAGGGCTCGGCGGTGGTCATGATGAGCGTGAACAGACCCTGAACCAGCTGCTGGTGGAAATGGACGGCTTTGAGGCTAATGACGGGGTAATCATCATTGCCGCAACCAACCGGCCTGATGTTCTTGATCCTGCTCTGCTGCGTCCGGGTCGTTTTGACCGCCAGGTGGTTGTACCGGTACCCGATATCAGGGGACGGCAGCTGATCTTGGAAATTTACGGCAAAAAAACCAAGATGGCCGATGGTGTTGATATGGCCGTCATTGCCCGCGGAACCCCTGGTTTTTCCGGTGCAGACCTTGAAAACCTTGTCAACGAGGCAGCCCTGATGGCAGCCCGGCTGGGCGCAGAAGAAATTGACATGGAACTGCTGGAAAAGGCCAAGGACAAGATCATGATGGGAGCTGAACGCAGGTCCATGATCATATCCGACGATGAAAAAGAGATAACTGCCTACCATGAGGCCGGTCACGCCATTGTCGCCCGTCTGCTGCCTGGAACGGATCCTATTCACAAGGTAACCATTATTCCCCGCGGCAGGGCCCTGGGGTTGACCATGCAGCTGCCGGTAGATGAGAAACATACCCATGCCAAAAAATTCCTGCTCAACACCATAGCCATTCTTTTTGGCGGCCGGGTGGCGGAAAAGCTTATCTTTGATGAGATTACCACCGGTGCCGGCAATGATATAGAACGGGCAAGTGAAATAGCGCGTAAGATGGTCTGTGAATGGGGTATGAGTGAAGAACTTGGCCCTCTGGCCTATGGCAAGAAGGAAGAGCAGATCTTTCTGGGAAGGGAGATTGCCCAGCACCGCGATTACAGCGAAGAAACTGCCCGCCAGATAGATGCTGCAGTCAAGGAGATAGTCATTAATGCAAATGATACCGTCACCCGGCTGCTCCAGGAAAATATTGAGATTCTGAAAGCTGTTGCCGCTGAGCTGCTGGAAAAAGAGACCATCATGCTTGAAGATATTGACCGGATCATGCAAAATCTTAAAGAGGGTAACAATCCCCAGGAACCTGTGGATGAACCGAAACAGCCGGAGGTGACGGCTGCAGTAGAAAAACCTGAGCAACCGTTGGAACAGGCCCAACAGGTTGTAGAACCCGGACAGGACAATTCACCGGAAGGGTCTCAGGCAACTGAAACTGTTTAGAGGGAAATGTAAGGGCAGTTCAGGCTGGATAATGAAGAAGACAAAGGCACAGGGTAATCCCTGTGCCTTTTTTCATGAGGTGCAGAAATGAAAAGACCCCAGGTTATGGGAATTCTCAACGTTACCCCGGACTCTTTTTCCGATGGTGGCAGTTTTACTACTGAGGAAGCAATAGGACGCCAGGTGGAACTGATGATTTCAGCTGGCGCAGACATGATCGACGTGGGAGGAGAATCGACCAGGCCTTTTGCCGAGCCGGTATCTGAAAGTGAAGAGTTAAAGCGCGTCATTCCTGCCATCACAACAATCCGTGCCATCTCTCCAATGATTCCGGTATCCATTGATACCACCAAGGCATCTGTTGCCGGAGCAGCACTTGCTGCCGGTGCCACCATGGTCAACGACATTTCCGCACTGCGTCATGATCCGGAAATGGCAGGGTTGGTAAGGGACTATAATGGTCCGGTTATTATCATGCACATGCAGGGAACACCGGGGGACATGCAGGTGAATCCCTCTTATGAAAATGTGGTTGCCGAAATCTGTACATTTTTTTCTGAGCGTATTGGTTGGATGGAAGCCCAGGGAATTGAACGTGACCGGATCATCATCGATCCCGGAATCGGCTTCGGGAAAACCCTGGATCATAACCTGACACTGCTGAGAAATATTCAAGAGTTGAAAAAACTGGGGCGTCCTGTCCTGATCGGCCATTCCCGTAAATCGTTTTTTGATAAACTGCTCAGCATTCCGATGGGAAAACGGGACTGTCCGACCGCCATCGTATCCGCCCTCTGCGCCAAACAGGAGGCGGATATTTTACGGGTGCATGATGTGGAGAAGACTGTTGCAGCTGTCCAGCTTGCAG
>CAZKBZ010000058.1:0-11838 GCA_964551175.1 uncultured Desulfobulbus sp.
ACCTGATACCTGATACCTGATACCTGATACCTGAAATCTACAGAGTCGCCTCCACCTCATCCAGAACAAAAGCTTCCAGGGTGTCACCGACCTTTATATCATTATAATTTTCTACACCTATACCGCACTCATAGCCGCTGGCCACTTCTTTGACATCATCCTTGAAGCGCCTCAGCGATTCGATCTGCCCGGTATAGATGACCACTGACTCGCGCAATACCCGCACCCGGGCATTTCGTTCCATCTTGCCGTCAATCACTGCGCAGCCGGCAATAGTCCCGACCTTGGGTACGGTAAAGATGTTCCGGACTTCGGCTGTTCCAATAACCCGTTCCTCGAATTCCGGTTCCAGCATACCCACCATGGCCTTTTCGATATCTTCCAGGGCATGATAGATGACATCATAGGAACGGATATCAACCTGCTCGCGTTCCGCCAGTTCCTTGACCTTTACCGAAGGGCGGACATTAAAACCGATTATAACGGCATCAGATGCCGCTGCGAGATGAACATCGTTTTCCGTAATGGCACCTGTGCCTTCGTGCAGTACACGAACCCGGATGACATCAGTGGAAAGTTTTTCAGCGGCCTGACCGAATGCCTGCAGGGTACCCTGGACATCAGCACGCAGGATAACCCGCAATTCCTTCATCTCCTGCTCAGCCATTTTCTCAAACAGGTTATCAAGCGACACCTTGGAGGCCGAGGCCAACTCGGATTCACGCGCCTTGAGCTGACGGGCATGGGATACGGATTTTGCCATCTTCTCATCAGTTACCACCACGAACTCATCTCCCGCCTGGGGCACTCCGGAAAGACCCTGCACCTCAACCGGCATTGAAGGCCCGGCCTCGCTGACCTGTTCTCCCCGGTCGTTCACCAGTGAACGCACCTTGCCGCTGAACATGCCGGCAACAAAGTGATCACCGGCCCTCAAGGTTCCCTCCTGTACAAGGACGGTGGCAACCGGGCCCCTGCCCTTGTGGAGCTGGGCCTCGATGATGGTTCCGCGAGCCTTCCTGGTGGCATCTGCCGACAGCTCAAGGATTTCCGCCTGCAGTTGAATATTTTCCAGCAGTTCCTCTATCCCGATACCTTTCTTGGCCGAGGTTTCGCAGAAAATAGTATCTCCACCCCAATCCTCGGGGATCAGGCCGAAATCACCAAGCTCACGCTTTACCCGTTCCGGATCGGCATTATCCTTGTCAATCTTGTTCACAGCCACAACAATAGGCACTTCGGCTGCCTTGGCATGGGCGATTGCCTCCTTTGTCTGGTCCATTACACCGTCATCTGCAGCAACAACCAGTACAACAATATCCGTTACCTTGGCGCCACGGGAACGCATCTCGGTAAAGGCGGCATGACCCGGGGTGTCTACAAAGGTGATGTCCCCGGAAGGACCCTTGACGTGGTAGGCTCCTATATGCTGGGTGATGCCGCCGGCTTCACCTTCGGCAACATCCGTCTTGCGGATGGCATCCAGGATAGAGGTCTTTCCATGGTCAACATGCCCCATGACTGTTACCACGGGAAATCTGGGCTGTTCCTCACCACCGGTTTCCTCTTGCTGAAGAGCTGCTATCCCAAGCTCTTCGGTCATCCCCTGCTCAACCTCATAGCCGAAGTCGGTGGCAACCAGGGTTGCAGTGTCCAGATCAAGTGACTGGTTGACCGTAGCCATGACCCCAAGGCCCATGAGCTTGCCAATAATCTCATTTGCCTTGATGCCCATACGCTTGGCAAGATCACCGACACTGATGGTCTCAAACACCTTGATCCGCCTCTTGATGGCCTTGCTCTCGGTTATGGGAGTTGGTGCGGATTTCCCTTTGCGACGACTGTCTTTTTTCCGTCCTCTTTTACGCGGCCGCATATACTCCACATCACCGCCCCGGGAAAAATCCACCCGCTGGCGTCCCTTGCGCGCCGCCTTGCCCGGTTTTTTCTGTCGGGCAGCATCCTCTGAACCAACGGCAACCACTCGTTTCCCTTTTTTCTTACCCTTACCGGCAGCTGCCCGGCCGATGTCAGCGGCAACAGCTGCAGGTGCCCTGGAAACACCAGCTTTTGGACGGGCAGGCCGGGCCGGGCGCCGTGGGCGCCTGACGGGTCGTTTTTCCTCAACCTTGATCTCCACCCGACCGACAACCTTGGCAAGACCCTTGGCCCGTTTGGGCTCTTCTTTTACCGGTTTTTCTTTTTCTATTTCTTTTTCCGTATCCGGCTCTGCAATTTCAGGAATGGACTCTTCTGCGGCAGCCTCAGTCGGGGCCTCTTCAACACCTTCCTGTTCCGTTTCCCCAGGTTCAACAACTTCAACAGGCTTCTCTTCCTGTTCTGCAGCAACCTCCTCGGCAGCAGGTGTGACCTCTGCAGCCTCTGCACGGGCAGCAACCTCTGTCTCCACCCTCTCAGCGGTCTCGGCCAGTTCTGCTTCCTCTGCCTGTCTGGCAAGCTCTTCCTTTTGAGCCTTGGAACGACGCCGTACCACCGTAGTCTTCTTTTTCCGGACAACCGTGGTCTTCTTTTTCACACCTATCGGCTTTTCCGTAACCTCGGCAGTAGCCCTGCCCAGCACTTTACGACGAATATCAGCTGCCATATCATCGTCAACCGTAGAGCTGTGGCTTTTGATCGGATAGCCCAGCGCTATCAGCTTGTCTGCCAACTCTTTGCTTTTGAGACCGGCCTCTTTTGCCAGTTCATAAATGCGGACCCTGCTCATCAATTACTCCCGTACTCGTTACTTATCCAACCTGAAGACGCAAAAAACGTTTCAGAGTTTTTTTGTTCTTTTCCAGCCGTGTTCGGCATTGCTCATTTCTGCAGCTGTACACTGCCCGCCCAGACAATCTCTTTTCCGGGTCTTCCAGCACCGCACCGTTGACCATGACCAGCCGGACAAGTTCCGATTTCGGAAATTTCCGGCAGCATCCCCTGCAGGTACGGATGGGGATATGTCCCCGTTTCATCTATCCTTTTCCGGATCATCCTTTGCTGTATTTCCATCCACAGGTTCATCTTCCTTCTTCTGCTCCGGAACCGGATCAACATGCGTGTTGCCGGCAACTTCATTTAATCCGGCAACAGTTTCTTCCGCAGGTGTATCTCCTGTTGAGTCGACATCCTGTTGAACCTGGACAGGCGCTTCAATAATATTTCCGGCCTGACCTTCATCCGGTAAGTCAAACAGGCTCTCCGCCTCATCCTCCGGTACCGGAATCTCCGCTGCCTGCTCCTTCATTGCAACTGCCCGCTCTTCATCCACGCCGGCAACTTCCATGATTCTGTCCAAATCAGCTTCAGCAAGTTTTGCTGCTGAAAAAATACCTGTGAGCATGAACTTGTCAGCCAGCGGTTCATCCACTCCGTCCACCTCCAGCAGGCTCTTATAACCCGGTTTCCCCAGGTTCTCATAGCGCTGCTCGCTCTTGACATCAATGCGCCAGTTAAGCAGGCGGGAGGCAAGCCGGACATTCTGCCCCTGGCGGCCAATGGCCAGTGACAACTGATCATCGGGCACAACCACCAGCAGGGAGTGCTGATCTTCATCAACAATCACCATGGTCACCTCGGCAGGAGCAAGGGCATTATACACATATTTAGCCGGATCCGGGCTCCAGGGTACGATATCTATACGCTCACCCTGCAGCTCCTGGACCACGTTCTGGACACGGGATCCCTTCATACCAACGCAGGCACCAACCGGATCCACGTCCGACTCAACAGAGGAAACAGCGATCTTGGCCCGGAAACCCGGCTCACGGGCAGCACCCATAATTTTTACAACATCTTCAGCTATTTCAGGAACTTCCATCTCAAATAGCTTAATCAGAAACTCATTGCAGGTCCGGCTTAAGATAAGCTGGGAATCACGTGCATCCTGCCTGACTTCCAGCAGGTAGGCACGAATCCGGTCACCCTGTTTGAAAGAACGTTTTGGAATCTGTCCCTCACGGGGCAGGACCGCATCGGTGCGTCCCAGGTTGATAATCATGTTCCCGCGCTCAAAGCGTTGAACAATGCCGTTGACAATGGTGCCTTCCCGGTCCCGAAACATTTCGTAGACAACTTCACGCTCTGCATCACGCATGCGGTGAATAATAACCTGCTTTGCAGACTGGGCGGCAATACGACCGAGATCGGCAATATTGTCCATCTTTTCACCCAGATCATCATCAAGTTCTACTTCCGGGTCAAGCTGCCTGGCCTCTTCAAGGGAGATTTCCGTATCCTCGTCAAGGACCTCGTCAACCACGGTACGATACTGAAACACCTCGATCTCTCCCAGTTCCTCGTTGAACTGCACCTCGATATCACGCCGTCCGCCATACTTTTTTCGGACAGCAGAGCGAACCGCCTCCTCAATGGCATCAACGAGCAGGGTGCGATCTATACCTTTATCCCGGCAGATCTGATCGAGTATCCTCTTTAAATTTTCTGCACCTGACATTATCCTTCTCCACCTCTAACCGTTGCCGACCGACAACGGGACCGGCATACTATTTACCAATAAGAAATTATTAAGTTAGGTTCTAATTCCGGCAGCAATCATTATTGTATTTTACCCCGGGAGTATATTCAAAACCGTACCCTGCTACAGACTGAGGCGTGCTCTGGCAATTGCGTCCAGATCAAGTTCCATCTGCTTTCCATCCACGTCCAGCACTATTGTGTTTTCAGTCACGGGTCCGAGCATGCCGTAAAAAACACGCTGCCCCTCAATGGGCTCTTTAAGCTTGACCCTGGCCTTGCGACCGGCAAAACGGACATAATCTTCAATTTTCCTTAAAGGCCGCTCCAGCCCGGGTGACGACACTTCAAGGTTAAACGCATGCTCTATGAGATCTTCCACCTCAAGATATGCACTGATCTGCCTGCTGACCGAGGCGCAGTCCTCAACACTGACCCCGCCTTCACGGTCTATGAACAGACGCAGAATCCAGCCAACGGACTCCCGTCTGAACTGTACTTCCACCAGCTCCAGCCCCATATCGTCCAGAACTGGACGGGCAAAGCTTTCCACTGCTGTAATGATCCGATCAGTACTCACCTGTAACCTTCCTTTTTCACACCCCAGTTACCTGTGCAAAAGGCAATAAAAAAAGCGGGCAAAGCCCACTTTCGCGAACACCGTTCATCAACCGGTGTATGGCTGCAACCGATTCCGACCCTGACGGCAGGGACGGAGCCGGTGAGTTAACACGGAGATCAGTGGAGCGGGCAACGGGGCTCGAACCCGCGACCCCAAGCTTGGGAAGCTTGTGCTCTGCCAACTGAGCTACACCCGCCCGTTAACTCAAGCTGAAATTAAATAGTAAATAAATCAGTTTTTGTCAAGCAACAACGAAGAAAATGCAGGAAGATAGAAAAAAATTTATTGCTGCCTTAAAAAATGAAAAAAACAAATGATACATGGCTCTATATGAAACTCAGCAAGAATTGTCATTTATCGCAATGTCAGCCCAAATGTGCCGGATTCCTGCCAGCGCGGGATGATAAATTAAACTGCCGGAGTCACTCTCGAGCAGGCGGAGTCCAGTGAGATTTCTGATAAATTTCAGGAGCAGGGTGGCAAAATTCTCTGACCTCCACCCGTAGACTGAAAAATATTGTTTTGATCTGCAGTCCAGTTATAGTGGAGCCATGGAAATCGTTCTCCCCTTTTTCATTTTACTGCTCACTGGACGACTGCTGGACTATTTTGATCTTTTTCCTGCCGATACCGGCAAGAGCCTGAATCTGTATGTTGTCTATATTGCCCTGCCTGGACTCATTCTGCAGCAGGTGCCCGGACTTGCTTTTTCCGGCACTATCCTGACCCCTTTTATCATGCCCTGGCTGGCAATCATTTTTTCCGTCCTGGTCGTCCTGCTGCTCTGCAGATTGACACACTGGTCAGGTGAAACTACCGGAATGCTGCTGCTCATGGTGCCGCTGGGCAACACCTCTTTCCTGGGAATCCCCCTGGTAAAACACTTTTTCGGATCAGCCGGTATAAACTATGCGGTCACCTATGACCAGTTCGGCTCCCTGCTTGCCCTGTCCAGCTACGGTACATTCATCCTTGCTCTTTACGGCAGCGGAACCGGCCATGGGCTGCCGGGCATCATCAAAAAAATCATGCTCTTTCCCCCTTTTCTTGCCCTGATTGCCGCCCTGTACCTGCATGGAACCTCCTTTCCCGGCTGGCTGAACAGCCTGCTCTCAACAACAGCTGCTTCTTTAATGCCCGTAGTCATGGTGGCGACCGGATTTCAGATGCGGATCATGCTGCCTAAAGATGAACTGCCTCCCCTGGCAGCAGGTCTCTCGCTCAGCCTGCTGGCTACTCCCATCCTCTTTCTCCTGGGCTGCAGACTTGTCGACCTGTCCGGACCTGCAGTTCAGGTCTCTCTTCTGCAGACCGCCATGCCGCCCATGGTCATTGCCGGCGCCATGGCAGCTATGGGAGGACTCAAACCGGAACTGAGTTCTGCCATGGCCGCCTATGGAATCCTGCTCTCGTTTTTTACTCTGCCGCTTATCTACGGGTGGCTCTGACATTTTAGGAAAACAGATGACACCAGAACAGACCCCGGTTACTCTTTACCTGACCACAACCAGAGACGATGCTGCCTCCAAAACAGCCACCCTGCTGCAGCGCGGCTTTCTCCTGCCCGCAGGCGGTTCAATCTCTATTTCTGAACTGCTCACAGAATTGCCCGGTTTTACCGAAGAATATATCAGGGACCGTGTACAGACAATTTTTGTAAACGGACTGGCCGAAGACAACACGGAAAGAAAGCTGGAGCCTGGTGATATCCTTGCCCTGTCCGCCGCCATGCCCGGACTTGCCGGTGCAATTTTCAGACGTGGCGGCAGGCACGCATCTCTGCGTACCTGGCCATCACCGGTCTTTCATGCTGACAGCGACCAGTCCGGCTTTATCACCCTGAAACTTTTTAACATGATTGCCGCTGAAACCGGTCCGCAACTGCTGAACAAAGGCATCCTTATCAAGGGCAGGATACTGGCCCGGTTCCTGGATCGCCAGGGAGAGCGAATACTGCCGCTTATTGACCAAGCGGAAATAGAGGGTCTCCCTGTGGCGTCAGAAAAACTGGTCGATCAAGTTGTCGGCAATGAGCTTGTTTTCCTGAAAATTATCGACCGATAAGCCGTTGTATTCCTTCTCATCCGTTCAGACAGGCCGGGCCGGGCAAGAACTGATTGTGCCAATCGTCCCAAGTCGGGTATAGTTGCACTTATGGAAGTTATCACCACCCATATCAACACGGATTTTGACGGACTGGCCTCCATGGTGGCAGCCAGAAAGCTGTATCCCAATGCTGAGCTTGTGTTTGCCGGATCTCTTGAACGGCGGCTTCGCGATTATCTGTCCCAGGAAATTCGCAACCTGTATGACTTTAAAAAGATCAAACACATTGACCTGTCCGCAGTAACCCGCCTCATCGTAGTCGACACCCGCCAGCGGAGCCGTCTTGACCGGCTGCAGGAATGTCTTGATAATCCCGGTCTTGAGATCCATCTCTATGATCACCATCCTGATGCCCCAGGAGACATGAAGGGTGATCTTGAGATTGTTGAGGAAACAGGATCCACGGCCACCGTTTTCGTCCGATTGTTCAAGGAAAAACATATAGAGCTGTCTTCGGATGAGGCCACCCTCATGGCCCTGGGCATCTATGAGGATACCGGCTCTTTTCTCCACTCCACCACCACTCCGGAGGACCTGGAAGCCGCCGGCTGGCTGCTGGCCCAGGGGGCCAACCTTGATATTGTCAACCAGTTTGTCAGCCGGGATCTTTCCGCCGAACAGGTGGGATTACTGAACGGGCTGCTGAAAAATACCTCCACCTACACCATCCAGTCCATCCAGATTGCCATCAGTAAGCTGACCCTGCCGGGTTATGTGGATGATTTTGCGGTTCTCGTGCGCAGGATGATGGTTATGGAAAACCTGGATGTGGTCTTTGGCCTGATCTGCATGGGAGAGCGGCTCTATCTCATTGGCCGCAGCAGGATCCCGGAAGTAAATGTCGGCGTCATTGCCCGCGATTTCGGTGGCGGAGGCCATGCATCCGCCGCCTCAGCCACCATCGGGGGTAAGACCATTTTTGAGGCTGAAGAACAACTGGTCCGCCTGCTGCACCGGCATGTCCGGCCCCAGGCAATGGCAAGCGAACTGATGTCCTCCCCGGTCATCACCGTCACCCCGGAGGTCACCATCAACCAGGCCAACACCCTGCTTACCCGCTACAACATCACGGTCCTGCCGGTGGTTACTGACAATTCGGACAAAAAAAATCCCAAAGGTCTGCTGGGCATCATCTCACGCCGGGTGGTGGAGAAGGCCATCTTTCACGAACTCGGTGATGTGCCGGTGAGCGAGTACATGACCACTGATATCCCGACCCTGCCGAAAAGTGCTACCCTGGCCGATATCCAGGAACTGATCATCGAAAACCGGGAGCGGCTCATCCCCATTATCTGTGAAGAACACACAATCTGCGGGGTAATCACCCGAACCGACCTGCTCAACCTGCTGGTGAACGATCCAGCCAACCTGCCGCGCAACCTGCTGCAGGAGGATGAGCACCCCTCGGCTGAACGAACCCGCAACATCTCCACCCTGATGACCGAATCGTTGAACAGGGATATCATTTTTCTGCTGCGTGAAGTCGGTGAAACAGCTGAGGATCTCGACATGCATGCCTATACGGTGGGCGGATTTGTGCGTGATCTGCTGCTGCATATCAAAAACCTGGACATTGACATTGTGGTGGAAGGGGACGGCATCAAATTTGCCAGGGAATTTGCCAGACGCAGACAGGCAACCGTTCGCACCCATGAAAAATTTGCCACCGCCACCGTTATTCTCCCTGACGGCATGCGTGTGGATGTGGCAACGGCCCGACTGGAATATTACGAGTACCCGGCTGCCATGCCGACAGTGGAACTGAGTTCCATCAAACTGGACCTGTACCGCCGCGATTTTACCATCAACGCCATGGCCGTCCACCTCAACCCGGAACGGTTCGGCACCCTGGTGGATTTCTTCAACTCCCAGAACGATCTCAAGGAACGCAGGATCCGGGTACTGCATAATTTGAGTTTTGTGGAAGATCCGACCAGGATTTTCCGGGCAATCCGTTTTGAGCAGCGCCTTGATTTTCAGATTACCCGGCATTCTGCTAAACTGATACGAAATGCAGTCCAGATGCGGCTGTTTGAGCGCTTTTCCGGACCCCGCTTTTTCGCCGAGCTGAAGTTGATCCTGTCTGAGGACAATCCCCTGGCCTCGCTGCGCCGAATGTCCTATTTCAAACTCTTTCCCTTTCTCTGGCCGGACCTGCGGCCAAACCTGAAAATTGACCGCCGATTTGTCCACGTCATGACTCAGGCGGAAAAATCGGTCTCCTGGTTCAAGCTTCTCTATCTGCAGGAAAAATGTGAGCCGTGGATTGTGTATCTGCTGGCCATTTTCAGCAGATCACGGGTACAGCAGCTGCGAAGCTTCTGCAACCGCTTCGAACTGCCGGAAAAACAGTGCAGACTGCTGATGCGCCAGAAGACAGAGGTGGAACGCATTGCCCATGACATGCTGCAGAGACCGTTTATGAAGCCCAGCGAAATCTATTGGCTGCTCTGCGAACTGGAAAATGAAGGGTTACTCTACCTGATGACCATTGCCCGCAAAAAATTTATTCAGCGCGATGTTTCCCTGTACGTGACCAGACTGCGGGGTATCCAGCCTCTGATCAACGGACGTGACCTGCAGGAACTCGGTTACCGGTCCGGGCCCGAGTTCCGGACCATGCTCAACCATATTATTGAGGAACAGCTCAATGGCAATATCTCCTCCAGGGAGGAGGGCATTGAGCTTATCAAACAAAAATATCCTCTGGAGCCCGCCGGATAATTTTCCTCGATTTTTTTCGCTTTGTCCTTATTGTTTCCGACTCAGTAAATAAAAATATTCCGTTTAACGTACAACAGTAACCCCAACCTAACAAAAACCTTATATCCTGAACCTTTTACCTGATACCTTCCCCACCCATGGATATTAACCATTTCATACAGCAATTAGTCATTCTGGCGCCGCCTTTTCTCTTTGCCCTTACTTTCCATGAACTGGCCCACGGCTACGTTGCCTGGAGCCTGGGAGATCCCACGGCAAAAAATGCAGGCAGGCTGACCATGAACCCGCTTAAACACCTTGATCCGCTGGGCGTGATAGCCTTTATCATCATGAAGATCGGCTGGGCAAAGCCGGTTCCGGTGAATCCCAGTTATTTTAAGGATCCGCAAAAAGGGATGCTGCTGGTAGCCCTGGCCGGACCGGCAGCCAATGTGGTGACGGCCGTTGTCAGCGCCATCCTGGTAAAACTGTTCATCATGATGCCTTTTATCCCCATGTATCTCCTGAAACCGATGGTCGGCATGCTGGTGGCATCGGTATGGATTAATATCATGCTGGCCGTGTTCAACTGCCTCCCCATTCCCCCGCTGGACGGCTCCAGGGTGCTCATGGGACTGTTGCCGCCGGATGCTGCCCGCAGTTACGCCAAACTTGAACCCTTTGGCTTTATTCTGTTGTTAATTCTGTTTTACGCAGGGTTGATCAGCAAGGTCATCATGCCGATAATCAGTTTTGCCAACACCTTGCTGCTGGGATAACGGTGCTTCAGGATCTTGTGGCAACCTGACCATTACCGGCCGACCTGTCAGCTCTTCCAGGGGCAGCACCTGGTACCTGCGGATTAACTTGCGGAAAAAACGATCCATCTCGTCCTGCCAATAGCTGCCAAGTCCGTTCTTTTCCGGAAACGAGTCGTGCAGGAGCAGAATATCTCCCCCCTTCAGACGGACCAAAGCCCTGTCGGCCAGATTCTGTATATTCCTGTTGCCCCGGTCGTAGATTCTGCAGCTGAAGTTCACAGTGAACATCTGCAGATCATCCAGTACGGATTTAAGCCGGGGCCCTGTTATTCCTATCGGGGGTCTGAAAGCCAGAGGACGGATTCCGGCTCCGGCCAGGACATCCTGGGTCTGTCTGATATCTGCTGCAATCGTGTCAATGCTCCTGAACATGAGCAGATTATCATGACTCCAGGAATGATTGCCCAGGCTGTGACCGGCGTCAACAATCTGCTGAACCAAATCCGGGTATTGTTTAGCCTGTTGCCCAATAACAAAAAAGGTTGCCTTTAGGTCATAACGGGTCAGCAGCGCCAGTAACACAGGCGTTGACTCAGGTGATGGTCCGTCGTCAAATGTCAGGGCAACCGCATGACTTCCTGCCCTGCCTCGACTGATTACAGGAAGGAAAAAACCGAGTGTCGGAAAAAAAGGGGCTATCACGCAGGAGGTGAGGAAAAACAGCAGCAGTAAAACCGCACAGGATGGCGCAATAAAAAATAAAACTCCGGCACCAAGCAGGGCCGATAGCCCGGTTTTTTCTGCCAGGCTCATGACTTTTTTCGTATCAGTCATATCTATTTCCTTCTAACCCTGCCTTTAAGCCAGAACAGCTCGGGGTTATTCGGAGTTACCTTATTTACTTCAACTGTAAATCCTGCTTTTTTCACCATTGTTTCAACTTGTTCCGGTGTACGATAAGCAGCCGTCCCCCGGGCCAGTTTGATCCTGTACTGTTCCAGATGCCACAGCCACGAACATCTGCCTTGCGGCTTAACGCTGTAACGGGCAACCAGGGCCGCCCCCTGCCCTGCGGCCTGACAGCAGTTCCGGAAAAGCTTCTGCAGACTGACGTCATCAAGATAATGAAGCAGATCCAGGAGCAGAATAAGATCCGCAGGACGTTCGATC
>CAZKBZ010000058.1:11938-16972 GCA_964551175.1 uncultured Desulfobulbus sp.
GGCGGCAGCAGGAGAAAGGCACCAAGCAGGGAATAGCCGATGCCCAGCAGGCAGGTAATACCGATACTGTGCAGCAGGGAATGTTCTGCACCGGCCAGCACACCAAAACCGATTAAGGTGGAAGCCGCAGCCATGAACACTGCCATGCGCACCAGTGAGCAGGACGGATGGGACGGATCCCGAAAACGCTGGTGGGCACGAACGAAAAAAATGGAGTAATCAATCCCCATACCCAGG
Organism: uncultured Desulfobulbus sp.; assembly: GCA_964551175.1. Taxonomy (GTDB): domain Bacteria; phylum Desulfobacterota; class Desulfobulbia; order Desulfobulbales; family Desulfobulbaceae; genus Desulfobulbus_C. The sequence continues at coordinate 12,176 of CAZKBZ010000058.1, forward strand.
ATTACTATGGACAGCATCAGGGAGGGAATATCAAGGGAACGTCCCATAAGATGCAGGGTGCCAAGGGTACAGACATAGGCAAACAGAACCGGTGTTAGCGTAACCAGGGTCAGACGCAGGTCGAGATAAAAGAGCAGCAGCATCATAGTTATGCTTACCCCGATAATCAGCAGCATTCTGGCAAAGGTACTAAACAAAAGAGTGCCCAGCTCTTTTGAAAAATGAGAACCGTCATATATGCTGCCGAATTTTGCGTACTTCTCATAAAACGCTGCAGGATCATACCCGGGGCCGGGTTCCAAGGTGATGAAGCGGACCAATCCTTCACCGTTATGCTGCTCAGATATTCCCAGAAGAGCATAATAGTGCGGGTCTATCCGGGCAGGGACCGGTTTGTAATCAGGCTTTAAAAATGTGTAAAAGGATGCAAATGCCTGACGGGAAAAACCAAGGGGCAGGGCGGCCTGTTCCAGGTTCTTTTTTAAGGCAGCAACCCTCTCATCAGTCCAGAACTCCTGCCAGGCCCTGTAATTCTGTTCGGAGGTTTTCTCACCGGGAAACAGCATGGAGGAGACAAAAGCGGCCCCAAGCAGTCCGGAATCCACATCCCCGGCAATCGCCGGCAGCAGCTGATCATCCGCCTGCACAATCTCATCAATCCCTGCGCCGGTTGTCATCAGAAATATCCTGTTTCCCAGGTTTCCCCATGTTTCTGTAAACAGATTTTCTGCAGCCTCGGTCTCTCTGCTCACCGTATTCATGGTATCCAAACCCACATCAAAAGATGGAGAAGCAAAAAACAGCAGGATACCTGCCAGAATTAAACCACAGATTGCTCCGGCACGACCGGTGGCTGCACAGCGGTCAACCAGTTTCTGCAGCACCAGTGCCCGGTCTGATCCGGGCACCATGGCCGGAAATACCCTTGGAAAAACAAGGTGAACAAAGAGAAAAGAGAACAGAACCCCAAGAGCTGTAAATTGCCCCAGTTCCACAAACATGGGAAAACCGCTGAAGCAGAGGGCCAGAAAGGCACCAATGGTGGTAAAAACAGCCATCAGTCCCACAGCACGTACCTCGGTGGCCGCATCGCTGCCCCGGGTTGTATGGGGACGATCCAGAAACAGCAGGTAGGCGATACCGTGATCCACGGTTATGGAAATAACTGCGCCGCCAAATCCCAGCACAATAATGGAGATTGCACTGTGAAAAAGGGAGTAGACAAACAGGGCAACAGCTGTTCCGGCCAGGGCCGGGACCAGAGAGAGCAAACCGATAAACGGCCTGGGAAAGGAGAACAACAGCAGCAGTCCAATACCTGCCATGGCCAAAATTATGGCCATACGCACGTCCCGTCTGATAATGGTTTCGTTGTCCAGTGCCGCCCTGTAAGCACCCACCGGCGTAAGGGTCACCTCCACACCCTGGGGTGCATATTTTTGTGAAAGCTGACCGGAAATCTCCGAGAAAAGAGAGGAAATGCGGCGGGCTGCCCCGGTATCCGTGCCGGCGGATTGAGGACGGGCCGTGACCAGCAGGTGACGGCTGTCTGCGGACAGGAGCATACCCTTATAAAAACGGCTTGAAAGTGACGGTGCCAAGAGGGCCATTCTGGCCAGCACCAGGTCTTTAAGGCCCAGAGGATCCTGACCCGCAAAACCGGCCTGGCCGATTCCCTGCATGGAACTTAAATCTGCAAACAATGCGCGTACACGCTGATCAACAGCCTCGGCTGTCAGGAGTGGTGCAACCTGTTGCTGCAGGTCTGCGGCGGAAAACAGAATCTGCAGATTCCTGGCAACATGCAGAGCTATTCCCGGGATCAGCTCACCTATTTCCTCGGTACCAACCTGAGAAAAAAGTCCGCTGTTCCCTAATTGCTGCTCAACAAATTTGCCGCATGCCACCAGAGTATCCGGATCATCGCGGTTTATCCGTACATCAACTGCAATCTGTTCCAGCATGGGATGGTTGGCAAAAACATCCAGGGCGTCACTGATAATTCCCCTGTCAGCGGGCAGGGAATGGATCACGTCGGTATCCTCATCAAGACGAAGCAGCCCGACCACGGCGAGGCCACAGCTCAACAGCAGGGCCGTGATGAGCAGACCATAATGAATTGAGCTGTTATGTGTCTTTGCAGGCATCTATTTCAAATGTTTACGTATGTCATTTCAAATGAAACCACAACCAGCCGATAATAACGGCCAGAAAAAAAACAGCCCCGTGACTTACCGCAATCAGTTTTTTATGAAAATGAAACAGTTCATTCAACCGTTGCAGACGTTGCAACCCCCCGAAAAAACGTCGCATCCTGTCTATCAGCAGGGTATGATTATCTGTTGGCGAGGAACTCTGAAAAGCTGTCATGGGATGTACGGCAAAATAATTATCGCACTGCTGCCTGAGCAGGCCGTCATAGGGGATCCCCTGCCACGGAATCTGAACAATATGTTCGGCAAACCTGCGGCTCACAGCGTAGCCATGGGTCAGGCAGCGGTAACTGATCCGAACCAGTGAGCTGGAATCCGTTCGCTCAATCCGGCTGACCATGCATCCTAAAAATAATGCATTCCAGCCGGCATGCCTGCCCAGGCCGGACCAGGCCCCACGCAGATCGGATTCCTTAAATCCCGTTAACAGGATATCATCTTCAAAGATCAGAATGGTTTCAGCACCTGCGGCCAGTCCTTTTTCCATGCAGAGGAGATGGGATTCATAGATTCCCTGTTCCGGGTTACGGGGATGTTTCTTTACGATAACAAACTCGACCCGGTCCTGCAGGCCGACCCGGGCAAACTCCTGCCTGGCGGTCTGCCGCCGGTCCTGCCGCAGATCAACGGAGATGCAGTAAATCGTATCAAAAAAATTCCAGCTGTTGATGTCAGCCACGGTTGCCTTTCAATAAAAAATTGTTGATACTGCCGGCATGAAAACTTTCAAAACCCTGTCCGCACGACTTGCAGACAGGCTGCTCAGGATACAATTTGTTTCCACGGCCGTCAGTGAACAGGCTGACCTGAGCGCATTCAACAAAAAACCCTCCCTGCGGATTATCCTCGGTTTGCTGACCATCGGTCTCAGCTATCTTATCGGCTGGCCTGCTGTTGCAGGTCTCGGCATAGTCGCCATTAAACTGAATCAACCTCTGATTGCAGTCCTTGGAGGGCCTCTGACTTACGGGCTGTCTCACCTGGTTTTTATCCTGGGCATGTACCTGGCCGGAGCCGAATACACGGTCATATTCCTGCGCTGGCTGAGCCGGACAGGCGTGGAAAAGCTGCAGGCATGGGGCCAGACAATACAGGAAGGTTGAGGATACCTGCTCTGTGGTGCCTGTCCAGAGATCACGGCTTATTTATAGGTTCCTTATAATTATGCGTTTTCCGTACCCAGTCGGGTACGTTCATCCGGCCGCCGCTGACATCCCGCATCCGTACCCCTCTGACCTGTTCCACCGGTCCACCCGCTTCATCAACAAAATCCATATCAAATTCGAGCTCACTTCCCTGACCGACAACGACGTCCAGCACGGCCCGGTATTCCCTGCCAGGCAATGACGGTGAAAAAATCCTGCGAGATTTGAATCCCACAGGAAAGGGAACAAAACCGGCAAACCGCTGTCCCCAGACACAGGCCACATGAAAACCACTGTCCAGAAGAAAGGGAGAACCAAGATCTGCAACGTTCTTCATCAAAGGTAATTCGGGAGTATGCAGTCTTGCACACGCAGTTTCCGGTACAATTTCAGTATCCACCACATTTCGATAGGACGGGCCGAACGGAATAAGTTCTTTATAGATTCGTTTCCCGGAAACCGCAAATGGCTGTTCATTTTTGTATGACCTTTCACAGGCTATCCTGCCCCTGCCGCCAAAACAGACAACAGCATGCTCCACCTGCCGGAAAAAACGGCCAATACGTCTTTTCGTATAAAGACTTGCCCGGATGATTCCGCATTCCTGCTCCTGCAGTTCGACCGTAGCTTCGACATGCTGTTCATTAGCAGGGATTTCCAGAAATCTGGTAAAACGGGCGTCTGCCATTTCCCGCACATCCAGTCCGGGATGCACGTCACGGGCAGCTCCAGCCAGCACCAGCAGGCTTTCAACAGCAGGCAGCACTGGACTGTCTGCAAAGCAGTGGTCCCTGAACCAGGGTTGCATTCTGATCTCAACTGTACGGAAGAAGGTCATGAGCGGGGAAAAGATTCCCATAGACGGCGGGTCTTCTGATCAATTTCAACGGGAATAGAGTCCTTATTGACGGCGCAGTGCCGGGTAAAACCGGTACAGACGATCTCTCCGCTTGCGGCATTGGTAACCAGGTAATCAAACTGCAGTTTGACCAGTTCCATAGCTGCCGGGCGGGTATGAATGTACATCAGATCGTCATAGAACAGGGGGGTGAAATAGTTCACTTCTACCTTGATAATGGGATAAATAAAGCCGCTTTCCTCGATCTTTTTATACGGATATGAAGCATCACGCATAAGTGTTGCCCGGCCGAATTCAAAATATCTCAGGTAATTGGCATGATACACCACCTGGGATCGATCCGTATCCACATACAGGGTCCGGAGTTCGCACCGGTGCCAGATCAGCCCGGAATTTACATCCAGGACATGAGAGGGATGACCGGATACCGGTTCGGCAATAAATGGTTTAGGTCGCATGGTTTCTCTTGATTGGAGTAGAGAATGTTCTTTTGGCTACCTTGAAAAATTGCCTTTTCGCCCGATTTCTGTGTCACAGGAAAATGAAAAATGCTCACATATGACTAATATGCTGCGCTTTT
>CAZKBZ010000059.1:0-2655 GCA_964551175.1 uncultured Desulfobulbus sp.
TCGCTGGATTTTGAGTCCAGTGCGTCTACCAGTTTCACCACTCCGGCATGAGTATGTAAGAGCCTTTAACTACTATAAATAAAGGACACTCAAGAACTGCAGGACACAGCAGGCTGCTGAGATAACCTCCAAACGGGAAGAATGGAACCTTAAATACATGTTCCACGGGTTCAAGGAGGAAGTACCGTGGCAATCTCTAAGCAATGCCCAGGGTGTCGCAGATATTCTAAACTAACTGGGAAGACCTGTAAAGAGTGTTATAGCGGTCTGCAGAACATAGAGAAGTATCGGGTCAAGAGCAGGGATTCCAGAGGAAAGTCGAAGGACAGAGCCGTCCCATATTTTTCTGTCGAAGATTTCAAAGAGGAGTAACAGCAGCTTTACAGATAATAGATCCGTCCTGACCGAATCAGGAAAAATACTGGATTTCTTTATTGCAGCAAAGTATTTATGGGTAAATTTTGCCTTGAAAAGGAGCAAGTGGCTGTTTGACTCTTTGCATTTCTGAAGTTCGCCAGGTCTTGCTTTTGCCCAGAGTCCGCACATTTTCTTAAGAGAACCTATACGTTCTGTTATGCGATATCTCTCACCTTCTCCAGCAACTTCTCTGCAGGTAATGCCGGTTCTGCCGGCCGGCCACTGGATTGCCCTGAAACCCTGGTTCAGCAAAAAAACCGTGGAACAGGGATTTACACTGTTGCAGAATGAAGAAGTACGTTTTTTTTCTTTCAAGCGACGCTGGGGAGGACTGGTTGCGGACGAAGACATCCTGACAACAGTTCAGATGGCAAAAGGCCGGTCCAAGCGCCGTTTTGTTTTCCGGGATGGTATCTGCAGCCAGTGCGTGGGACGGCAGGGAGGTACCCGCTGTAAACATGTGGCAGCCCTCGCCCTGCTCTGCCTGCAGGAGCATGATGACCAGCTCCAACCGCTGGCAGATTTTTTCCCTGACAGCCCCTGGGCGGTTATCGGTAGATATCTCCATGACCGTGCATCCATAACCTCCTTTAACCTGGAATTACAGGACAGGAAAGAGGGTTGTCTCCTGCACGCATGCGACGCCACCGGCTTAGAGTTGCAGATCGTTCTCTCAAATGGTGCAGTCAGCGAACTGCTTTGCCTGTACACCATTGATAAGCCGGCCGGGTTCTGGATTTCTCCGGCTGCTGCCGAATGTTCAGCGCTGCAAAGACTCGAGGATTCATTAGCCGAACGTGCTGCTTCCCCCAATGAACAAATTCTCAACAGGAGCGGTTCCAAGAGTAAGCAGCAACATCAGGATGCTTCACTGTGGATGCATCTGGCCAGGCTTCTCTTTCTTCATCTGGCACAGGATCAGCTTCAGGTGGAGCAGGATGAACAGGGCATCTATACCCTTTCCTGGCCAGCAGCAGAAAATATGCTGTTTCAGCTTACTCTGCCCCGTCTCCATACCTGGGAGCTGCTGGACAAACTGCCCATGCTGGATGTTCCACTCACGCCGGAACAGGCCAGGCAGTTTTCCAGGGTGTTTTTTTCTCCCGACAGTACCGACATTGAAGTGGAACACTGCTGTCGCTTGAAATCCGGGAAAGAATACCGGTTGGCAGATCTTGCGCCATACCGGTATGGAACCCGCTACCTGGTGGACAACCATCTTTTTTCTCTTCAGTCCATGCCTCAGGAGGAACGTATAACAAGGAAGGAAAAAGGGCAGTTGTCCCTGTTTTCACCAACTGCTGCAGACGGGCAGAACGATTTCACCGGTTTCAGGGTGACCGGTGAGGCTATCGCCGATTTTATCTCAAAAAACCGGTTCCAGTTCAGTTGCGGCAGACACGAGGTGACGCCGGAAATTCTGGAGCTGAAAATTGTCGATATGCCGACCGAGCTGATTATCGAGCAGTATGAAGAAGATGATGACTGGTGTTACCTGGCGGGCTGGTACAACCTGGGTAACCGGAAAATCCGGCTGAGCGATCTGCTGGCGGCCGCTGATCAGGGACAATCCATGCTTCCGGGCAGGACATGGCTGGATCTTGCCGAGTCACCTCTGTCATGGTTTCATCAGCTCGGGACAAAACGTATTGAACAGGATGTACGGACCGGAGAGAAACGCGTCAGGATACGGCGTGGAGAATTTATTGCCCTGTCTGCACAGATCGGCAAGTTGAAACTTGCCCGGGAGGGTGAACCCGGCACACTAACAGAATTTCTGCAGGCAGGAAACAGCCCTGCAGCTGAAGAGATGGGTAAGTTGGCCTCTCATCTCCGCTCCTACCAGCGTCATGGGACATTCTGGCTCTTTCAGCTGCACCGGTATCGCCTGGGCGGCATCCTGGCCGATGATATGGGGCTGGGCAAAACTCACCAGGCCCTGGCCCTGATTGACCTGCTGGCTGAGAAAGAAAACCGGTTTCTTGTTGTCTGTCCTGCTGCGGTGCTCTACCACTGGCCGGAAAAACAACAGGATTATTTCCCGGATCTGACCCTGTCCGTGTATTATGGCGGCCGGCGGGACCTGCAGGAGGCGCTGACAAGCAGGATTATAGTGACCACCTACGGTGTCCTGCGCAGGGACGCGGAACAGTTTGCAGCGACCCGCTTTACCCTGATTATTTTTGATGAGATGCATTTTTTGAAAAACAGCAACACGGCGGCCTTTACTGCGGCCTC
>CAZKBZ010000059.1:2755-16825 GCA_964551175.1 uncultured Desulfobulbus sp.
TTGATGAGATGCATTTTTTGAAAAACAGCAACACGGCGGCCTTTACTGCGGCCTCACAACTGCAAGGTGACAGTGTTATCGGCCTTACCGGCACACCTGTGGAAAACAATATCCGGGAACTGGAGACCCTGCTTTCCCTCTGCCTGCCGGAACTCTTTTCAATCAGCCGCTTCCGGCAGCAGTTCAAGCAGGTAGAGACGGGTGAACAGCGGAAACTGCTGCAGCGTATTGTTGCACCTTTTATTCTGCGTCGGACCAGAAAACAGGTTTTAAAAGAGCTACCCGAGTGCAGCGAAGATATCAGGCTCTGTGAACTCAGCCCGGACCAGGTTGCAGCCTATCGGCAGGCTGTCGACCAGGCAAAGGGAGTTATTGATGTGTTGTCAGGGGAAGAAGTTCTGTCTGATTTCAGCAATATCCTGACGACCATTATCCGGCTCAAACAGATATGCAACCATCTCTGCCAGCTCGAAAAATGTACGGACTGGCAACGTTATGCCAGTGGCAAATGGGACGAGTTCACCCGTCTGATCCATCAATGTCTGAATGCGGGGCTGAAAGTTGTTGTCTTCAGCCAGTTTACATCCATGCTTGACATAATGGAGGCCTGGCTCGCTGATGAGCAGATAGATTATGTCGGCCTGCGCGGCAGTGTTACTGCCAAAGAGCGGAGTAAACGGATCAACCGTTTCAATACCATCAAGACCTGCCGGGTCTGCTGTGCCAGCCTGCTGGCCGGTGGAACCGGTATCGATTTGACCGGCGCCCAGGTGGTGATCCACTATGACCGCTGGTGGAATCCGGCCAAGGAAGAACAGGCTACAGCCCGGGTTCATCGTATGGGCCAGCATCATCCGGTACAGGTCTACAAGCTGGTCACTGTCGGTACCCTGGAGGAAAAAATACACCGCCTGATTGCAGAAAAACAGCAGCTGGCAGCTGATCTTATTGTTGAAGACGACGGTTCAATCCTGAAAGCACTTAGCCGCAGGGAACTGGCCGAGCTGTTTCAGTTTAACGGTTGACCTTCATGCCGATGCTGCTGATATCCCCTCCCCTGGTCAAACCCTGTGAACCCCCTGCAGGGATAGCCCGTCTTGCCGGGGCCTTACGGGCAGCCGGAAAAAAGTGTACCATTGCGGATAGTTCCATCGAGGGATTTTATTATCTCCTTCGCAATGGGCAGCACCGCATTGAGGACACCTGGAGCCGGCGGGCGGTTCGCCATCTTGAAGATAATCTGCAGGGATTGCGTGACCCGGCGCTGTATACCAATTTTTCCCGCTATCAGCGTGGAGTGCTTGATGTTAACCGGGTACTGGAGCAGATAGGCAGATCTCAGCAACTTGGCCTGCAGCTTGCCAACTACCAGGATGAAAAACTCTCACCTCTTTCCAGTGAGGACCTGCTCCGGTCTGCAGCCTCTCCTGAAACCAATATCTTTTTCCCCTATTTTTCAGCCCGGCTGGAAGAACTGCTTTTGGAAACAAATCCGACCATGGTGGGTTTTTCCCTGAACTTTCTCAGCCAGGCCCTGACCACCTTTGCCATGATCGGGTATTTGAAAAAAAGATACCCGGATCTGCCCGTGGTGGTCGGCGGCGGTCTGCTCACCAGCTGGATGCGGAACCCTTCCTGGAACAACCCTTTTGCCGGGCTGATTGATCATCTGGTGGCCGGACCGGGTGAAGAACAGCTTCTGACCCTGCTCAGAGTACAGACCCCGGCAAAAGATTATTCACCTGATTACCAGAACTTATTGAAACAAAAATACCTGGCACCCGGCTGTATTCTTCCCTATGGGGCCTCATCCGGCTGTTACTGGAATAAATGTACCTTCTGTCCGGAAACTGCAGAAGGCAATCCCTATACGGTCCTGCCCCCTGACCAGGTCCTCAACGATCTGGCGCAGCTTACAAATAAGCAGAAAATTTCTCTGATTCATTTTCTGGACAACGCGATAAGTCCCAACCTCATGGCTGCGCTTGCAGAACAGCCGCCCGGTGTCCCCTGGTACGGATTTGCGCGGGCCTGCCGACAACTGGCTGACCCAGGTTTCTGCAGGCGTCTGAAAAAGGCTGGCTGCCTGATGCTGAAACTGGGTCTGGAGTCGGGAGACCAGGGTGTTCTTGATGCCATGGACAAGGGAATCGATCTGGCCCTGGTATCAAAAGTTCTTGCCTCGCTCAAACAGGCCGGCATCGCCACCTATGTCTACCTGCTGTTCGGCACGCCTGCTGAATCCTCTCTTGAGGCAAAAAAGACCCTTTCCTTTATTGCTGCCCACCACGACACAGTCACCTTTCTCAACCTGGCCATCTTCAATATGCCGGTCTGCAGCCCTGAGGCAGGCAGGCTGCCTGTACATGATTTTTACGAGGGCGATCTTTCCCTGTACAGCGATTTCGAACATCCCCGCGGCTGGACCCGCAGAAAAATCCGCCAATTCCTGGAGCAGGAGTTTAAACACCACCCGTTGATCAGGCCTATTATCCGGCGTGATCCGCCGATCTTTACCTCCAATCACGCTCCTTTTTTTGTAAGTTGACACAGCTGCCCTATCTAATTGCAGGATTTGAGGTAAAATGATAGGATTTCTGGTGTAGCATTCCCCTCCGGAAATCATCAGCCAATCCAAGCCCAGAGGATACTTGTCATGGTTGTTACCCAACTGTACCGCAGAATCGATGCAAACCGTGCCTACTGCTTTAATGTGGAATCTTCCCGTCCGCTCAGCGACCAGGAACTTGACCAGTTGCGGCTGCTGCTGGCCGACGGTTTTCTTAAGGATACCGTTTCCACAGAGCCGGTCCTGACCGGCGGACAGTCCATGGTTGTAGAGGTCGGTCCGCGGCTCAACTTTGCCACAGCCTGGTCCTCCAACATGGTCTCCATCTGCCGGGCAATCGGTCTTGACTGTGTGAGCAGGGTGGAGCGGTCGCGTCGTTACCTGGTGCCGGACGGAGAAGACCTTGACGCCTTTGTTGCCGCTCATCATGACCGGATGACTGAATGTCCCTATCCTGAACCGTTGACTACCTTTGAAACCGGAATAGAGCCGGAACCGGTCTATGAGGTGGACCTGATGAGCAAGGGACCGGACGGCCTGCTCGAAATCCCTGGCATTTCCATGGATGAGCGGGACCGCAATTTTTATTATGATTATTTTGTGAAAAAACATAACCGCAATCCCACCATTGTTGAGATCATGGATCTGAACAATGCCAATTCCGAACATTCGCGGCATGGTTTTTTCAGGGGCAAACAGATTATTGACGGCAGGGAGCTGAAGGAAACCCTGTTTGAGGTGGTAACCCGGACCCTGGAGGCCAACCCCACAGGCTCTCTTGTGGCCTTTAAGGACAACTCCAGCGTGGTTGCCGGACATGACATCACAACCCTGCATCCCAAGCGACCGGGTGAACCTTCACCCCTGCAGCCCACCGATGTCCGTTATCATATGCTGCTGACCGCGGAAACCCATAACTTTCCTACCGGTGTCGCCCCCTTCCCCGGGGCGGAAACCGGAACCGGCGGCCGTATCCGCGACGTCCAGGGTACCGGCAAGGGCGGCTTTGTCATGGCCGGTACAGCCGGCTACTGCGTGGCCAACCTGCACATCCCCGGCTATGAAATGAGCTGGGAAAACAGCTACCCGTGCCCCTCCAACCTGGCTTCGGCCCTGACCATTGAGATTGAGGCCAGTAACGGAGCATCGGATTACGGCAACAAGTTCGGCGAGCCGGTGATCCAGGGCTTTACCCGTTCCTTTGATCTGCGGCTGGAAAACGGAGAGCGCTGGGGATTTTTAAAACCGATCATGTTTACCGGCGGCATCGGCCAGATTGACGACCGGCATACGGAAAAAGCCAAAGAGCAAAAGGGGATGATCATTGTCCAGGTGGGCGGTCCGGCCTACCGGGTCGGCTTTGGCGGAGGTGCTGCCTCCTCCATGCTCCAGGGGGAGAATGTTGAGGAGCTGGATTTCAATGCGGTCCAGCGCGGCGACGCGGAAATGGAGCAGAAGATGAACCGGGTGATCCGGGCCTGCAACGAGATGGGCGACAAGACCCTGGTGGACGTGATCCACGACCAGGGCGCAGGCGGACCGGCCAACGTACTCAAGGAACTGGTCGAGCATTCCGGCGGCCGCATTGAGATCCGCAACATCCGGGTGGGCGATCCCACCATGTCCGTGCTGGAGATCTACGTTGCCGAGTACCAGGAGCGCAACGGATTTTTGATCAGCCCGGACAATATCGAGCAGTTTCAGGCCATCTGTGATCGCGAAAAGGTGGCCTGTGAGATACTTGGCAAGGTAACCGGGGACCTGCGGTTCATTGTCCATGACGACCAGGACGACTCCACACCGGTGGATATTGAATTAAATGAGCTCCTCGGTGATATTCCGCAGAAAACCTTTGAGGACAAGAGAATTGACCCGCAGCTCAACCCTCTTGCCATACCCGATAACCTGTCGGTGCGGGACGTGCTGCGCGACGTGCTGCACCTGGTTTCGGTCGGTTCCAAGAGATTCCTGACCAACAAGGTGGATCGGGCCGTTACCGGGCTCATAGCCCAGCAGCAGTGCTGCGGTCCGCTGCAGTTGACGGTGGCGGACGTAGCCGTGGTGGCCCAGTCCCATTTCGGACTCACCGGCGGAGCCACTGCAATCGGTGAGCAGCCCATCAAGATGCTGGTTGATCCGGCAGCCGGAGCCAGAATGGCCGTGGGCGAGGCCTGGACCAACCTGGTATGGGCGAAGATTGATGATCCCCTGCAGGTGAAATGCTCGGCCAACTGGATGTGGGCACCCAAGCTGCCCGGCGAGGGTGCAGCCTTAAATGATGCGGCCCGGGCCATGCGCGACGTGATGATCGCCACCGGCATGGCTGTGGACGGCGGCAAGGATTCCCTGTCCATGGCCACCATGGTTGGTGATGAAACAGTCAAGTCGCCCCGCCAGCTGGTCATATCCGCTTATGCAGCCATGAGCGATATCAACAAGGTGATTACCCCGGATATCAAGCAGGCGGGTTCGGTACTGCTGCTCATTGATCTTGCACCGGGCAAAGCACGTGTCGGCGGCACGGCTCTGGCACAGGTGCTGGGTCAACTGGGCAACGAGAGCCCGGACATGGATGATCCGGACCTGGTGCGCCGGGCCTTTACCGCTGTCCAGGAACTGATTGACCGGGATCTGATCCTGGCCGGCCACGATCGAAGCGACGGAGGGCTGGTCACCACGCTTCTGGAAATGGCCTTTGCCGGCAACTGCGGACTGGCTATTGTTCTGCAGGGTAAGGCTGATCTGCTGCCGGCCCTCTTTTCCGAGGAGCTCGGCCTGGTGATCGAGTGCAGCCAGGATACTATTGATCAGGTCACCCGTATTCTGAGTGAGGCCTCCGTCCCCTCTGTTCTGCTTGGAACCTGTACAAAGGAAAAACAGATCAAACTCCGCTATAACGGCCTGCCGATACTGGATGAGGACATGCGGGTACTGCGGCGGGAATGGGAGGAAACCAGTTACCAGCTGGAGCGGCTGCAGATGAACCCTGCGTGTGCGGATGCTGAAAAGGAAAATATTTTTGACAGAACCGGACCGGCCTACCGGCTGCCCTTTACCCCGGAACCGGTGCCCTGGTCCATCCTGGCTGCGGCTGAAAAACCCAGGATCGCCATTCTCCGTGATGAGGGCGCCAACTCGGATCGGGAAATGAGTTCCGCCTTTTTTGCAGCAGGTTTTGAGCCCTGGGACGTCACTATGACCGACCTGCTGGAAGAACGGGTCACCCTGGATACATTTCGGGGCATAGCCGCCGTGGGCGGTTTTTCCTATGCGGATGTCCCGGAATCGGCCAAAGGCTGGGCCGCAACCATCCTGTTCAACGAGCGGCTCAAGACCATGTTTGATGAATTCTACAACCGGCCCGACACCTTTACCTTTGGCGTCTGCAACGGCTGTCAGCTGTTCGGTCTGCTGGGCTGGGTTCCATGGCAGGGACTGGAGGCAGAGAGCCAGCCCCGCTTTATTCATAACGACTCAAACCGGTTTGAATCCCGCTGGACCACGGTCAGGGTCCAGGACAGCCCGGCCATTATGCTGGGGGGAATGTCGGAGCTGGTGTTCGGTATCCACGTGGATCACGGCGAAGGAAAACTTCACTTTCCGGACCGGGAACTGCGCAGCAAAGTCATTGACCGGAAACTGGTACCTTTGATCTATGTGGACGACAGCGGCCAGGCAACGGAACAGTACCCGTTCAATCCCAACGGCTCTGCAGACGGCTTTGCCGGTCTCTGCTCACCGGACGGCCGTCACCTGGCCATTATGCCCCACCCGGAACGGGCCTTCCTGCCCTGGCAATGCCACTGGCTGCCCCGGGATATGAAAAATCTGCAGGTCTCTCCCTGGATGCAGATGTTCAGGAACGCGTATGAGTGGTGCACACAATAATTTCTCAGGTTATAAGGACGGTCAGAGGGAGCTACGGAAATGAATCAGGAAAAACAGTTCAGTAAAGATGTCTTACAGCTTGATCTTGACAAGGAAGCCGATGCAATCTGTGCCGGCATGAAATCCCTTCTTGCCAATCCACTGAAGAGAAGAGGATTTGTTCTCGGGATATCCGGAGGTATAGACTCCAGCCTTACACTGGCTCTGGCTGTACGCGCCCTGGGCAGGGACAGGGTCCTTACTCTCCAGATGCCGGAAGCCCATTCCTCAGAGGATACCCTGGGTATCAGCAGTCGCCTGGCTGCACATTTCGGGGTCAACACCCGCCACGAAGATATTACAGCAATTCTTGAGGCAGTGGGTTTTTACACGCGTTATGACCAGGCTGTTCAACAGGTTGTTCCAGAGTATGGAGAGGGCTGGAAATCAAAAATCGTCACTCCCAATGTCGCCACCAGTGACGGCTTCACCTTTTTTTCCGTTGTCGCCCAGGCACCCGATGGCACGCAGGTGAAAAAAAGATTGCCCCTGAAGGCCTATCTTGCCATTGTCGCAGCCACCAACTTTAAACAGCGTATCCGCAAGATGCTTGAGTATTACCATGCAGACAACCTGAACTATGCAGTTCTGGGTACACCCAACAGGTTGGAATATGATCAGGGTTTTTTTGTCAAACTTGGTGACGGGGCTGCAGATCTCAAGCCCATAGCACATCTCTATAAATCACAGGTTTATGCTCTGGCAGCATATCTGGGTGTTCCCGAGGAAATCTGTAAACGATCCCCAACCACTGATACCTATTCCCTGGAACAGGGTCAGGATGAATTTTATTTTTCTCTTCCCTACCATCAGATGGATCTCTGTCTCTATGGCAAAAATCATCAGGTTCCGGTTGAGCAGGTTGCAGCGGAGACAGGTCTGACAAGCGAACAGGTGGAAAGAGTGTACAGGGACATAGATGTCAAGCGTTCAACTACAAAATATCTGCAACTTGAACCACTGCTGGTTTCTCCTGTTCCTGAAATCAGCCACAGCCTGGATTAATCCGGGCAACAGTTGCCGGCAGTCTGGAATCAGTAAAAACGTGCGTTGTCAGGACATTGTTTTCCCGGATTTTCGGTACACCGCGGTATGGTATTTACTGTGACTGGTGTTTGACTTTATTCAACTGTATGGGTATAAAATAACTTCAAGTTAGAGTTGATTGTTCAGTAAACGGAACACGGTGTGAATCCGTGGCATATCCCGATGCTGTAACCCCGATAAGCTTTTGGCATTTTCAGGACACTTGGAACAGGTTTTTTTTAAGTGTCCTGGGGTCACTGTTGTGTTTTGCTCATACAATGGGAAGGCTGTCAAAGGATTGGGGAAGCCAGAAGACGTACTGAATAATTAAAAACTGATTGGAACACGATGGTAAAAGGTTCTGATGGGCACATGCCCTGTCGGAGCCTTTTTTTATTTCCGGCCGGGCAGATAGAACAGATGAGGTGTTCATATGAAAACCCAGTTGGAATTAGCACAGGAAGGAACAGTTACACAGCAGGTCAAAGATGTGGCATCACAGGAGGGGATTGAACCGGAAATCATTCAAGGACGGGTAGCTGCCGGTGAAATCGTGATCGCTGCCCATCCCAAAAGGGTGCACCAGAAAGTTGTCGGTATCGGTACCGGACTGAGGACTAAAGTCAATGCTTCCATTGGAACATCTTCAGATATCTGTGATATTGATCTGGAGGTGCGCAAAGCTGAAATTGCGGAAAGAGAAGGTGCTGATACCCTGATGGAACTGTCCGCTTCCGGCGATCTGGATGCAATCCGGCGGGCAGTGCTGGCTGCCACCAGTTTACCTGTGGGCACGGTTCCCCTGTATCAGGCATTCAAGGAAACAACTCTGAAATACGCCAACCCCGGGAAACTTGATCCTGAATATCTCTTTGACCTGATTGAAAAACAGCTGGATGACGGCATCAGTTTCATGGCCATTCATTGCGGCATCAATCGTTACACTATTGAACGATTACGCAGACAGGGATATCGGTACGGCGGACTGGTGTCCAAGGGCGGCACATTCATGGTTGCCTGGATGGATATCAACAAAAAAGAGAATCCGCTCTATGAACAGTTTGACCGGGTCTGCAGCCTGATGAAAAAATATGATGCCATTCTGTCGCTGGGCAACGGCATCAGGGCCGGGGCTATCCATGACAGCCATGACAGGGCCCAGATGGCGGAGATGGTAATAAATTGTGAACTTGCAGAACTTGGCAGGGCCATGGGCTGCCAGATGATGGTTGAGGGACCCGGCCATGTACCGCTTGACGAGATTGCCGGAAATATCATGCTGGAAAAAAGAATGAGTGGTAATGCCCCCTATTATGTCCTTGGACCGATACCCCTTGATACGGGCGCAGGTTATGATCATATTTCAGCAGCCATAGGTGCGGCACATTCTTCCCGGCATGGTGCTGATTTAGTGTGTTATATCACGCCTGCCGAACATCTCGCCCTGCCCAATGAAGACGATGTTCGTGAAGGTGTCCGGGCGACCCGTCTGGCGGTTCGAGTGGGAGATATTGCCAAATATCCTGAGCGCAGGGAAAGTGAGAAAACAGCGGCCATGGCACGACGGGACATGCGCTGGCAGGACCTGGAAAAAAGCCTGCTTTTTCCTGGTGTTGCCGGAGAGTTACGCCGGAGCAGAATGCCGGAAAACAGCCGTACCTGTACCATGTGTGGCGATTTTTGTGCCATGAAGAAAGGAGCTGAGATTTTTGATAACGATATAACAGGAGACAAGGTTGCCCGTTCCAGGTAAAATTGATCTTAAGACTACCCCTGGCTTGACCGGGCTGCCGCTTGTGCGATCTGTGGCCCGGTTATGACCACGGCAGGTTATATGACATACTGTTTCCTCTCGCATTGATTAACAGGACAGCCATGACCAGGATACTCGCGATTAACGGCTCGTATCGCAATAAGGGGGTCACCGATCAAATTGTAGATGTCATGGCAGCGGCTCTGCAGGCAGCCGGAGCAGAGGTTGACAGTATCCATCTGCGCAGCTTTCCCGTCGAGTTTTGTCTCAATTGCCGTCAGTGTACCCAGCAGCCGGGGAGTGCACCCGGAAACTGTGTACTGCAGGATACCATGCAGGAATTGATCAGGAAGATAGAAAACAGCGATGGTTTTATCTTTGCCTCTCCTGTAAACTTCGGATCAGTCACTGCTGTTTTTAAACGGTTTATGGAACGACTGGTGGTGTATGCCTACTGGCCCTGGAATATGAACGCACCCCTGTATCGTAAAGCTGATGAGCCAAAGAAAAAAGCAGTGCTTGTTTCCTCATGCGCTGCCCCGGGTATTGCGGGACGATTGTTTTTCAAAGCCAATAAACAGCTCAGGATGACGGCAAAAACTGTGGGTGCCGACACCGTAGGCTCACTTGTTATCGGTTCAGTTGCCGGGGAGCAGCACCACTGTTTATCTGAACGGGAACAGGCCAGGGTTCGGGCCCTGGCAATGCGTTTAATACCAGGATGTTGAGAACAGGGAGAATTACATGGAAAGGATCATGAAAGGAATTGTTACCTGCACGCTGGTACTGACATTGAGCATCAGCACTATTCTGCTGTCAGGGTCGTCGGTTGCGGCAGGTTGCGACACTGACTACCTCAAGGAGAAAAGAAAAGAACCCGTTGCCGGGGTTATGCTTGTTGATGCGGTTGTGGTACGACCTCTGACCCTGGTTGCGACGGCTGCCGGAGCGGTGCTCTGGGTTGTCTCTCTGCCCTTCACCCTGCCGGGCGGGAACACGGATGAAGCGGGGGAGATTCTGGTAATGGATCCACTCTGCTATACCTTCAAGCGTCCTTTGGGGTATATGGACGATGGCAGATAGGGAAGCATTTGCCATCGTCCTGCTGTTTCAAGGCACCCTCAGGTTAACAATATGCCCGCAAACCGTGATGCAGTCAGAACAGTTTGCGCATTCTTTCAAAACCGGCTTTCAGTTCCTCTGCAGCCATCACAATCGCTGAGCCCGCGTTAGAGGCGGTCTTTCCCGCCTCATCGAGAAGGGGCTTGTGCTCGGCTAAAAAAGAGTGCCATTTCTTTTCCAGTTCTTCCAGTTCTTCCTTGGCTTCGGCTTTGCCCAGGTGCGCTTTCAGCTTCAGTTCATCCCTTAACTGCTCAACGGATGCTTTTATTTTTTCAAGTTGTTCCGTAGTTTCAGCCATTTTCTACTCCTCAAGGCAGCGTTGCCCACTCAAAGGGTATTTGTTTTTCTGTGATTACTGTATACTTGATGCGGGAAGAAGCAACAGCTTCATACCAGCGTCTGTTTTCAGTGGCCGGGTTGCGGGCCGGTTCGTTGACAAATGAGAACAGGCCCGACATGATTCTTCCTGCTATGCTGTTTTTTCCAGTGCTGCACGCAGGGTATCTTCTTCATCCTTGCTGAGCGAAGTTTTGAAGACCTTCCCTTTGCCGGCAAAAGATTTCAGTCTCTCCAGCACCTTGTCGTTAGTGGACTTTTTGACCAGTATGAAAAGGGCTGAATTGCCCGGTTTAAGAGATTCCGCCATTTCCTTCATCATTTTGTCATCAATACCAATGTCTGTGAGCATGCCGGAGATTGCTCCTGCTCCGGCACCGACTGCCATGCCGACCAGTGGATTGAGAAAAATCAGGCCGATCAGCATGCCCCAGAAACTGCCGCCTACGGCACCCGCTGCTGTCAGGTTGACGGATTGATGGAGTTTGATCTTTCCCTTTTCATCCTTTGTCACGACCACAGCATCTTCCATTTCAATGAGATACTCTTTCTGCATTTTGGCAAGTTCTGCCCGCATTTCAAAGGCGGTTGTTTCATCTTCAAAAACTACAGCTACCAGGTCACTCATTGTTTCCTCCTTGATCATTTTTATGGTACCAGGCAACAGGCCGTGATACCGATTTTGTTACGTATCGTCTGAAAAAAAATCCGCTGCTGCAACCTGAATTGCTGTCAACAGGAAAGAGCGGAACAATCAATACTGACAATAATACTAATTGTCAGTATTGGCAATATCATTAATAAACATACTCCGGAGCTGATCAGGAAGCCGGGTATATCAAGGTTTGATTCCCGGTGAATCAGAACAGGGAAAGGTCCGACATCTTTCAGATCGGCGGGGCAATAGTCACCACAATCCGCATGTCCGTATCGGCCCGAACCCCGTGTGGTTCCCGGATATCAGAGATGAGCATGTCTCCGGTTCTGGCCGGGATGGTTGCGTCCTTATCCGCCAGAAAGGCCCCTTCGCCTTCTATTACCAGGATGGACAGCTGACCGTCCAGATCATGGGAGTGGACGGGAAAGATGTGGCCGCCCTTGATATTGAAGTTGAGAATTTTAAAATGTTCCGAGTCATGAAGCACAATGCTCTTCATGCCCAGAGGATTGAATTCCCTGGTTTCCGCAAGGTCAATTTTTTTCATTATCCTATCTCCTGTTGGTCAGAGGTGTTGGCATCCAGTTGTGCCAGTTCAGCAGTTGCTTCGCTGTTTGATCCTAACAGCAGTGCAATATGGCGTGTACGGTCATTGGTGGCCAGGGCTATTTTCAGGGTCATGGTCAGGGGCACCGACAGCAGCATGCCCACGGGACCAAGTACCCATCCCCAGAAGATCATGGAAACAAAGATAACCAGCGTGGACAGTCCCACCCCGGAACCCATGATTCGTGGTTCAATGATGTTACCGATGCTGATGTTGGCCGCCAGGTAGAGAGCGGCCGTGGCCAGCGTACCTGTGGGTCCGAGTTGCACAAGTGCCAGCAGCATCGGTGGTACGGCGGCAATGATGGAGCCGATGGTGGGCACGAAGTTGAGCAGAAAAGCCACTACAGACCACATCAGGGCAAAGTCTACTCCGATGATCATCAGCCCGAAGTAGATCATAAATGCAGTGGCCAGGCTTGTCAGGACTTTGAGACCAAGGTAGCGGTTCACCCCCCTTATGATCTTTCCATACTCCTGCAGGGATTCACTGGAATTGCCGGCCATGGCCCTCAGTTTATCCGGGAATCCGGTGGCCTCAAGAAGGATAAAGGCAAAGGTCAGCATGATCATAAAGGTATTGGTCAGCACGGAAAAGAGGTTGTTGAGCATGTTGGCGGCCAGCTTCATCAGTTTGCCCGGATCAAACTGGTCCATGATGATCTGTTCGGTTACATCAATGCCATGGTCCCCGGCCCAGCGGATAAGGTTTTTCAGGATGATGGTCAGCCGCTCCTGGTACAGGGGAAGGGACCTCGAGAACTCAGCCATGGACCTGCTGACCAGTCCTGCCAGCGCAGTTTCAAGAGCAAGAACCAGCAATACCAGCAACAGGATGGAAATAAAACTTGGTACGCCTTTTGTGCGCAGCCAGTACAGAGGAGGAGCGCAGATGATGGCTAAAAAGGCGGCCATCAGAAAGGGGATGATGATCGATTTGGCTGATATGATGCCGGCGACCACCACCACAAAGGCTGCAAGGTTAATGAGCATGTTGTTACCTTCAGGGTTTATCTGTTGGCCGCAGTGTAGCACGGGCTGAAAACCCGGTCAATTTATTCGCCATATCATCACGGAGATAGCAGGTTGTTATGGAGGATCAGCTCCTGGTTGTAGTTGTAACCGGCCAGAGCTGCGAAATAAGCATACCGGCGAGCATCAGAATGCAGCCCGTGAGCCCACGGATGGAGAGATGTTCGTCCAGCAGCCACCAGCCCCCCAGGAGAGCAAAGGCGGATTCAAGAGAGAGCAGTATGGCAGCATGGGAGGGATGCGCACGGCGCTGGGCTACAACCTGCAGGGTATAACCGGCCCCCACGGACGCGATACCGCCGTACAGAATGGGAATGGCCGCTGCCCTGATTGCGGAAATCGTGATGGTCTCCACGCAGAAGGCAACTGCAAGGCTGAACAGGCCGCAGACAAAGAACTGGACCATGGCAAGGCGTACAGGAATTGTCCGGGGTGAAAGATAGCCGAGCAGCAGCACATGTGCTGCCCAGAAGACTGCTCCGATCAACACCAGCAGATCGCCGGGGTTAATGACCATGGTCCCGCGCACACTGAGCAGGTACATGCCTGCTACAGCCAGGATAGCCCCGATCCAGGTGCCGGCAGAGGTGATTTGCCGAAAAAATAATCCAATCAGGGGCACGATTATTACATACAGGCCTGTAATAAAGCCGGCCTTACCGGCAGTGGTATACTGAATGCCGAGCTGTTGAAGGGTTGCGCCTGCAAACAGGACCAAACCGGCTGTTCCCCCGGCAAGCAGCAGGGGTACCTGACGGCTTGAGACCGGCATGGAGCTCCGTGTGCGCAGAACAAGGGGCAGCAGGCAGAGGCCGCCCAACAGAAAACGCATTCCATTAAACGCATAGGGACCGATATGACTCATGCCGGCCCGCTGGGCCACAAAACCGAATCCCCAGATGAGTGCCACCAGCAGGAGCAGGAGATCACCAGTCAAGATGTTATGTTTTTCCGCTTGCATTTGTGCGATGGTCCTGTTTTTTTTAGTCAGGTGTCAGGTGTCAGGTGTCAGGTGTCAGGTGTCAGGTGTCAGGTGTCAGG
>CAZKBZ010000060.1:0-16778 GCA_964551175.1 uncultured Desulfobulbus sp.
CTGTTTGTTTCTCTACCAAAGGAGGCAAAAAAAAGATGACCGTTTCAGAATGGCTGGATGAACAGGAAGCAGCAGGTGTGGATGTGTCTCAAATCGAATTGCCTAAAAATCTGGCATACGATGAAGACCCGGATGAGACACTTTACTTTAAACAGATAAATCCATGCGGGCTTCTCTGTACCGGGAACCATCCCTTTGCAACGGTTGAACGCTTTGGACACTGGTATTATTCAAGAGGTCAGGACAAGAAAGCGGGTATTCACTCTTCGGAAATGAAGTGGAGCCTGTTTACCAGGGATAAGGATTTCGCTCTGCAGACAGCGAAAGAGCATATTGAGTAAAGGCCACCTTTTTTAAGCACGAGGAGTTTCAAGAGATGAGCGACAACTCTCCGGGAGTCAGCATTACCGTGTTGCTCCCTGCCGGGCGATTACCCCTTGACCTGATGAAAACCAGTCATGATCTGGCACAACAGTATGATTTTTCCATCTACTGTTCCCTGAGCCAGAACATGAGGCTGATCAATGTTCCGGAATCAGCTGTAGAGCATGTGAAAAGTGAGCTTGCCATACTTGGTGCCGACTTTAAAGGCCCGGGCAAGTTTCCTCTTCCCAGGATCTGCATCGGCAAGCCTCACTGCACCCTCGGCCTGGTGGATACGGAACAGTTAAGCCGGAAAATTCTTGAGCGATTCGGGGGCCGGGAAAAAACCAAGGCACGGTTCAAGATAGCCATAGCCGGATGCACTGTCGGCTGCTCCTGGCCCAAAAACACCGATATCTCCATCATGGCCACCCGGGCAGGCTATACGGTTTTTGCGGGCGGCAAGGGCGGGCTGATACCGCGGGTTGCCAGAAGAATCAAGGTCAAGGCCACTGAAAAAGAAGTGCTGGCCACCCTTGAAACACTGGTTGATTTTCATGATCGAAAAACAAAAACAAAACAGCGGATGTATCAGCTGCTCAAGCATCCGGACTTTCCCTTTCCAGAGGTTTAAGAGCGGTGGAGACCCGGGAACGCCCCACTCTGCCGAAAGGTGTTCCGGTAAGCTGGTGTTCCACTGTTACACCATCTTTTCCTGTGACCAATCGTTGTGTTCAAACTCGGAGTGGTCGGGCTTGGGAGGTTTGATCTCTTCCATGCGCTGACGGATCCAGACCATGACTTTGTCAAACTCTGCGGCCAGTTCCTGCATGGCCCTGCCCCGATGGCTGACCCTGCTCTTCTCTTCCATGGATACCTCGGCAAAGGTTTTGCCGAAATCCTCATACAGGAAGATCGGGTCATAGCCGAAGCCGGATTCCCCCCTGCGTTCCGTCGTGATTTTGCCGTCACAACGACCCTCCCAGGTCAGGGCCGGACCACCCGGTGTTGCCAGGGAAAGGACGCATTCAAAATGTGCGGACCGGTCTTCTTTTCCCTCCATTGCTTTAAGCAGTTTCTCGCAGTTGTCCCAGTCTGTTGCATCTTCACCTGCATAGCGGGCCGAATACACCCCCGGTGCCCCGTCCAGCGCGTCCACCACGAGTCCGGAGTCGTCGGCAAGGGCCGGCAGCCCGAGGACCCTGGCATAGTGAAGCGCTTTTTTGTAGGCATTGTCGTCAAAGGTTTCACCGTCTTCGACTACTCCCGGCAATGGTCCGTAATCCTGGAGGCATTTGACCTCAACCGGAAAATCCTTGACCAGTTCCTGAAATTCTTTAACCTTGTTTTTGTTGTTTGTGGCCAGCACAATAATATTGTACATGATGTGTTTATCCTGTTCCGAGTTCAATATGGGTAGTGATGCTTTTTTCCGTGCATACTCTATTCATTTTTTTGGAGTTGTCTCATCTTTTTCCGTAATTTTTTATCATAGCGCTCCTGCTCGCTGTAAATACAGCCGCAGTAGGGCTGCCGGTACAACTCCATTGCAATGGAACCGTCGATGCCTTGCTGCCAGCCTTCACGAAAATCCCGGTAAAAGAATTGAACACCATACTGGTCTGCCAGTTTGTTGCACTTATCGATCAGTAGCTGGTGGTTCTGGTATTTTGAGTACAGCAGGGTCGAGGAGAACGCATCAGCACCCTGCTCTGCCGCAAGTATCGCTGTCGGCTCCAGGCGCATGTCGTAGCAGATGGAGCAACGTTTATTTTCGTTAAAGACAACCCGGCGCAGGTACTCGGTCAGCCCGTAGTTGCGATCGATTGTCACCTTGAATTTTTTTTGTTCGGAAAATTCAGCCAGCGTCTTGATGCGCCGTTTGAATTCGCGATAAGGGTGGATGTTCGGGTTATAAAAATAACCGGTCACCTCATGCCCATGCTGCCGCAGAAATTCAAGAGGATATACGGCACATGGTCCGCAGCAGACATGCAGTAAAATATTCATGGAATTCTCTTTGTATCACGTCCTGGTTGGAGACATCAAAGATCAACGGTCGGTTTGTCGTTTTGTTAAAGATTAATGCTGACAGCTTATACCTGAAACCTGATACCTATTTCACCTTGAACTGCTTCGGATCAATCCCGTAATTATGGATTTTATAGTTGACGATCCGCAGACTGGTATCCAGGTAACGGGCGGCCCTGGTCTGGTTGCCGTTGGTCTGTTTCAATGCCTCAATGATCAGTTCCCGCTCAAAATTTTCAACTGCTGTGGCCAGGGAAAGAGGATTGTCTGAGCCGACTGTTTCGGAGCTCTGCAGGGTTGGCGGCAGGTGAATCGACAGTATGGAGCTGGAGTCACAGATGAGCACTGCCCGTTCCATGCAGTTCTGCAGTTCACGGACATTGCCGGGCCAGTGGTACTGAATAAGCAGGTCAATGGCGGATGTTGAAATGCGATCGATTTTTTTGTTGTTTTCCCTGCTGTATATCTCAAGAAAGTGTTCAGCCAGCAGCAGGATATCCGTGCGCCGTTCACGAAGCGGGGGCAGGTAGACGGGAAAGACGTTGAGCCGGTAGTAGAGGTCTTCCCGGAAATATCCCTCTTTAACAGCTGTCTCCAGGTCACGGTTGGTTGCAGCCACCAGCCGGATGTTGGTTTTCAGGATTTCAGTCCCGCCCAGCCGTTGAAAGGTGCGTTCCTGAATGACGTTGAGCAGTTTAACCTGCACAGCAGGGCTGATTTCACCTATTTCATCAAGGAACAGGGTACCCCCTTCCGCCAGCTCAAAACGCCCTTGCTTGCTCTGGTGGGCCCCTGTAAACGCCCCCTTTTCGTGGCCGAACAGTTCGCTCTCCAGCAGAGTTTCCGGCAGGGCCGAGCAGTTGACAACGATAAACGGCCCCTCTGATCTGACCGAGTTGTGATGCAGAGCCTTTGCCACCAGGGTCTTGCCGGTACCGGATTCGCCCCTCAGCAGGACAGTGGCGTTTGAATCAGCTACCCTGTGAACCATTTCGAAAACTTCCTGCATACGCGAGGAGTTGCCGATAATATCCTTGATACGGTTTCTGGACGCAAGTTCCCGCTTGAGTTGCCGGTTCTCCCTGCGCAGGGCCTCTTTTTCCTCATTTACCGCCTGAACCCGCTGCACGGCCTGGGAGATCAGGCCGCTGACAACGGTGAGAAAACGCATGTCCTGTTCAGACTGGAAGCCGAATCCCTGTTCATAGACCCGGTCCACGGACAGCGCGCCGATGGACTGGTTCCCGGCCTTGACAGGAACACAGAGAAAAGAACTTTTCTTTTTCTGTTCATCACCCCGGCTCCTGGTCCGGTTCAGAAACAGCGGTTCCTCCCCGATCTGCGGCACGATAATCGGCTGGCCTGTGGCGACAACCCTTCCGGTGATCCCCTCACCCAGCTTATATTTTCCCCTGCGCCGCGCCTCAGCGGAAATGGAATGGGCAACCTCGATTTCAAGCTCTCTGCTTATCGGATTGACAATGGTAACCGTACCGTTTTCCATGTCTTTCATATCGGCCAGGATAGCGACAACCTTTTCCAGGCATTCCTGGAGGTTTGCCGCAGAGGCGAGATTTCTGGTTATCTCATACAGGCAGCTGAGATCCTGCAGACCGATATCCTGGTGTTCCGGAGATATGTTTGAATCAGGTTCCATAAGTGAGCAACTGACAGGAGAATATTGACAGCATCTGTTTGAAATGGTAATTACTCCAGACGCAAACGCTGGAGGAATGGCCGAGTGGTTGAAGGCGGCGGTCTTGAAAACCGTTGTACGAAAGTACCGTGGGTTCGAATCCTACTTCCTCCGCCACATATCAACAAACCGGAGAGGTGACCGAGCTGGCCGATGGTGCTCGCCTGCTAAGCGAGTGTGGGGGTCATACTCCACCGAGGGTTCGAATCCCTCCCTCTCCGCCAGTCCATGTAACCCGCTCTTCGGAGCGGGTTTTTTGGTGGCACACTCTTTTTTCGGGTTAAAATCCCCAGAGCAGACTTCGTTTCACCCAGCCGGTCACCTTTTTCCCGTGGCGGACCTTTACCCAGCCGCTTTTCTGGGCCAGCGTCCTGAACACCACTCCGTAATACGCCTTGGCAACGATTCTCTTGTTTGTTCCCGGCCCGCTGCGGACGTTAATCCGTTTTTTAGTTTTTTTATGGACCTTGACGATCATGTGCGGTGTCCTGTTCACCACGTTCTTGTGCACCCAGCCGATGGTGCCTTCAAAATCCTGGACCCGTATCCAGTTGCCGGAATACTTCAGCACTTTAAGCGGAAAACCATCACCCAGTTTCCAGATAACCTTATATTTTTTGCCCGGACCGGAACGCATGTTGATGTCATTGCCGTTGATCGCCACCATTTTGGCCAGGGCGGATCCGGTACTGAAAACCAGCAGAAATACTATTGTGAACAGGATGACAGAGTGTGTTTTTTTCATTGTATTATACGTGGGCTGTTTTTTTCGTTGATTTCATTTTTTCAGCAAACATCGGGTAGCCTGCCACCTCCACCGAGATGGCGCCAAAACGACAGGCCTCGGTCATGCAGCGCATGCAGTTGACGCACTCGCAGCTGTTCGGCGTCTCATTAAATCGTATTTCCACCGGGCAAACAGTATGGCAGGCTCCGCACTTTGTACAGTTATCTTCATTTAATTTCAACTGAATCAGCTGATAACGACTGAACAGGGCATAAAAGGCGCCAAGTGGACAGGTTGTTCTGCAGAAGGGACGGGAAGACAGAACCGACCAGGCGATGAAACCGGCCAGGATGACTATTTTATTGACATACAGCCAGCCCACCGTACTTCTCAGGTCCGGCATCAGGACCAGCATGGGAATTCCTGCCTCCAGGGTACCCGCCGGACAGACAAATTTGCAGAACCAGGGTTTTCCCATCCCGAAATCATCCACCAGCACCAGGGGAAGGATGATGACAAAAAAAATCAGAAACAGGTACTTGCACCATCTGAGCCAGGCAGGTATGGAAAATTTTGGCGAGGGTATTTTGTGCAGCAGTTCCTGGAAAAAACCGAACGGGCAGGCCCAGCCGCAGATAAAGCGCCCAAATACCGCTCCCAGCATGCCCATGGACCCCAGTACAAAGGTGCCGATGTAAAACTGTCCGCTCTGCAGGGAAAAGCGGACACTCAGCAACAGTTGCTGCAGGCTGCCGATGGGGCAGTAGGTAGTAGCTGCCGGACATGAATAACAGTTGAGTCCGGGCGAGCAGATAACCTTGAGCGGTCCCTGGTAAAGGTTGCCGGTCACGGGAAACCCCCAGAAGCCGTTGGCCAGGAAAAACCAGAGGGCCTGGACCCATTTTCTTGCCAGTTCCATGGTGCCCTACCCTATTCCTATGCACTCAAGGCAGATGGACTTGGCCTGCTCGAGCACCCTTGTCGGCTCATTCAGGCTGATGCCGACCAGCCAGAGGAGGAGAAAAAAGCCGAGCAGGATAAACGGCGCCCGCCTCATTCTGAACTGTTTGTTCTTCACTTTCCTCTCCCCGCAACAATATTGAGCACGGCATCTCTTTTCTCACCGATGCCCCTCTCTTTGTCCCGCCGATCATCCAGCGTGATCTGGGTTACTACCCGTTGTGCTCCCTTGTTAAAGGGATGTTCGTGGATTTTGGCTGCAAGCTGTAACAGTTCGTCTGCTTTACCGTGGATAACCGTTCCCATGTCGTTGAGAACAAAATCAGCACCCTGTGCAGCCAGCAGTTGCTGAATATCGGCTACATATTCTCCCACGCTCGGCGTTTCAGTCCCCATGGGGATGATGGTGATCTGCATTAAGGCCATAATATTTCCCCTACTCCGTAACCAGGCTGACCAGCCGGTCAAGGTCATCGGATGAGTAGTATTCAATCTCCAGTTTTCCACGAACACCGTTCTGGACAATTCTGACTTTTGTGTTCAGATGGTTTGTCAGCTGTGTGGACAGGGCGCGGCAGTAAGAGCTGGGGAGTTCATCACCCTTTACTTTGGTTTTTGGAGAGACCTTTGGTTTTTTCGGTGTCTGCCGGCAGATGTTTTCCGTCTGCCGTACGGAAAGATCTTCCTGGAGGATTCGGTCCCTGACCTCCTGCATCAGCTGGGGGTCGTCTTTAAGGCGAAGCAGCACCCTGGCATGCCCTTCAGTAAGCTTAGACATTGCCACATCATTTTGAAGTGTTTCCGGTAAGTTGAGAAGTCTCAACAGGTTTGTGATTGTGGAACGTTTACGGCCGACCTTACGGCCGACCTCTTCCTGGGTCAGGTTGAATTCATCTATGAGTCGGGCGTATGCCCTTGCCTCCTCTATGGGGTTCAGGTCGTGGCGCTGCACATTTTCAATAAGGGCAAGCTCAAGATTTTCCTCATCAGGGCCACCGTCCATGACAACTACCGGCACTTCGTCCTCACCGGCAATACGGGCTGCCCGCAGACGCCTTTCTCCGGCGATAAGCGTGTATCTGTTTCCTCCGCTCCGGGTCACAAGCAACGGCTGAATGACACCGCGTTCTCGGATTGACTCGGCCAGCTGGGCCAGCTTTTCCTCATCAAAAAAAGAACGCGGTTGATCGGGATTTGTTTCTATTTTGTCGATATCACAAAGAAAAAAGCGATCTTCATCCTCAAGGGAAAGATCGTCCGGTAACAGCGCCCCTACTCCCCTGCCCAAAACGTTTTTACTGCTCATCGTACCTTCCTGTCTCTTCGTAAAAATTCATTGCCAAGTTTCATGAACGCCTTAGCCCCGGGGCAGCTCTTGTCGTACTCTATTATTGTTTTGCCGTGACTCGGGCTTTCACTGAGCCGCACGTTTCTCGGTATAACCGTTTTAAACACCTGGTCACCAAAATGATCTTGAACTTCCCTGGCTACCTGGTGTGTTAACCGGTTTCGACGGTCATACATGGAGAGCAGCAACCCCTCAATATACAGTCCACGGTTCAGGTTTTTTTTGACTTTGCGGATCGTTGCGATCAACTGGACCAGTCCTTCCAGGGCAAAGTATTCACACTGCATGGGAATGAGGACCGAATCTGCGGCGGTCAGCCCGTTAATGGTCAGCAAACCCAGGGAAGGCGGACAGTCAATAATGATGTACTGGTATTGATCGCGTACTGAACGCAGGATGTTTTTTAATCGTTTTTCACGATTTTTCAGTGAGATGAGTTCTATCTCCACCCCGACCAGATCAATTGATGCAGCCAGCACGGCAAGTTTTTTCAGGTTGGTTTCCTGGATACAGGCTGCTGTCTCAGGATTGTTCATGTAGCAGTGATAGAGGTGTTTTTCCGGATCAGAGTTAAAGACCCCTACCCCGCTTGAGGCGTTTCCCTGCGGGTCTGAATCCACCAGGAGAACTTTTTTCCCTTTGTTTGCCAGCACAGCGGACAGGTTCAGCGCGGTGGTTGTTTTTCCCACACCACCCTTCTGGTTCGCCAGTGCAACAATTTTTGCCTTTTTTTTCTCCATAAAATTCACCGCACCTTGTTGATGTTTCTGGGACCGGGTATACTATATTCTCCTTGCGTGGTAAACTTTTTTCATGTTTCACGTGAAACATTTCTTTATATGAGGGGTCATGTTTTCTACGGATGTGCTGGTGATCGGTAGTGGAGTCGCCGGGTTGTCGTTTGCTCTCAAGGTGGCGACCTTTGCCGATGTCACCCTGGTGACCAAGAAAAGTTGTGTTGATACGGCAACCAATCTTGCCCAGGGAGGTGTTGCTGCGGTGCTGTCGGAGGATGATACGCTGGAGGACCATGTGAACGACACCCTGGTTTCCGGTGCCGGCCTCTGCCATGAAAATATTGTCCGTATCGTTGTTGAGGAGGGGCCGGACCGAGTCCGGGAGCTTGTGGATTTTGGTGTCCGTTTCCAGAAAGGGGAGGCGGGTGAGGAGTTTGATCTCGGTATGGAGGGGGGGCATTCTGCTCGCCGGGTTGCCCACGCCCATGATTTAACCGGTCGCGAAATCGAACGGGCCCTGCTTGACCAGGTCCATGCCAGTCCGCGTGTGCAGGTTCTTGAAGATCACCTTGCAATTGACCTGCTGCTGGAGTCCAGGGCAATGGGCAGGAGGGGGGGGCTGGAACAGGACCGCTGTGTCGGCGCCTATGTGTTGAACAGGGCCACCGGTGAGGTGGAAACACGGCGGGCCAGGGCAACGGTGCTTTGCAGTGGGGGGTGCGGCAAGGTGTACCTGTACACAACCAATCCGGATATTGCCACCGGAGACGGCGTTGCCATGGCATTTCGGGCCGGGGCCAGGGTTGCGAACCTGGAGTTTGTGCAGTTCCATCCAACCTGTTTTTATAATCACCGGGTGAAGAATTTCCTCATTTCGGAAGCTGTGCGAGGGGAGGGTGGGGTGCTGATCAATGAGAAGGGCCAACCTTTTATGAAAAGGTATGATGAGCGTGGTGATCTTGCAACCCGTGATGCCGTGGCCCGCGGAATTGATGCGGAAATGAAGGAAAGCGGAGCCGACTGTGTCTACCTGGATATCTCCCACCAGGACGCGGACTTTCTGCAACGACGATTTCCGACCATATATGCGACCTGTAAAAAGTACGGAGTGGATATCACTCGTGACCCTATCCCGGTGGTGCCCGCGGCGCATTACATGTGCGGCGGTGTACAGGTGGATGAGTGGGGTCTGAGTTCTCTGCCCAATCTGCTGGCCTTTGGTGAGACCTCCTGTACTGGTCTGCATGGAGCAAACCGACTGGCCAGCAATTCACTGCTGGAGGCGGTGGTTTTTGCTCACAGGGGGGCACTCTGGCTGCGCAGGAACTGGGACGCGATCACGGCACGGCCCATACCTGATGTGCCCGACTGGCGGGTAGGCCGGGCTCGTTCCATTGAGGAAAATGTGTTGATCAGTCATAACTGGGACCAGATCCGCCGCCTGATGTGGAACTACGTCGGTATTGTCCGCAGGGAAAAAAGGCTGCGGCTGGTGCGACGTCGGCTGGTGCCGATCCTGACCGAGATCAGGGAGCATTTTCATGATTACCTGCTCACTCCTGATCTGGTGGAGCTTCGCAATATCGCGATCATTGCCGAGCTCATTGTTCGTAGTGCTTCCTCACGCAGAGAATCCAGGGGGTTGCATTACATGGTCGATTATCCGGATCGTGATGATGTTCATTTTCAGAAGGACACAGTTATTGACAAATACCAGAAAAGGTAACCGGGAGTGGTGTCGTGTTTACAGTGTTGCACCGGATTGCGGAACAGAAAATAGAAGAGTTTTTTGCAGAGGGCAGGGGGCAGGACCTCAGTCACTGGAAAGATAAACCGCTGCCTCTTCACGATGACATGGCAAATGTCCCGGCCAACCTGCGGATGGCGTATCGCATTCTGCGCAACGCCGGTTACGTACCCGAAGAGGTTGCCCTGCAGAAGGAGATTGTTCGTCTTGAAGATATACTCGCCGGTTGCAGTGATGAACAGCTCAAGATAAAACAGATGAGAAAGCTGGAATTTCTCCGTATCAGGCTGGATGCCAGGATGGGAAAAAAACTGCAGGTAGATGCAGACTCTCCATACTACACCAAACTGGTGGCAAACATTTCTGTTTCAAAAAAATGATGTTATTTCAATGTGTTGTTTGAGTGTTTCCTTTCCTCTGGGTATCTGGAAACAGGAAATGACAACACCATGTGTTCTGGTTGCCGGCTTGCTGGAAATCCGGGTGCGCTGACTTGAACACCATCCGTATTTACAACTCCACGATATCATCAAACAGATCAACATGATCCCTGATCTTTTCACCGTTGCCGATGGTGGCCCTGAAACTGTTCTGCTGCAGGCTTTCAAACAGCGGTCCATATGAACGCATTGTGTCCACCGAGGTATCAATGATTTCACCAATCCGTTCCTGCTTAAACTCCGGGGTAATTCCGGACAGATACTCGTTGCGGGCAGTGATTCCAAGGGCGGCAGGGGACTGGTGGGGGTTGAAGGAACCATAGGTTCCGATGATCAGCTGGTCCAGGGCCTGCCTGTTTAAGTCGAGTGTCTGCACGGATTCAGCAATGGCGTCATAGGCTTCATAGGTTTTGCTGATCTGCGGGTCACGGTAGCTGACAAGCCCGAAGTTGCCTGTGATATGGTTGAACTGGATAAAACAGCCATAGGCACCCCCGACCTGCCGCACGCTGTTCCAGAGGTAATCGCGGGACAACCAGGTCTTGAGAACCTCGAACTGGCCGCTGTAGCTGTTTTGATCTGTAAACAGGGTGCAACCCTGCACATTGTACACGACTTCTGCAGAGGTGCAGAAGGCCTGGTTGCGGGGCAGGTCGGGGAAGTCAATGGTATCAGCCTGCGGGAAACTGTTCTGCAGGGATGCGCTCACCTGTTGAGCAAGTGATTTGAAGCGGGCAATATCATCTCCTGCGCCGGTTACGGAAATCTTGAGCCCTTTGGCTTGAAAGAGCAGATCGCGCAGGGTTGCAAGCTTTTCGATAAACTCATCCTCAAGAGCATCATAGTTACCGGCAAGGTTTTTCAGTGCCAGATAGGCGGTTGCACCGTTAACAAATTCGTTGATCATGCCGGCCCGGCTCAGGTGGGCAAAGACACGGGTTGAAGCCAGGGAGTATCCTTCGCTCTGCACGCTATGCTCGGCCCAGGCGAATTCCCTCTGGACAATTTCCCGTATCCGCTGCCTGTTGCTGAGATCCAGGTCGGAAAAGACCTCAGCGATGATATTCACTGCTTCCGGGAGATAGCCGGACAGGGCCTTTATCTGAAACCAGAGTACAGGCTGCAGCAGGCTGTTATCCTTGATATGCACATGAGTGGCAAAGGAGTGGCTGAAGCCCCCGGTATAAATATTGATATCTTTGGCAAAACGGATGTAGTCGCGGCCGGTTGTGCCTATTTCAGCGGCAATGGTCGCAAACAGGTCCAGCCAGGGCAGCAGGTCTCCACCGATGGCGGAACAGTCCAGGCCGAAATCCATGTACATGATGGAGTTGGTATCCAGCTCACTTATCATGAACTGAGCAGAGGAGCCTTCATTAAGCCTGACCTTGTGGTATGGAGGCCTGCGATCAAGATCGTCCCGGGAGAGGCGGGGCAGCAGGGCCAGGGTCTGCTCATCATTTGGTGTCTGCTGGAGTCTGAGCAGCTCATTGGTTCTGGCTATGAGCTGCTTAAGTTCACCGGAACTCAGCGACTGCTCATAGTCTGCGAGCCGCTGCTGTTCCTCCTGCATGGTGCGGATCATTTTTTCCGGATCCGGTTTCAGGGTGACCACCACCGTTGCCTCATTTTCCAGCAGGTACTCTCTGATCAGGTGTTCAAAATACCCCTGTTCAAGGGCCTGCTTTCGAATTTCATTGAACAGCTCTTCAATGCGCATGGCCTCAAAAGGGTCCATGCCATGTTTGAGCGCGGGCAGTGCCTTGCTGATCAGGTCCAGGCCTCGCTGGGCCTTGGTCAGTTCCTCCCGAACAGAGAACTCATACTTGTTGAGTTCAGACAGGATAAGGTCATGTTCAATGCCTTTGGCTGCCATAGCCTCAAGAGACTGGTTGTACAGTTCCAGAAATCTGTCACGGCTGTCAGTATCACAACCCACGAGATAGGTCATCATGAAGGTTTTGAAACAGGAGTTTGGAAGAAATAATCCTCCGAAATCCTTGCATAATCCTTCCTTGATGATGGCTTTCTTCAATGGGGAGGCATCAGAGTTGTAAAGAATGTTTGCTATAATCTGAAAGGCACTGTTGCGCTTGCGGTCAAGCACGGTCCCAACAGCTGACCCCACGGCAAAAAAAGTTTTTCCGGTAAGTTCACTGCCGGGCTGGACACCATAAGTGTCATCTATGAAGACCGGCTTTTCAATGGTATCCCCCTGGACAATATGAGCCCTTTCAGCGGGCAGGTCATATCTGCTGAAAAAATTATCCTGAACAGCTGCAAGCTCACGGTCAAGATCAGCATCACCGTAGAAGAAAAGCATACTGTTTGAGGGGTGATAATGCTTTTTGTGAAAGGCAACAAACTCCTCATAGCTGAGATCGGGAATATTTTTCGGGTCGCCACCCGATTCATGGGCATAGGTGGAGCCCGGCATCAAGCCACGGAAGGTGTGATGAAAGATGGCCCGTATGGGATCGGAAAAAGCACCTTTCATCTCGTTGAATACCACCCCCTGGAACTGCATGGGGGCGTCCATGGACTCCTTGTGATAATGCCAGCCCTCCTGTTCAAAGGTGGTCTGCAGCAGGAGAGGATTCAAGGTGACGTCACAGTAGACATCCATGATATTGAAGTATTCCGTCATGTTCCTGGTTGCAAAAGGATACCAGGTGGTATCGGAGCCGGTCATGGCGTTTAAAAAGGTCATCAGGCCGCCCTTGTTGATCTCGCCGAACACGTCATGGACAGGGTATTTCTTTGAGCCCATGAGTACGGAATGCTCGAGTATATGGGCAACTCCGGTGGAATCCTCAGGTATGGTCTGGAAAGCGATACAGAATGTCTTGTTGGGATCATTATTCTTGATAGCCAGAGCCGGCGTGCCGAGCAGCTGGTGCTCAAAAAGATAGACAGTGGAGTTGATCTCGGCAATATACTCCTTGCGCTGCAGGCGAAAACCGTGGCAGGTGGATCCAATGGTAAAGTCAGTCATTATCAGATGAACTCAGGGATGAGGTTGGAAGATATTGTTTCCGGGTAAAATGGGATAAGGGTAATTCGTTCGCGGGCGAATGAAATCGGCACTATTCAGGTGTTAAAAGCATTTATGTGAATCAAGCAGCATGGTGACCGGCCCTGAGTTCACCAGGCTGACTTCCATCATGGCCTGGAATTCGCCGTTTCTTGTGGTGATACCAAGGTCGGTTACCGCAGCTATAAAGTCCAGATACAACCTGTTTGCTGTTTCCGGGGGCGCAGCTGAGGACCAGGAAGGACGGCGTCCCTTGCGGCAGTCTCCAAGCAGGGTGAACTGGGACACCACCAGCATGGATCCTCCGGTGTCCAGCAGAGAACGGTTCATTTTTCCCTGACTGTCTTCAAAGATACGAAGGTTGACGATTTTTTCAGCAAGCCAGGAAACATCCCGCTGCCCATCACCTTTGTGAACGCCCAGCAGGACAAGCAGCCCGGCACCGATGGCCCCGGTTTCCCGTCCGGCAACAGTAACGCGGGCAGAAGAAACGCGTTGGATAACAGCTCTCATGATCCGGTCACTGTAGCATGTTCAACACTGAAAACAAAGAATTGCAGAAGAATAATTTGGTAATTGATCACAGGCACCGCATATTCGGAGTCTATGTTTACCTGCAATGGAGCGAATCGTCGGGTTACATATCCCGTGGTTTCTTTTTGTTTTAATATGTTTCTTGTTTCAGCGTTCCGTTTTGCTTATCAGATTTTTTTGTCCGGTTCCAGCTGATGGCTGAGGTACTGAATAACTGTGGTGGCAGCAAGTGCTGCTGTTTCCGCCCGCAGGATGCGAGGACCAAGGGACACAGTGCTGAAGCCCAGTTGACGGGCATGGAATACCTCATCAGGATGAAAGCCGCCTTCAGGACCGATGAGCAGTAGATTCGGCTGGCCATCAAGCAGCAGGGCAGGGGAGAGGGGCCGGCTGTTTTCATCCTCCCAGCCCATAATCAGATTGCTGTTTTCAGGAAGGGAAAGGTTTTCCAGGGAAACCGGTTCGTTGATCCGCATGGGGATCGGTCGTCTGCACTGCTTGCAGGCTTCAAGCATGATTCGCTGCCATCGGTCACCCGTCCGTGCACTGTGGGCTTTTTTTTCACAGTACCGGGTAGTAAGCGGGATAAATGAGTGCACGCCGAGCTCTGTTGCCTTCTGGACCAGGTAATCCATTTTCCTCCCTTTGAGCATGGCCTGGACAAGGGTGAGGGGAGTCGTGGATTCCTGCCGGACAACACTGGAGCGGACATGGATCTCCACCTTTCTGGTGCTGATCCGCAGAATTTCTCCCAGGACAATGCGTCCCCTGCCGTCAAAGAGTTCTACCTCTGCGCCCGGCTGCATCCGCAGCACGGTCGTCATATGACGGGCTTCCGAGCCGGTGATCAGGATCCGGTTACCGGTTTCCCGTTCAGGATTAAAGAAAAAACGACGCATGGCCAAGAGAGTGATCCAATTCTATTTTCACAAAATACAGCAATACTATATACTATCGTAAATGATCAGTTGTCGATGGCAAAAAGATAAGCAGCTCCTACCGCTGATCCGGAAAAACAGGTTCAAATTGTGTTGAGCCGGGGTGCTGCTGACAGAATGAAGGGTATCCTATGTTTCCTCTGCACGACGAAAATCCTACTGTCAGGCCGCCTGTTGCTACAATCATTATTATCGGCCTCAATGTCGTTTCCTGGATTTTTCTGCAGGGCATGGGAAGCGCCAGGCCTCTGGCCGGCTCTCTCTGTCAATTCGGACTTATCCCGGGAGACCTGCTGGGACTTGTACCTGCCGGTTTTGTTACTCCTGTTGGAGCAGGTCTGGGTTGTGTGCTGGGAGACAGGTTGACATGGTTTACTCCTGTCTCATCCATGTTCATGCACGGCGGCTGGTTTCATCTCATCACCAATCTCTGGTTCCTGTGGGTGTTTGGTGACAACGTTGAAGATGCCATGGGACCGTATCGTTTCCTGGCCTTTTATCTTCTCTGCGGACTGGCAGCGGCGGCCCTGCAGACAGCGACAAACCCCACCAGCACCATTCCGATGGTGGGCGCCTCCGGTGCCATTGGCGGTGTCATGGGTGCGTATGCGCGTCTCTATCCAGGAGCACGAATACGGACGCTCATCGTACTTGTTGTTTTTGTCACGGTTATTTCCGTACCCGCGCTGGTGATGCTGGGCTACTGGCTGTTAATCCAGATTCTTGCCGGCTTGCCGGCACTCGGAGGAAAAGGTGGAGGCGTGGCCTTCTGGGCTCATATCGGCGGCTTTATCAGCGGTCTTTTGCTTATCACACTTTTTCAAAAACCGGAGTACGTGAGACAGCATCTTCATTACGGCAGGTAAGGCAGTTTCAGTCGACCTTACTCCGATTGAAACGAGCATGGAACTTTTTACCGTCAATCAGTCATTCAAAATCCAGCGGGCTTTTTGCCTCCTTCAGGGTAATGCTTTTTACCGTATGCGTGTACATCATGGTTGTTCGTACATCACTGTGACCAAGAAGTTCCTGGATGGTACGAATATCATAATTTGCCTGGAGTAAATGGCTGGCAAAGCTGTGACGAAACGTGTGCGAGGTCACCCTTTTTGGGATTTTTGCTTTTTTGACGGCCGCACGAAGAGCTTTTTGCAGAGCTGAATCATGGATGTGGTACCTCCTGCGTTCTCCGGTTTCCGGAATAAAAGTTAAACCTTTAGCCGGAAAAAACCATTGCCAGGTGAGTTCCCGGGCAGCATTACCATATTTTTTTTCCAACCGTCCAGGGAGGAAGACACCATCATAGCCCGTCTGACAATCACGTTCATGCTGTTCAATTACCCGGTTAAGCTGTGCCTTAAGCGCATCCATAAGTACATCCGGAAGAGGCACTGTCCTGTCTTTCTTCCCTTTACCATCATGGATTGTAAGAATTTTCATGTCAAAATTAAAATTATGAACACGAAGAGAAAGACATTCTGAAATGCGCAGGCCACAACCATACATCAGGCTTATGATCAACCTGCAAGGATGCTTCAACAGGCCTGTGATCCGATTAATCTCATCCCTGGAAAGCACCACTGGAATATAGGGCTTTCTCTTTGCGCGGACAATACCATCAATTTTTCCGAACTCTTTGTCCAGCACATGACGAAACATAAACAACAGGGCGTTAAAGGCCTGATTCTGGCTGGCTGCAGCGACATGTTTTTCCACGGCAAGCCAGGTTAAAAACTCTTTAACATCTTCAACCGTCAATAAACCGGGATCTTTGCTTTTGGTGAAGGTCTGAAATTTTCTTGTCCAACCACTATATGTTTTCAGGGTAGATGGAGAATAATGGCGGATCTGTATAGCGCTCTGCAACTCTTTATACACCCTGGTCCAGTCGGCCCGGCTTGTTTTCAGTTGTTCTCTGTCAGCGACAGACGGCTCATGTGAGCATGCAACAGGATGACGCAACTCTTTGTTTTCTTGACATTTTGATCCTGTCCTGCTATGGGGGGAGAAGGATGTGGTACCTGAATCTTCCAGTTCACAAGTATCTGTGTACTTCAGATGTGCTTGCGAGAGCGATGCACAATACAGTTTAACAGCATGGCTCGCCTGTCGTATCTGTTTTTGTGATTGATTCTTTTTTTGTAATTTTTCCTTGAAAGCGGATACCCCTGCTTCGCAGCAGTGTACGAAACTGTATTTATGACAAAAATCAAGGTAAAAACG
>CAZKBZ010000061.1:0-7913 GCA_964551175.1 uncultured Desulfobulbus sp.
CAGAGGGCGGAGTATTCCATGTCTACCCCGTAGACACCACGTTTTGCATAGTCTGTGACCTTGTCTATAGTTTCTCGGTAGGGGGCATCGGTGGTCCAGAGAGAACCCTCCTGAAACTTTATGTACTTTTCCTTTAACAGCCGGCAGAGTTGGTTGCGCAGGAGTGTTGAAGCAGTGATTTCGCAATTTGCGTCAGGCAGGTAATGTCGACTTGTCCCTTCCTCTGACAGACCATGTGTCGGTACCAGGATATCCATGCCACGCAATTCTTGCCGTAATGAGCCGCACCAACTGTAGAGGATAATTTTTTTCGCGCCCAGGGCAATCAGTTTTTCCAGGCACAGTACAGCCATGGGAGCACCTACTGCTGGGCCGGCCAGGAAAAGTTCCTGCGACGAGTACAGGTTGGAGTTGAACAGAAAAGATCGTTTCAGGCCGGCCTGCTTTGCATAATCAGCAAGACTGTTAGTATCCGAGGGGTTGACAGCCAGGATGCCGGTAGCAGGCAGTCTGGGGTCGCCTCTGGTTTGTTCGGGGTTCAGTATACAGCTTGTGTTCATATGGTACTGTCAATAAAAAAAGGCTGCAGCAGAAGCTGCAGCCTTTTCAAGGTAAATCCTTATGTCGCTTTGGTCTTAGCCAAGCAGCGCTGCCTTGAACGGGTTGGCGTACAGCAGGATAAAGGCAATAACCAGACCGTAAATAGCAATAGACTCACAAAGAGCCATACCAAGAATCATGGTGGTGGTAATTGCACCTTTTGCTTCCGGGTTACGGGCAACACCGGAACATGCGCCATTAAGACCTGAGCCCATACCGATACCGGCACCCAGTCCGGCAAATCCGATAGATGTGGCAGCAGCGATACAAACCAGTCCGAGATGAATTTTATCCATTGTTAACTTCCTCCTGTAAAAGTGTATAAGTTGGCCTTCTTCTCCGTTTAACGGAACTTTAAAATCTATTGTTTTGGTGCATTTTCCGGCAGGTCTTTATCCTTTTCTTAATGAGCCTCTTCCATGGCAGATGCACAGTAGAGGATTGCAAGCAGGACAAAAACAACCGCCTGAATTACGGAAACAAGCACACCCAGGCAGAGAATAGGCAACGGCGCAAAAAAAGCACCGGCCAGCATGAAGAGCACGGAAAGCAGAATTTCTTTTGCCAGAATGTTACCGAAAAGACGCATGGAGAGCGAAACCAGCCTGGCGCAGTTGGCTATTACTTCCAGAAGAAACATAAACGGCGCCATAA
The DNA here is from genome assembly GCA_964551175.1 of uncultured Desulfobulbus sp. Classification (GTDB taxonomy): domain Bacteria; phylum Desulfobacterota; class Desulfobulbia; order Desulfobulbales; family Desulfobulbaceae; genus Desulfobulbus_C. The sequence continues at coordinate 1,255 of CAZKBZ010000061.1, forward strand.
CCGGCATGGGCCCGGTAAAATGTTTATAATACTTCAGGCCATGATAACGGAACCCAAGGACATGATGGGTGATCCAGACCATGATGGTCATACCGAGGGTGATGTTCAGATTGGAGGTAGGCGACATGAAACCCGGGATCAGTCCGATCATGTTACCGATGATGATATAGAGAAAAAAGGTGGCCATCATGGGAAAGAGCATCTTGGCTCGTTCCTTGCCGAGATTTTCGGTAAAGAAGTCCATCAGTCCGCCGATGGTTACTTCCCAGAAGTTCTGGCCGGTGCCGGGAACCAGTTCCAGGCGGCTCATTGTCAGTTTCGGTACAATGATCAGGAAGGCCATAACCAGCCAGGTATATGTCATGTATGGCTCACACAGCTTCTCAAGCATGGTGGCACCGGTCGGAGTATGAGGAACCGGCAGTCCCAGTTTATCGAGAATAAGCGAAATAAACAAAATCGGATGTTCCATGACCTACGCTCCCTTAAAACTTTGTGCGGAAAATACTATCCGTCCACGGGTCAGCACGACTATGATGACGCTGAGAATTACCGTGGACAATCCTATAACAAGCCCTATCATATTGATATCGATTTTTGTAGTCAGTACATACAGCAGCAGCCCTAATACAACCAGACGGGCATAAAATTTGACCATGAAAGCACTGCTTCCCAGCGCTCTGACGGTCATGGCCGTCTGTCCTGCGGCAGCAACCTGCTCAATGAGTTGCTCGGCATCTCTTTTCAGCAGAAAAAAGCTGATGCTTGCCAGTGCACCGCCTATCAAAACCGACTGTGCCAGGTTCCAGTCGATGATATACCAGCTGCCGGCAGTAAAAACAGCGATGATGATCAGGTTGAACTGCTGAACCATGCGCAGTATTGCCATCCCGCTATCATCTGGTTTATTGGTGTCAATCTGCTCATTCATTGGATATTTTTTTGTTCAGATCCCAGAGGTGCTTAAAACCGGCACCGATCCCGAACCCCAGAAAAATAAAGGTCAGGTAGGGAACCGTGCGACCGTCAAACACCTTGTGATCCAGGAACCAGCCGATCCCCAGACCTATGAAAATGGAGAAAACAAAGGTCATTCCGGCCTGACTGTACGATGCCAGTTCCCGGAACATCTGCCTGCTCTCTTTGGACATCGAAATTTTCTCCCAAGTCCGCATGGGACCTAAATGTGCATAACAGGTAGCATGCACATGCGGCGAGCGCAATGATTTTTTTACTTTTCAGCTAATTTTTTGAATGACGATTCAGTCATATTAAGCATTTTTTGTAAGTGAGTCCGGTCATGTGCAGCCGACACGAATGCCGCCTCGAACTGGGACGGTGCCAGCCAGATACCAGTTGCAAGCATCTGGCGGAAGTGGAGGCCGTAACGTTCGGTGTTAGCCTTCATGGCCGACTTGAAATCGGTGACCGGGTCACTGGCAAAGAAGCAGGTCATCATGGAGCCGATCCTGTTCAGCACCGTGGGGACCGGAGCTCTTGCCGCTATGGCTGCCAGCTGCTGGGCAAACCAGTCGCTTTTTTCCTCAAGCTCCCGGTAAAACCCCGGCTCGCGAACCACCTTGAGCATGGCCAGTCCGGCGGCCATGGCCAGCGGATTGCCGGACAGGGTTCCGGCCTGATACACTGGACCGTCCGGGGCGATGTTGTCCATGATTTCTTTTTTACCGCCATAGGCACCCACAGGAAGCCCACCGCCGATGATCTTACCCAGACAGGTCAGGTCGGGCATGATACCAAACCGCTCCTGGGCTCCGCCCAGAGCCAGCCGGAAGCCGGTGATCACCTCGTCAAAGATAAGGACAATGCCCAGCTCGGCAGTGAGATCACGCAGCTTCTGCAGAAATGCAGTCTCCGGTACAACAACCCCCATGTTGCCTGCCACCGGTTCAACAATCACACAGGCAATGTCAAGTTTTTCATCACGCAGGGTTGTTTCCAGGATTTCTATATCGTTATAGGGAATGGAAAGGGTGTTTTTGACAATATCATCGGGAACACCCGGACTGCCTGGAATACCAAGGGTAATGACCCCGGAACCGGCCTTGACCAGGAAGGAGTCGGCATGGCCGTGGTAGCAGCCGTCAAACTTGATCACCATGTTGCGGCCGGTATAGCCACGGGCAAGCCGGACAGCACTCATAGTGGCCTCGGTACCGGAGTTGACGAACCTGACCTTTTCCAGCGAGGGAACTGAATCACAAACCATCTCGGCCAGGTCCACCTCAAGGGGAGTGGGCGCCCCGAAACTGGTGCCGTTCTCTGCTGTCTCGCAGATGGCCCTGATCACATCGGGATGGCCATGGCCAAGGATCATAGGGCCCCAGGAGCCGACAAAATCGATGAATTCGTTGCCGTCGACATCTGTAATCATGCATCCTTCTGCCCTGGCGACAAACAGGGGGTCACAGCCGACGGATTTACAGGCACGGACCGGCGAGTTGACCCCTCCGGGAATAAGCCGGCATGCCTTGGTGAAAAAAGAAGCTGAGCGTTGGGTATTCATAGTACACCTGTATCGGGTTCAAGGTTTGAGGTTCCGGGCAGAGGGTTTACGGTAAACGGATCCTGCCGTCAACCGTACACCTTGAACCGAGTATATAGCACGCTGTTTTTTCTTCTGTCAAAAGTAAAAAGTATATCTTCTTTAACCTGGATTTGAACTTTGCTCCTGGTAAATTTCTCTTGTCACGGTTAACACTCCGGAGTAAAATAAAAAAATTATAGTGAGCATATTGATTATCATGACGGAATTATTGAAATTGCACAAGAAATAAGGTCTGGTTTGTAGACCGTAAAGGAGAAGACGATTATGGCAAGTGACAAGGTTATCCACGTTTCCGATCAAGAATTTGACAGTAAGGTCGTACAGAATGATCTCCCCTGCCTGGTTGACTTCTGGGCTCCCTGGTGTGGTCCCTGTAAGGCTATCGGTCCTGTTATTGATGAGCTGGCTGATGAATTTGAAGGCCGGGTACAGATTGCCAAGATGAATGTGGATGACAACCCGGCAACCCCGGGTAAGTTCGGTATCCGTGCCATTCCCACCATGATTTTGTTTAAAGGTGGTGAAGTGGTCGATCAGATTACCGGTGCTGTGGGCAAAGCTCAGCTCAACGAGCTGATTAACAAAGCTGTTTGATTCGTATTATTTCCGGCAGCCTGCCATTTTCTGCGGGCTGCCTTTTCTTTTTCCAGGATTAGATTATGCAAGCTGACTATCAACTCCTCATTGTTGGCGGCGGCCCGGCCGGGTTGACTGCCGGGCTCTATGCCGCCCGTGGCCGTCTGAATGCACTGCTTCTGGAGAAAGGCGCTACCGGCGGCCAGGTTCTGGTAACTGACTGGGTGGATAATTATCCTGCCTTTCCTGAGGGAATAAGCGGTTTTGAACTGATGGACAAGATGACTGCGCATGCCGACCGGTTCGGGTTGGAGAAAAAATTTGCAGCCGTCAGCTCGCTCGATCTGGAAGGCGATGTAAAAACCATTACCCTGGAAAACGGTGAGCAGCTGACAAGCAGAACCGTTATCCTCTGTACAGGGGCCAAACCCCGCAAGATCAAGGTACCGGGCGAGGAAGAGCTCCAGGGAAAAGGGGTTTCCTACTGTGCCACCTGCGATGCACCATTTTACCGCGACCAGGAGATTGCCGTGGTCGGAGGCGGCAATACTGCTATCCAGGAAGCACTGCATCTGACCAAGTTTGCCTCTAAGGTAACCATTATTCATCGCCGTGACGAGTTGCGGGCTACCAAAATTCTGCAGGAAAAAGCCTTTGCCGAGGAAAAAATTGATTTTCTCTGGAATGCACAGGTCAGTGAAATCGTAGGTGGTGCAGCCGGTGTCGAATCGTTGAACATCAAGTACAAAGATGGTTCCACCTCATCTCTGCCGGTTACCGGTATCTTTATCCTGATCGGTGTGGTTCCCAATAATGAGGTCCTGCCGCTTGATCAGCTTGAAACAGACAGCGGTGGTTTTATAGTCACGGACAGTGAGATGTGTACCCGGCTGCCCGGTGTTTTTGCTGCCGGTGACATCCGCAGTAAAAACTTTCGCCAGATTGTCAACGCTGCCGGCGAAGGGGCCACGGCCGAACTTTCGGCCGAACACTACCTGGGCAATCTGGTTTAAGGTCCCCTGCAATTATCTGATCAGGAGCAACCTTATGACAACACATCCTTTCGCCGGTCGTACGGCTCTGTATATCGTTCTTGTCGCCTGCTGCCTTTCTTTAGCCGGCTGTGCAACCATGAAGGATATGTTCAGTTCATGGACCTTCGGCTCCGAGACTGAGGAGGAAACCTTTGAACCGGCCGAGTCACTGGCGATTGCCGGCATGGATGCATACAATGTCGGAAACTACGATGATGCCCTGAAGGCTTTCAACGAAATCATGGACCGTCACCCCTTCAGCCCGCAGGCCATGCTGGCAGAGCTGAAAGCGGCGGACAGTCACTATTACAGGGGCGAATACCTGGAAGCAAAGACATTGTACAAGGAGTTTGAAGAGCGACATCCCACCAATGAGGCTATTCCCTATGTCATGTTCCAGATCGGCATGTGTGATTTCGCCCGCACTGACCGGATTGATCGTGATATCAGTGGAGCCCGGGATTCGATTCAATCCTTTTCCCGTCTGCTCCGGGCTTATCCCAATTCACCCTATACCCGTGAGGCCAAGGCCCGGATCCGGGCAGCCCGCGAGTTTCTGGTCAACCATGAATACTTTGTCGCTGTATTCTATGTCCGCACGAAAAAGTATGAGCAGGCCCAGCATCGATTGAAATATATTCTTGCCATGTACCCGGACTCGGCAATCATCCCTAAAGCCAAGGCGTTGCTGGCCAAAATTGAAGCCGGAGAACCACCACGGTGGGGGCTCAGCAGATGGCTGCCGGACCTGGAAATGCCGGAATGGACCCAGTTCAGCTTTGGTGATGATGAAGAAGAGAAATCGCTTCCCAGAGCAGAAAAGGGAAAAGAGTAACCCAAAAAGAAGTGAGTGGCAGCGCTCATCTCTTATTTGTTTAGGCCACCTTTAGACCGCCCTGTGCCGCAACATCACTCTTTCTTGGGCATAAGGGATGCTATCAGATCCACGGGTAATGGGAAAACAACGGTTGTTGCATTCTCATTGGAGATGTCATTTAAGGTCTGCAGATAGCGAAGCTGCAGAGCCTGGGGATTCTGAGAGATGACATTGGCTGCGGCCACCAGTTTTTCCGAGGCCTGCAGTTCACCTTCGGCATGGATAACCTTGGCTCTCCGTTCACGCTCCGCTTCGGCCTGTTTGGCTATGGCCCGTACCATGCTCTCATTGAGGTCAACATGTTTGATCTCAACGTTGGTCACCTTGATGCCCCAGGCATCGGACTGCTGATCAATGATTTCCTGCAGATCGGCATTCATTTTGTCGCGTTCCGTCAGCATCTCGTCCAGTTCGTGCTGCCCCAGCACGGACCGCAAGGTGGTCTGGGCCAGCTGGCTGGTGGCGTTATAATAGTCCTCAACCTGGATAATGGCTTTATCCGGCTCAACCACGCGAAAATAGAGAACCGCATTCACCTGGACCGTGACATTATCCCTGGAGATAACATCCTGACTCGGTACATCCATGGTGATAACCCGCAGATCAACCCGTACAGCCTGCTGGATACCGGGCACAACGATGCGAAGTCCCGGTTTTTTAACCGCCTGAAAACGACCCAGGAAAAAAACCACCAGCCGTTCATATTCCGGAACAATTTTCAGCGACAGAAAGAGAAAGCCGATAATCAGAATGAAAAAGACAACATAGGATGTAAACTGGATGGGAATCATGTCTCGTCCTCCTCTACAATTTTGACCTGCAGCAGCAACCCGTCCTGAGATACCACCCGGACGTTCTGTCCTTTCTTTACCGGTTCCGGAGATCTTGCCCGCCAGGATTCACCCCGGACCCATACCCTCCCTTCACCTGTAAAGTCAGTCATGGCTTTGCCGATACTGCCCATCATCACTTCTGCACCTGTTCGTACCTTTTTTCTGCTGACAGTAATCAATCTGCTCATCAGCCACAGGATGAAAGCGGTGGAGGCAAGGGCTGTACCGCCTATCAGGCCCAGGGAAATGCGCATGGACTCTTCATCCATCAGAATGATGGAGCCGGCCACGAAAGCAATGATTCCGCCGACTCCCAGGGCGCCGAAACTCGGGACAAAGGCCTCTGCAATAATAAAGGTGATGCCAAGGAGAATCAGGGCCAGGCCGGCATAATTGATCGGTAAAATATGAAAGGTATACAGGGCCAGCAGCAAACAGATGGTTCCCACCACGCCCGGCAGAACAAAGCCGGGATTGGCCAGTTCATAGATAAGTCCATAGATTCCAAGAAGCATCAGCATATAAGCAACATTGGGATCAGTGAGTACGGAGAGAATTCGCGTGCGATGGTCAGGTGGAAGCCGTTTGAGACTCAAATCTCCGGTGACAAGGGTAACCGTGTCCGCTCCTTCCATGACCACGTTTCTACCGTCAAGCTTTTGCAGCAACTCTTTCAGGTCTGACGCTATCAGGTCGATGACACCTAATTGCAGAGCCTCTTGCGCGGTCAGGCTCACGGCCTCACGCACCGCTTTTTCAGCCCACTCGCGATT
>CAZKBZ010000061.1:8013-16571 GCA_964551175.1 uncultured Desulfobulbus sp.
CCCAGGTTGGTTGTTGGTGCCATGGCGGCAACATGGCTGGCATAGAGAATATAGGTACCGGCGCTTGCTGCCCGTGATCCGCCGGGAGCGACATAGGAGACTACCGGAACGGAAGAGGTGAGAATGTTTTGGATGATATCGCGCATGGAATGGTCAAAGCCCCCGGGAGTATCCATTTGCAGGATCACCATGGCGGCACTTGATGCTTCGGCCTGTGCAAGAGAACGCTTGAAATAATCAGAAACCGCCGGACCTATGGCGCCATTGATCTCAACAATCACAGCGGTTTTTGGACCGATATCCTGAGAAAAGGCAGACCCTCCACGGAGGAACAGCAGACAGATCAGAAGGAAAACAACAGGGTTACGCCTGTGGTTGAGGGGGTTGTACACGGCTTGAAGTGTCATGAGACGCCACCTCCCTTGTTTCTGGATCTGTTTCTATTGTAGCAGATTTCAGGGTGTCAGATACAGAAAAAAAGAAAGGGGCTGGTAGCCCGCCGACATATGGGGAAAAGTTGCATGATAATCTGCCTGGTGGAACCAAGGGTGGCTTGATCAGAATCAGAACATACAGTCTGCCTGTAACTTACTGTTCGTATGCGACGAAAAATGGCGCATTATTTTCCCGTGTTGACATTGAGGAATTTTTAGATGATAATTTGCCGTAAACAGGAAGGCTTTCCAGAAAATCACTCTGCAGGTGCCTGCCCGGCGGCATATGCTTTCAAAAAACGATCAACAGGAGATAACAAGCCATGGCAGAAAAAAAAAGTACTCGTTCCGGTAAAAAATCAACAACTGTCAAAGAAAAGGAAAAGAAGGTGGCTGCATCGAAATCTTCCTGTAATGCTCCTGGAAAAAGCCGGGTTGACATCGTAGAAAAAAAGGCCAAAAGCAGCAAGGCAACCAAAAAAGCAGTTAAGAAAAAATCAAAAAATCCTGAAACCATCCTTGTCAACAATAAGAAGGTCGTGCTGAAAGATCTCCTGAAAGAGTATCAGCAGTTAAAGGCAGGTGTGCCGAATCTGAATAAATTTCAGAAAAAGGCGATCCGCCGTTATCACCGCGAGGAGGCGCTTAAACCCTACCAGGCAGAACTGATCAGAATGCAGCAATGCCTTGAGAACAACAACCGCCGGATGATTATTTTGTTTGAAGGAAGAGACGCTGCAGGCAAAGGAGGGACCATCCGACGGGTTACCCGATACATGAACGAAAAGCATTATCGGATTGTTGCTCTGGGTAAGCCGACCGAGCATGAGAAAACCCAGTGGTTTTTCCAGAAATATGTTGCCCAGTTTCCCCGGGGCGGTGAAGTGGTTCTCTTTGATCGAAGCTGGTACAACCGGGCGGTTGTAGAACCTATTTTCGGGTTCTGCACACCTGAAGAGTATAAGAATTTCATGCGGGGGGTGGTTGGTTTTGAAAAAGATCTGGTCCGGCAGGGTACCGTCTTGGTAAAGCTCTATTTTTCCGTGACCAGGGAGGAGCAGGGCAGGCGTTTTAAAAGAAGAAAGGATGACCCGCTCAGGCAGTGGAAACTGTCCGAAATCGATGTCCAGGCTCAAGATCGGTGGGATGACTTTACCAATCAGAAATACGAGATGCTGAAAAGGACCCACACCAATATAGCTCCCTGGACGATTATCCGCTCCAACAACAAACATCTGGCCCGTTTGAATGCAATGAAGGTTATTCTCAATTCCGTTCCATATGAAAGGGGCAACAGTGACCTGGATTTTGTCCCGGATTCCAAGATAGTTATCTCAGGATCACGAGAAAAAGAGATTATGGATGCGCAGCGTATCAAGCTCGGCAGTTTTGTCGGATAGCGGGCTGTTGAGGATATCCTTCAGGCGATAGAGAAAAAGGTAAGTATTTGCCGGTACTGCTTCTCTGGAGACTGCCTTGCTAAAATATGGATGACAGGCTGAAAAACAGTGAACTGATGTTCTGCGAGTACCATGCTGCTGCTCAATCATTAAAAAATGGCTGGACTCGACTGGCAAGCACCTATGGCTGCATGATGATTGTCTTGTCTGGAAATAGGTTACTGATAAAGCCTCACTGGTTTGCAGGCTGGTTAATTACTCTACTTTGCCTGGACCTGAACCATGAAATATCAATTTCAGATATCAGAGATGTTAAGAAAACAGGTAAATGGTTCAGTTACAGCAAGGTGGAAATACATTTTCGCTCAACAGATGGTACGGATAAAAGGGTGTTGCTCTATTTGAAGAAGAGTCATGAATTCATTGACAAGCTGACAAGTCTACTTTGCTGATAGAAAAGGTATTTGTCAAGATAACCTACTGTTCAAGCAGAGTATTGCGTACACCCGCGGCAGCCTGACGGGACGCGGCAATCAGGGAGGTGACAACTGCTGACAGGCAGGTTAATGCAAGACCGAAAAAGAAGACTGTCGGCTGCATGATAATCGGCAGGCCTACCTGCATGGTCCTTGCAGCCTGCCCGTGCTGTATACCTTCCGGTGCCGGGGCCAGGTTCCAGGGCAGGCTGAGGGTGATCTCAAAAGATCCCATGATCTGAACAACAAACAGTCCCAGCCCGATTCCTGCCAGACCACCGGCCAGGGTCAGGGTCAGCGACTGGATTGCGTTGGTGAGGATGATATTTTTTTTCTGCCAGCCCAGGGTCTGCATGAGACCGACCTGCCAGCGCTGTTCCTGGAGGCGGCCGACAATGAGCCAGCAGGCCAGCAGGATGGTAAAGCCAAGAGCGGTGCCGGCAAGCAGCTTTGTGGCGGTACTGCTGATCCCGGCAAAACCACGCATCATATGGCCGATGGAATCCATTGAGGAGACAATAGCTCCCGGCAGCAGGGCGTTAATCTTTTTCTGTATCTCCTCCGTCTGCACACCTCTATTAAGCCTCAGGGACAGGAGATTGGCTGAACCTTCCGCCATGGAGGCCAACCGATGCGCATCCTCAAGGGAAATGTAAAAGTTGGCAGCGGCGAGTGAACCTCCTTCCAATATGGCAGCGATGCCGACAATCCTGAAGTCGTGGTCCTTGAAACGAACCACACTCCCTATCTTCAGCTTGTGAAACTTGGCATGATGGCTTTCAACCACAGTCTCTCCACTCGCCTGGAGACCTCTACCTTTTTTAATCCACTGCATGGCCCTGGCCGGGCCGCTTGACGTCGTCTCCGGATCAATACCTGCCAGGGTGACAAAATTTCTCTTTTCCTGGTGCCAGAGAAGTATGGCAGGGTTCAGGCTCTTGACACCGGTAAGGGAGGTGATGTCCTGTATGTGTTTTTTATCAATGGGCTGATTGGAAAAGGGCAGCCGGATGGCGCCTCCATCCTGCCTGTTTGCCTGACTTTTTCCTCTGGCGCCGAGTTGGACGATCAGATCGCTTTCTATTCTCTCAAACGGTAATTTGACCAATGCGTTGTAACCGGCCCCAAGGCTGGAGATCGCTACAAAAAAGGCCAGTCCAAGCATAACACCCAGAACAAGCCAGCCGGACCGTTTCCAGTCACGCAGGGCCGATTTTATCCCAAAGCGGGCAAGTGAGGTAATCTCCATATGGTTCACCGTGCCTTTTGCTCAAGGATAACCTGCAAATCATCAAGGGACCAGTTGCCCTCCACCTGTTTGAATGGGCCGGCTCCGGTGGGAAAACCCTGAAGCAGCACTTCCCTGCCATCAACAGTGAAGTCCGATTGTCCATCCAGAATGAGCAGCAACGGAATGTGGCCGGTGAGTTTTTGTTTTTTCATGAACGCCTTGCCCTGTGGTTGGTCAAAGTCGTACCATGATACCTGTAGACCACCTTTATAGTTGGCAACAAGTTTTTTGATTTTATCGATTGTCGGCCGCATGGGACCGTGGTTCATGTAGAGGATATCAAGTTGGATTCTCTTGTTATTATCCACTGCTGTTGCCTGTCCACCAGACATACCGAACATGATGATAGACGCTAGGATGATAATACATAATAAATAATGCTTTTTCATGATATGGTGACCTCCCCGTCATGCATGAATAGTGATCGATCTGATAATTCTGCTATTTTCCGGTCATGGGTGACCATGAAGATGGTGACGTCCTGTTCCCGGTTTAACTCCGTGAGCAGGTTCAGGATTTCTGTGCCGGTAGCAGAGTCCAGGTTACCGGTCGGCTCATCGCAAAAGAGGATGTCCGGCTCATTGACAAGGGCCCTGGCAATGGCTACCCGCTGACGTTCTCCGCCGGAGAGACGTGAAGGCAGATGGTCGGACCGTTGGCCAAGTCCTATTTTGTCAAGCAGGTCTTTCGCCCGCTCTCTTCGTTCCTGCCTGCTCATGCTGACCGGATACAGAGGAAATGCAATATTTTCCAGTGCGCTCAGAGTCGGAATGAGATGAAAGGCCTGGAAGACAAAACCAACCAGTTGCCTTCGCAGCAGGGCAAGTTCATCTTCACTGAGACCAGTTAACTCCTGTCCCTTAAGGATGATAGTACCCTCGCTTGGCTGTTCAAATCCGGCAATGAGACCGAGCAGAGTGGATTTACCGGAGCCGGATGGACCCAGCAGGGTGACAAATTCACCCTGCTGGATCTTGAAACCGGCGTTTCGCACCGGACTTACTGTGGCAAAGTGTTTGCTGACATGTCTGACATCAATAGCAGGTTTTTTTCGGGATTTTATCTCACCTGTATCATTCATAACGGAGTACCTCCGAAGTCTGAAATCTGGTCATATTACGGCTTGCGCTCCAGACGGCTGCAAGGCCAAGAAGGATCGGCATAAAGAGTGCCGGCAATAAAAGCTGCAGGCCCGGTTTCATCAGCAGGCGAACATTACGGAAAAGCTGTTCCTCTCCACCCGGCAGGAAATGCGGTGTTGGTGCCATATCCCAGGGAATGGGAATGGCAACGGAAACAAAAGAGAGTCCCCAGGCGGCAAGCCCGCCCAAAAGGAGACCAAGCAGTGTACCGATAACAATATACATACAGTTTTCTGCAAGCAACTGTAGACGAATATCACGTCCGGTCCAGCCCACCGCTTTCATGGTGCCGATTTCCTTGACGCGCTCCCGGACGGCTGCGGCTGCGTTACGTCCAATCAGAAGCAGAGCTAACAGAAAAACCATGACCGATATCATTCCTGAAAAACGCTGGGTCAGGGTAAAAAGACTGCCGAGCAGTTGTTTAAAGGAGTCCGGTGTGGAAACAGAGGCCTTGTCACCGAGCAGCTGTTTAATCCGGCCGGCAATATCCTCGGTTTTATCACGATCGGCCTGGATAAAGAGCAGGTTGCTGTCCCTGGGGCCAAAGGCATGAATTTTGGCAATTTCCGGCGCAGAAGCAATAATGTCCTGAGCCTCGGCCAGAGGTATGTAGAGATGGGCGGTGCCTATCCTGCTGATGGTTGAGGTGTCAACCAGGCCGATAATGGTAAACGGTCGGCCAGCGATTGTAACCAGGTCACCGGAATCAAGACCTGCCTTTTCAGCCCAGGTGATTTCCGCCAGGGCCAAAGAGGAGTCATCCTCGGTCAGCATCCTGCCTTGAGTAACAGAACCACGCAACAGGGCCGGACCAGCCCGGTCATCCGGGCGTAAGCCAACCACTATCTGGAAGCCGTCATCTGAAAAATCCCAGAACAGTACCGCCCTGCTTATGGACTGGATACCCGGCAGGGAGGAAATAGTGTTGCTCTGGGATGCGCTGATCGGGGCAACGGAGCAGGGCAGGACCGGTCCGGCCATCTGTTCCGGCACATCACCTGCCATCTGCACGGTCATGTTGGCGCCAATATCGTTTAAAGGTGCCTGAAATGCCCGTTCCAGGGCACCGGCCAGCAAAGTGATGCAGACCAGAACGCTGGTGACAAGGGCGACCAGTCCTATATTGACCGCAGATCTTCGCCCGCGGCCGGTCAATTCACTGATAAGATATTTTCCATTGATCAAGAATTCTTCCCCCAATGGATTTGTTTTACAGGAACTCACCCTGTACGAAATAATGCAGCGGAAAGGGTAGAGAAAAATCAGGGGTCAAACCGGCACTCAGTCGGTTTGATGAAGAAAAGGATCAAATCAGAAAGGATTGATGCTGGAGAAAAAGTGGTGGTGGAGGATGTGCGGGAAAACTGTATTCGGCAATGAAACGTTGACTGCCCGTTGATGCGGCAGGTTGTTTGATGATTATGCGGGTGGCGTGGGTTGGTACAAAAAGTGGCAGGTCAATTGAACCGTATTGGATCGGTTCAATTTTTAACCGCTTCAGCCGTTCAACGGGAAATGGGATCGTGTTCTGTTGTTCCTGTTCAGATATATTGGAAAGGCAACAGGGAAGCAGCTTGTCAGCCACATTCATCCGGCTGCTCTCAAGCATGGGGCAGCCGGGTTGTGCTTTCAAATCGCAGTCCGGTTTGCTGGCATAACATGCCGGAACCGGGGACGCCCCGGCGAGAATAAATATCCCGGCCAGTATGAAATGGAGAATACGTATCATGAAGATAATGATACGTTGTGGTATAGCTGGTGTCAAGAGGAAAAATGGCAGCTATCATTGGCTGTCCCTTTCTGTTATTCTTGAACTCTGGAAATAATAAAATGAACGGACGTCTCTGGACAACAACCGGGTAGTGCATGTTTTTACCGACCACCAGAAAAGAATTGCGCAGGCTGGGCTGGGAGCACCTAGATGTGGTTCTGGTTACCGGAGATGCGTACATTGATTCCCCCTTTATCGGGGTGGCGGTCATTGGCAGGGTTCTTGCCGATGCCGGTTTCAAGGTCGGGATCATAGCCCAGCCGGACATCCACGGGGATGATATCGGCCGCCTGGGAGAACCGAAACTGTTCTGGGGTGTCAGCGGTGGCTGTATCGACTCCATGGTGGCCAACCGGACCGCTTCCGGTCGCAGGCGCAATAGAGATGACTATACTCCGGGCGGTATCAACAACCGCAGGCCCGACCGGGCCGTTCTTGTCTATGCCAACCTGATCCGTGCTCAATTCAAGAACACCTGTCCCATAGTCCTGGGCGGGGTAGAGGCCAGTCTGCGCCGGATTGCCCATTATGATTACTGGTCAAATAAGGTACGCAGGTCCATCCTGCTGGATGCCAAGGCCGATTATCTGCTCTATGGTATGGCCGAGCGGGCTGCAGTGGAGCTTGCGACCTGCCTGCGCAACCGGGATGACCCTCGCAGGATCCGGGGGCTCTGCTATCTGGACAGCCGGAAGCCGGAGTCTTTTCTGGAGCTGCCCTCCTTTACAGAGGCTGCAGGAGATAAACAGGCCTTCATCCGCATGTTTAAGCTCTTTTATGAGAACAATGATCCGGTCTCGGCATATGGTCTTGTCCAGCCCCATGAAAACCGATACCTGGTCCAGAATCCTCCCCAGCCTATCCTGTCGCAACAGGAACTCGATCATGTTCATTCCCTGGATTACCAGCTGGAGCTTCATCCTTTTTATGCGGCTTACGGCAAGGTCCGCGCCCTGGAAACCATTCGCTTTTCCATCTCCAGCCATCGCGGCTGTTACGGGGAATGTAATTTCTGCGCAATTGCCGTGCACCAGGGGCGTACCGTCAGCTGGCGGAGCAGAAAGTCAATAGTCAGCGAGGCCAGACGGCTGGCCGCTCATCCTGATTTCAGGGGTACGATCCATGATGTGGGTGGACCAACAGCCAATATGTACGGCTTTGAGTGCAGCAAAAAGCTGAAAAAAGGGTGCTGCCGGGATAAACGCTGTCTGTTTCCCGAGATCTGCAGATCCATGCCCATTGATCATCGGGAACAACGAACGCTGCTGCAGGAATTGCGTGGATTGAGGGGAGTGAAGAAGGTGGTTGTCTCGTCCGGTATCCGCTATGATATGATCCTGGCAGACAGAAAAAACGGGCTGAATTATCTGCGCGACGTGGTTCGATACCATGTTTCCGGCCAGATGAAGGTGGCACCGGAACATTGCCTGGACCATGTCCTGGACTGCATGGGAAAACCGGGCAGTGACAGTCTGCTCAAGTTTCGGGAATTGTTTAACCGGATGACCGGAAAGCAAGGACTCAAGCAGTATCTCACCTACTATATCATTGCCGCTCATCCCGGCTGCAGACTGCAGGATATGCAGGAGTTGAAGCAATTTGCCCGCAGGGAATTGAAGCTTATTCCCAGACAGGTGCAGATTTTCACTCCCACGCCTTCCACCTGGTCAACGTTGATGTACTGGACAGAACGAAATCCCTTTACTGCAAAATCCTGTTTTGTGGAAAAGGATGTCCGGAAACGGGAGAAGCAGAAACAGGTGTTGACCAGTGCGGTTGGAGATAAAAAACGTTCTGTCCGGCAGAGAACAAGGGCTGTGAAAAAAAGATAACAGGAAAACAATAAGCAAGGATAACAGCATGAAAACAGGTAACAGTTGTGTGTGGTACAAGGCGGTTCTATTTGTGATTTCAATATGTTTTCTTGTTGTGACCGGCTGCACCGCTCCTGTGCAGAAGACACAGCAGGCCACCTCTGCTGCAGTCGCCAGGGCTGATTCGGCACAACTGCAGCCGGGTCTGTCAGTGGTCTATATCTTTA
>CAZKBZ010000062.1:0-16348 GCA_964551175.1 uncultured Desulfobulbus sp.
TGGGACTCGGGGTGATGGTATTGAAAAAACTGCTGGCTCCCATGCTGCTGGGCCCTGTCCTCCTGCAGCTGCCGGGAGTTTTCCTGGTGATTGGCGGGGCCGCCCTGCTCTACGGCATAACACTGCACCTGCTCAGACTGCCGGAACTGAAGGTGATAACGGACAAAATAAGAGAGCGTTTTTTCTGATCGGATGAATACTGTTTTTTCAATACGTCAGCTTTTCCATATTGTCGGCATGACTCAATGACACCGTCACAGGAAACAGGGAAAGAAAGACCTCTGCCGCCTTGGAGAAATGCCTGTTTTTCGGGTAATGGAGATAGTAAGACGCTTTCATGTCAAAATCGGGTAATCTGATTCTTGTCAGCAGACCGGAAGTCAGCTCCCGCTCAACAGCAGCCTCCGGGATCACTGTTATCCCGTAGCCTTCCTCGACCAGTCGCTTGGCGGTCTCCACATTTTTCAGTTCAATAAATTTCTTGGGGATAAAAGCGGTTGCGGAGGTGGCCAGCCACTCCTCTACTTTTTTTCGTATCTGCGTTCCCTGTTCCCGCCAGATAAACGGAACTGAATGCAGGATATCCAGACTGACAGTTCCTTCCTCTGCCAGAGGATGACGGCTGCCCACCACGGTCACAAGCGGTTCCTGATGGATCAGGAGAGATGAAATTTCAGGTTCATTTTCCACCAGCCCGCCGAATCCAAATTCAACCTTTCCGGCCAGGAGCATGGAAATAACTTCATGGGAATTAACCGTGTTCAGATGAATGGCAATGCAGGGATATTCCTGGTTAAAACGACCTATAGGGCGTGGCAGAAAATAAGTGCCGAACACAGCACTTGTAGCAATATCAAGCCGCCCCTTGTTCAGGTTAGAAATTTCTTCAAAAAGCACCTCTATCTCCCTGAAACAGGCAACTATTTTACTTGTCTTTGACAACAACATTTCACCTTCACGGGTCAGGTGAATCCGTTTGCCGGAGCGGTCAAACAGTCGCACCCCGCAGGAGGCCTCCAGGGCCTGAATCTGCTGGCTTACGGCAGGCTGGGTTAGAAAAAGTTTGCGGCCGGCCTTGGTGAAACTGCCGGTCAAGGCAACTGCCTGAAACGTTCTGAGCTGATCAAAGTTCATAAGCACCTCTTATGGATGCGATTGTGTCTTCTAATTTGCTTTCTTTCCCGGTGCAGTGCTACTTTATAGTCGAGAAAGATACCCTACCTGTAGAAAAAATTAAAGTTGCACGAGCAATAACGAATATCTCCGCCGTGATCCACTTGGTTTCAGCGGGGATCCCCTTATCTTTTCAGGGATTAACCTCATGATCATGAGAAGCAAACCATGCATTGCCCCTGGAATCATTTTGTTAATGGCGGCAACGATCCTCCTGCCCGCCCATCCCCTGTCTGCCGCAGATACTGCAGACAAGACCATTTCCTGGGTTATGCTGACGATCAGCCTGTTAGGTGGACTCGCCTTTTTCCTGTATGGCATGGAAAAGATGAGCGAGGGCATGAAAAGGTCTGCCGGAAACAGAATGCGTTCCATCCTGGCAACCCTGACCCGCAACCGTCTCATTGCCCTGACCGTCGGCGCTTTTGTCACCATGGTTATCCAGTCTTCCAGCGCTACCACGGTGATGCTGGTCAGCTTTGTGCAGGCGGAGCTGATGACCTTTGTCCAGTCCCTTGGCGTCATTCTGGGGGCCAATATCGGTACCACTATCACAGCCCAGATGGTGGCCTTCAAACTGACCGATTATGCGCTTATCATGATCATTGTAGGCTTTGGACTCCGTATGCTTGGAAAAAGCGACCGGATAAAAAGTATCGGGGACATTCTGCTTGGTTTCGGTATTCTGTTCTACGGCATGAAACTGATGAGCGATACCATGAAGCCGCTTCGCACCTACCCTGAATTTATCCGGATTATGGAAGGGCTTGAAAACCCTTTTATGGGTATTCTGGCGGGTGCAGCCTTCACCGCCCTGGTACAGAGTTCCAGTGCCTCAACCGGTGTGGTTATCGTCCTGGCCCAGCAGGGACTTATCACCATAGAAGCCGGCATCCCTGTGATTTTAGGAGCTAATATCGGCACATGTGTTACTGCAGGTCTTGCCAGTATCGGCACAGCGAGAGAAGCGAAACGGGTAGCGCTTGCCCATGTTCTCTTCAATGTCGGGGGTGTGCTGCTCTTCATCCTCTGGATTCCACAGTTTGCCGATCTGGTCCGTTCCATAGCCACGGCTTTTGATTCAGGGACGGCAAGACAGGTTGCCAATGCTCACACCATTTTTAATATTACCGTGGGTCTTTTTTTTCTTCCCTTTATTGGTCTTTTCGCCAGGCTCATCCTCCGCATCCTGCCTGACAAGCCCAGGCCAAGAGGTATTGACCCGGTTACCTGGCATCTTGACGATTCCCTTATTTCCACCCCGGCAATAGCATTACAGCTGGCCAGTGCAGAGATTGCCAGGATGGCTAAGATCCTGGGTAGAATGCATCGTGCCGCCATGATACCGTTTATCTCTGACAAACCACAACGGGACGCAATTTATCCTGAGCAGCTGACCCTGCTGCAGGGCATTGAAATGCGTGAGAAAAAAATCAATTTCCTGGAAGAGCGAATCAGGCGTTACCTCCTGGACATCAGCCGTCAGGAACTGGCGGAAGGACAGGGGACTGAAGTCAGCGCTCTGATCTCCCTGCTGGATTCCATGGAAAAAATCGGTGATGTCATTACCAGGCAGATTGTTCCTTTGTTGAAAAAGAAAGAACGTATCGGTATAGATCTTTCCGAGGAAGGCAAGGAAGAACTGATCAAATACCATGAAAAAGTAGGTAAACAGCTTGACCGGCTCCAACAGATGATGACCAAAATGGATGTTTCACTGGCCAAAAAGGTACGAAAGAAGAAGGCTCGTTATGCTCATTTCGATTCCCGTCTGCGCAAACACCACCTTGAACGTATGCTGGCCATGAAGGAGGCCTCTGTGGAGACCCATTCCATTCACATGGAACTGATGGACGCCCTGAATCAGATCAACATTTACAGTGCTGATATTGCAAAAAAATTACTGAAAAGCGGCTTACTGGAAGGGGGAGAAAATGTAAATGATAATAAGGATGCAGATAACGTTGCATCGCAACCTGCATCTACATAATGAAAAATCGACACAAACACAAGATCCATTGACACCATAATTCAAGGAGATACAAAATGGGCACAGAGATCGAAAGAAAATTTTTGTTAATTGGAAATGATTGGCAGGAACTTGCCAAAGGAACTGCTTATCGCCAGGGGTATCTGAATTCCCAGAAGGAACGAACCGTACGGGTCCGTACCATTAATGATAAAGGATTTCTGACTATCAAGGGGATCAGTGTCGGTGCAACCCGAATGGAATTTGAATATAAAATTCCGGTGGAGGATGCCAATGTCCTGCTTGATGAGTTGTGCGAAAAACCGCTTATTGAAAAAAACCGCTACAAAATCGAATTTGGGGGTTTTACCTGGGAGGTGGACGAATTTTTTGGAGAGAATGAAGGTCTGGTCGTTGCCGAGATTGAACTGGAAAGCGAGGACCAGCAATTTGAAAAACCAGCCTGGGTGGGAGAAGAGGTGAGTGGGGATCCGCGCTATTTCAACTCCAATCTCATTAAGAATCCTTACTCCAACTGGCAGAAATAGTCCGCATATGAGGATAAATTCCAAAAGGAATCTCAATATCACCTTATCTTAACAAAACCAATATCAAAGGTCAGGAGAAAGAAATGACTGTTTATGATGCAAACAAGGCCACCTCGGCCGAAGATGCTGAAAAAGTAGTACCCCGGGCGGAATTCCGGGTTTTTGGCCAGGGAATAATCGACATTATTAAACCAGCCATGTGGAAGGCCCAGGCTAAACTGTTCAAGGCGCGCCAGAGTGGTGAAACCTACATTTTATCAAGACACACCAACGAGGCTAATGTCAAGGTACGTGATGGTCTGCTTGATATAAAAACCAAGGTAGGTGAAACGGAATCCGGTTACGAAATTTTCCAGCCGCGCGGAAAATTTCAGTTTCCCGTCAAACGGAATGAACTGGCCACCATCCTTGAAAACCTGCAAGCCGAGGTAGAACTCACGCAGGACAGTTACACCTTTGACGAGTTTCTGGAATTAATCAAAAATTCTGACGACCTGACCAGTGTCAACGTCTATAAAGAACGTTACGGTTTCTCGGTGGATGGCGTTATCTGTGAGTATGCAAAAATCCTGTTCAACGGAGCAATGATTGAAACAGCCTGTGTGGAAAGCGAAGATTATGCTGCCATGGAACAGGTTATTGACAAGCTGGAGATCAGCGGCCTGGAAAATGTCAACTATCTCAAAGCGGCAAAACGAGTTGTAGGAATGAAATAACCACCTGTTTTAAAGACCATTCCATGACATGATATTTTTTTTCATATCTTCCAAATAACGTATTCCAATTTGCCTGTTTTACGACTGGCGGATACCGTAAAGTATACGCTGGAAAACTACAAATCTACCCTGAAAAGATCCTGCCGAGACATGGTGTCCTGGAAGAATCTTCAGGGAACTGCGACAGGAGATCGACATGAAACGAAGCATCATCACACTGCTTATTACGGCAGCCATGGTAGCAGGCATTATCAGTACTGCTCAGGCAAAATTTCCAGAGAAACCAATCAAACTCATTGTTTATACCAAACCTGGTGGAGCCATTGATGTCTTTGCCAGGAAGTTTACCGCCATTGCCGCAAAATATACGGATGCGACCTTTGTCGTTGTCAACAAGTCCGGTGCCGGCGGCATAGTAGCAATCAAGTATATCCTCTCACAGAAGCCTGACGGCTACAAATTTGCGGCGGTAACCAGGTCAAATATCGGAAAAATTGTCTCCACCGGGGGCAAAATTAATGTTGATGATATTGAATGGATGGGGCTGATGGTGATCGATCCGGAAGCAATTATTACCAACAGAAACCTGCCTGTTAATACCTGGGAACAGATTGTGGCTGATGCCAAGGAAAAGGACGGCAAGCAGTTGTGGGTTGGTCCGGCTGCAGGTGGCAATGACCATATCATGGCCATGAAGACCTGGAAGGCAGCTGGAATCAAGGCTAAATGGATTCCCTATGCCGGTGGCGGCAAGGCAATGGCTGCACTGCTGGGCGGACACGGTGTTGTGTATGTCGGCAACCCCCAGGATGTTATTGGCCGCCCCGATCTCAAGGTTGCCGCCATTGCCTCTCCTAAACGGCTGGGTGGACAGTTTGCCGATGTTCCGACCTTTGAGGAGCTTGGTGTTAAAGGGTTGGATGATGAAATCATGTGGCGCGGTTTCATGGCCAAAAAGGGTATTCCGGCCGAAGCTGAGGCTTTTTATGTTGATCTGTTCAACAAGGTAACCAATGACCCGGAGTGGAGAGCCTATGTTGAAAAGGGCGGCGCTACTCCGGTTATGAAAGGCAAGGAAGAATTTTCAGCGATCGTTAAAAAAGACCAGCAGGAGTTTGCTGCTGCCCTGAAGGATCTTGGCGTCATCAAATAACGTTGGTTTTCAGGATAAACCGTTTCAGCTTCCAGCCGGATTCCATCGCAGAACAATAGAATCCGGCTGGAAAACACCAGAGTTATCTATTCATCACATTTGAAAATTCATAGAATAGTTCCGGTACGTCCGGATTGAGGCACAACATGCAATACTTCAGTCATGGAACAGGTCTGCTCATCTTGACACTGGTGCTGGTGGCAGGCTTCATCTTCACAGGACTGGCATTTCGATATTCGTCACGTCGTGATTGGACAGGTCAGGCATTGATTCCCAGCGCACTCATAAGCCTGGCTCTGCTCTTTTTTTCCATCACTTTTGACTTTCCCGGTGAGAAAGTCGGCCCGGCCCTGATTCCGAGGATCTGGATCTTCTGCCTTATCGGCCTGTGCGGTACCATCCTCTTTTTTACTATACGCGGTAGGGAGGACAAGGACCCCAAGGCCGGACGGATTGGCTTTGTGCTGTTTGGTATTGCGATTATGATCGTCTACTTTTTTGCGATCCAGACCCTTGGTTACTTTATCAGTTCTGTTATTTTTCTCGCAGTGATGATGTATGTGCTTTCCTGCAGGAAACCATTGACCATTGTCCTGGTTTCCATGGGCTGGCTTGTTTTTTCCTATGTTGTTTTTTACAAGCTGCTCTACATCCAGCTGCCGCTTGGCTTTCTTGAAAACTATCTCTAACCTGTCGAGGAAATTGTAATGGAACTTTTTGAATCTTTTTCCATCGGCCTGTCAGTACTCATGGGCTGGAAGCCGGTTGTGATCATCATAATCGGGGTGATTGTCGGCATTCTGGCCGGTGCGATGCCTGGTCTTTCCCCTTCCACTGCTGTGGCCCTGCTGGTGCCGTTTTCCTATACCATGGAACCGGCACTGGCTCTGATTTTACTTACTTCGATCTACATTGCCTCCAACTACGGCGGCTCGATTACAGCGGTACTGATTAATACGCCCGGTACACCCTCGGCAGCGGTTACTGCCATGGATGGTTATCCGCTGACTCAGCAGGGAAAAGCAGGAAAGGGGCTCGGAACCGCGCTGATAGCCTCCACCATCGGTGGTGCCGTAGGCGTTGCCATCCTGATTCTTTTCGCCGTCCCGCTTGCCCGCATTGCCTTAAAATTCAGCCCGGCCGATTACTTTGCCCTAGCCCTGTTCGGCCTGGCAACAGTGGCCTCCATGGGCCGAGGTAATGTCCTGAAATCACTGGTTGCCATTCTCTTTGGCCTGATGATCAAAAATATCGGTATTGATCCCATCTCAGGTGTCTCGCGTTTTACTTTTGGCAGCGACCAGTTGTATGACGGCTTTACCCTTATTCCCGCCCTGATCGGTCTCTTTGCCGTCAGCGTTGTCTTTGCCAAGATGGAAACATGGACCGGGGCAGATCGGGTCCTGGACAAGGTGGATAACAAGCTGCCCTCGTTTAAAGAGTTCATGAAAATCAAGATGACCATCCTGCGATCCTCGGTCATCGGGACCATTATCGGGATATTTCCCGGAGCCGGCGCCACCATTGCCGCCTTTATCAGCTATGATATGGCAAAAAAAGCCAGCAGAACCCCGGAAGAATTCGGCAAGGGTTCACTTGAAGGTGTTGCCGCTGCTGAAGGCGCCAACTCCAGTTCAGTCGGCGGTGCACTGGTTCCCCTGCTGGCTCTTGGAATCCCCGGCAGTGCTACCGATGCCGTCCTGCTTGGTGCTTTCATGCTGCACGACCTGGTTCCAGGACCTCTTCTCTTCCAGGAACACCCTGATATCGTCTATGGTATTTTTTCCGCCCTTATCCTGGCCAATATTATCATGCTGGCCATCGGGGTATACGGAAACCGTTTATTCATCAAAGTTGTCTCGGTGCCTGAGGCAATCATGTATCCCCTCATCCTGGCCATTGCCGTTATAGGCAGTTTCGCCGTCAGTGGTTCCATGTTCGATGTTGGAGCGTGCATAGCCTTTGGAGTTATCGGCTGGATATTCAAAAGATACGGTTATCCGGTTGCTCCCATTGTGTTAGGTATTGTCCTGGGCAAAATGGTTGAAGAAAACTTCCGTCGTGCGGTCATGATGGACGGCTATTCTGTTTTCTATCACGACAAACTGGCTTTTATTGTTCTGCTTATCTCTTTCCTCTCCTTTATCTGGCCGCTCTATAAAAGCTGGCAACAACACAGGGCCGGCCAAAGCTAAGTCGGACCTGCACGGAAAAGAGTACTCGTCATGAACTATGTACAATCGGTGTGTCCGCTGTAACAAATTCATAACACTATGAAATCATGCGTATATTAAAAAAAGAACTGGGTGTTGAAAAACAGATCGACGATTTCCTGGATCAGGTGGTCCGCTCCGGCTTGATCTTCAGCCAGGGCGCTGAAGCTTACCTGCAGGGTAACTCGATAGATTTTCAACGTAAACTGAAGGAAATCATAGAAGTCGAACATACCGGTGATGATCTCAGGCGTTCCATACAGCAATACCTTTATACAAAAACATTGATTCCTGAATCCAGGGAAGATGTACTGCAACTGCTGGAAGACATGGATTCACTGCTGGATCGTTTCAAGGGGGCATTATGGCGGATGGAAATTGAAAACCTCCGCATTGAGGACGATTTTCATGAAGATTTTAAACTCCTGATCAAGGCTGTGGTGGAATCCGTGGAGGCCATAGTTCGTGCCGGTCGTGCTTTTTTTAAAAACATCTCCTCGGTGGCCGATCACCTTGACAAGGTCTATTACTGGGAATCCGAATCAGACAAGATCTCAACCCGGCTGCAAATGGTCATATTCCGTACAGAGGATCTGCGCTTAAGCCATCGGATGCTGCAGCGTGAGTTCGCCCGCCATCTCGATAAAATTGCCGACAGGGCTGAAGATGTCGCTGACAGGTTGAATATCTACGTTATCAAACGTTCATTGTAAGGAACATCTCATGTTTGGCTTTTTATCAAGCGGGCTGTTCCTGGGATGGTCCCTCGGCGCCAACGATGCCTCCAACGTATTTGGTACAGCGGTCGCATCCAGGATGATCAAATTTCGGACTGCTGCTGTCTACTGCAGTGTTTTTGTTATTATCGGCGCGGTCGTCAGCGGTGCCGGGGCTTCCCATACGCTTGGCAAACTCGGTGCGGTCAATGCCGTTGCCGGAGCCTTTATTGTCGCCTTTGCTGCAGCGATGTCCGTCTACCTGATGACCGTGGCACGATTCCCGGTTTCGACCTCTCAGGCCATTGTCGGCGCAATTATCGGCTGGAATATGTTCACCGGTTCGATAACCGATATGCATTCATTGACCAGAATTATCTCCACCTGGATTTTTTGTCCACTGCTGGCAGCCGGTATTTCCATGCCTCTGTATCTGTTAACAGGTAAGCTTCTGCTCCGTTTCAATGTCCATATGTTCAAGCTTGATCTCCTCACCCGCTGGTCTCTGCTTGGTGCGGGCATATTTGGTTCCTATTCACTGGGTGCAAATAATATTGCCAACGTTATGGGTGTCTTCGTCCCCGTGGCGCATCTCGCGGATATATCGTTATTAGGAGTCAGATTTACCGGGGGCCAGCAACTCTTTCTTCTCGGCGGCATCGCCATTGCCGCAGGGGTGTTTACCTTCTCTAAAAGGGTTATGTTAACCGTTGGCAAAGGTATTTTTGATCTTTCTCCGGTCATGGCTGCTGTTGTGGTCTGGTCCCACTCCATCGTCCTCTTTCTCTTCTCCTCCGTTGCACTTGAGTCCTGGCTCAAGGGACACGGTTTGCCGTCATTCCCTCTTGTCCCGGTGTCAAGCTCTCAAGCCATTGTCGGGGCGGTTATCGGCATCGGCATCCTTAAAGGGGGCACAAGTATCCGCTGGAAGACCGTTGCCGGTATAACCAGTGGTTGGGTCACGACGCCTATTATCGCTGCCCTGATCAGTCTGATTTCACTCTTTTTCCTGCAAAATGTCTTTCAGCAGGATACATTTCGGCAGGTACCATTTATCCTGGATAATGATGCCATGACCCTGATCGAACGGGCTGGAATCAATACGGAAAATCTGCAACCATTAATCTGGCAGGAATATCCCAATGCGGTGACATTTAAAAAGGAGTTGGAAAAAAAAGCACAACTTGACAAAAAAACTCTCAAGCTGGTGATGGATGCTGCTGAAATAGATGAAATGGAGGTTTCCGCTGAAGCACTGAAAAAAATTAACCCGCAGTCCTTGAGTACAGCACAACTGAAAGCCCTCAAGGAGTTGGAAGGCAGGGTCTTTACCCACCGCTGGCAACTGGATGCGGCCCTGGCGGAACTATCCCCTGAATTTCAGTTCAAGGAAGGTGATACAGAAAAAAATTCCCGTCTGCTTTCTCTTCTAAATCAACTCTATAATAAGTTCAGGACGTAACCCAGGTAAACAGTAAAAATTAAACGTTTCATGTTTTTTGCTTTTTATTCTTATCGGCAGGAGAGAAGGGAAAAGTGAACAGGAAATAGGGAACAGAACAGTCTGGAAAGTATTCCCTTTTAACTGTTCCCTTTTTCCTCTCTGAGAGATTGAGGAAAACACACCAGGCCACCTTGCAAAATTGCTATTTTGCAAGGTATCCATTACAATTCAGTCCAGTACTCCTCCGGCATTTCCTTTGCCAGCTCCAGGGCGCCATCAGCACCGCTAAACAGAGGATCATCCACAACCTGGACCCTGGTCGGTCCATATTCACCAATGGTCTGCTCAAGATATTGGGCAAGCCCGCGAATCTGGCTGCCGCCGCCGGCCAGGATAATGTTCCCCCTGATGGCATCCTGGTACTCCGGATCAAACTTGGCAATAAGTTCCAGGGTTGACTCCACCATGGCAGGTAAAATACTGTCGCAGGCCCGTTTCATTTCATCGGTAATGTTATGGAGCGTGGACTTGCCTTCCACCGGAATTTCCACCTCGATACTGGTGTCGACATTACCGACAAAACTGTGCTCTTCCTTGAATCGACGCACCATGTTCAGGTTGAAATCAGCCTGCGGGTAACGGTCCTTGAGAAAGGTAAAGAGCTGTTGATCAATGTAATCACCAGCAGTGAGTACGGTCCGCTGATCTTCCTCCGAAGGTACGGTTCCATGCATGATACAGAAATCTACGGTTCCGGCACCGATATCAATTACAAGGGCATTATCCAGGGCACCCACACCATAGGCTACGGCAAAAGGTTCGGAAACCACAAACAGTGCCTCTGAAAACTCTGCCACAGCCTTCATCAACGCTACTTTATTCACCTTGAACGATTCCGCCGGCACACCGACAACAGCCCTGATTTTTGCTTTATTTTTGGCAGGCTGCACCAGGGAAATAAGATGACGGATCAGCTCCTTGACTGCCTCTTCATCCCGTGCTGTTCCCTCTTTTATCACGCCGTTTTTCAGGGGACGATACATATCCAGGGACAGCCTGTGCTCCACAGCCTCTTCACCAAAGAGTATCGGCTTCCCCACAACTTTCCGGGAGATGAAATCCCTGGGCCAACCGACATAACTTTCTACCCATTTCTTTTTGCCGTTATCAGCTGAAATAGCACTTCTTGAAGTTCCCAGGTCAATGCCGACCAGCAGTTTTTCGTCAGCTGTTGTTTTTGCCGATTTTTTTGCCATTATCATCTCCTTTCACTACCTGTGTCTGTCTTTGCACAAGATAGCGATTTATCCCCTCTTCCAGGGAAGAAGTAATTTTCTCTCGATAAGCCGGGTTATTTAAGTTTGTTTCCTCTTCACTCTTGCTGATGCATGAAATCTCCACCAGAACACTTGGCGCATCCACACCTAACAGGACCACAAACGGGGCAATCTTGATCCCGTTGTCAGCTATAAGTCTATCATATTTTTCCATATTGGAGAAGAGGCTGTGCTGGATAGTTGAGGCAAGAGTGGCTGATTCCTGCTCTTTGAGCACATCACCGATCTTTTTGATCATATTCTTGAAATCCCCGGTTGACAGCTCGGACCCACGGTTCTCCTGTTCGGCAAGGCGCAGGGTGTACAGATCTGAAGGAGGTCCGAAATAAAAAGTTTCGGTAACGTTGAACTCTTTCTGCGGCAGGGCATTGATATGAAGAGAGATAAACAGGTCTGCCTTGTTCAGGTTGGAAAACTGAACCCGGTCGGCCAGTGACATGAAGATATCCCTGTCGCGGGTAAGCAGAACCATGTATTGACCACTCTGCATGAGTTTATCCCGCAGGCGAAGGGCAATATCCAGAACAATATCCTTTTCCCTGGTTCCCTGGCTGCCGATGGCGCCGGGATCCCTGCCCCCGTGCCCGGGATCAATAACAATAGTCTGTACACCAATCCCGAAAACAGAACTGAGGCGGACCTGGTCATGATTGAGAAGATAATTATAATCCAGAAGTCGCTTGGTCTCAAACGGTGCCACCGGCCAGGGATTCGGATCGGCAAAGTAGGAAGGCTGCCGACGCACAGCAGTATCCATTCTCTGATCATGCACAATTTCAGCCCAGGGCAGAATCGATGCCATGTCGGAAAAAGCAACCGGATTTGTAGACTGCTGGTTTATCGGATCCGCAACAAACTGAATCAGGACAACAGTTGCAGTGATCAGCAGTATGGATAACAACCTGGTTATGAACCGAAAACCGGTCCGGTGGACCGGACGGACCGGTTTCGCATGAGGCGCTGATAGTGCCAGGTTATCCTCATACACACCCTGCAGGATTATGTCCTTGATATCCGCATTTTCAGCATTGCGCATCAGTGTGCACCCATTTCGTTGGTCAAGCCTCAGGCCTGCACGAAACAGTAAATGTAATTAACTGTAATCAGCATATTATCTGCATTAAACAGTGTCAACTGTAACTGATCACGCTGTGTGTAACTCTGCGGTTTCATTGCCGACAGACTTGTAACTGGTTACAGGGGCCGATTCCTTATTATTTCATATCCTTGACAACGTACTGCACAGGGAGAACAGTAAAAAAAAGATAGAGGAGAAGAAAGCTGACAAGAAAAGCCGCTGTCACGCGCACACCCACAATAACCCAGTAATTGGCTCCGAAAATCACAAACAGGAGAGCATCCTCAATAATGGAGTGGCATATCATCAAAAAGGTGGCAATAAAAAAGACATCTCTGCAGTCCAGGTGACCGGCATCTACTTCCCGGATCAGGATTCCAGCCCCATAGGTGATACCGAGCAGCTGGCCGACAATAATGGAAAAAGAAGAATTCACTCTGTCTCCATATGTCTTCATGATCCGGGTCGACTTCAGCCAGTCCATGAAAAAAATAATCACTGCGATCAGAACAATGATCT
The DNA here is from genome assembly GCA_964551175.1 of uncultured Desulfobulbus sp. Classification (GTDB taxonomy): domain Bacteria; phylum Desulfobacterota; class Desulfobulbia; order Desulfobulbales; family Desulfobulbaceae; genus Desulfobulbus_C. The sequence continues at coordinate 12,867 of CAZKBZ010000062.1, forward strand.
TGATGGAGAGCAGAAGCGCATCACTTACCGATCCGAGCAGCATGGAGCTGAAGCTGTCATACTGTTGAAGTGCGGCTGTCCCCTCTTCTACCCTGTTGCCGAAGAATGACCGCGGCATGATCATTACGGGCAACACGGTGACAAAGGCCATAATTCCCCGCAGGATAACGGAATAGATTGAAGAAACTCCAAGCCGTTTCATAACGGCACATTCTATAACCAGGGAATGACAGACTCCCAGAAAAACGGCAAGGATGGTCCACTGGTACGGGGTCAGTCCCAGTGGTGCGGCAAAGGCAATTGCCGCATACAGGTTCAGGAGAATACCGGCGGCAACGGCCATGGCCGCCTCAGCGGGAAGATCAAGAAAGGAGGTGATCGGAGCAAATAAAAAGGTAAGATGACGCAGCAGGTCAAAATAGAGCAGGATATCCGCCAGGATATAGAGTGGTACGATCAGCTTGATAATAAGAAGCGCACTGCGCAGTGACGACTCAAGACTCTGCTGCAGCATTGTACGAAGGGGTGTCGGACCTGCAGGCAGGACAGCTCTCAAAACGTATTTCGTCCCGGCAAAAAAGGAATAAGCAGCTGGTTGTCTGGCTCAAACCTGTTGAAAACTGCTGAATAATGAACCTGCCAGCCGCATTGGAGGCAGGTACCAATACTTTTTTATTGAAATCACGCATGAAGTTATTGTCCAGGAGCTGCTTTGGGTCTCTCCGTTTCCCCGGGCTGCTGATAGATCGTGCTCTGATTCTTACCCTGTTTTTTACTGCTGTACAGGGCCTTATCCGCCATTTTCATAATATGTGAAAGTTCCTGACCATGGCGTGGAAAACAGGCAATCCCAATACTTACATTTATGCTGATCGGGTTATCCTCGTAGATCATGGTCGTATCACCAATCTTTCTGCGCATGAGTTCCGCCACCTGAAATGCCTCTCTGCAGTCGGTTTCAGGAAGCAGGGCCACAAACTCATCACCGCCGAAACGGGCCAGCATATCGGCGTCACGCAACTCGGAACGCATGGTCTCGGCAATATGGACAATCAGCATGGTACCTGCATCATGGCCATAGGTGTCGTTGACTGCCTTAAGATTATCCGCATCGATCATCATGATGGAAAACCGGCGATGCTCAAGAAGAGAGCGACGATGCTCGCGCTGCATGAAAATCAGCAGCATCTTCATGTTCCACAACCCTGTCAACTGGTCGGTACGGGACAACTGACGGATTTTATCCTTGGCCTTTTCCGATTCCCAGGAAATCAAAGAGACAAAGTAGGCAACAAACCAGAGCAGGAAAAGCTGAATAACCGGCCCAGGCAGATCGGCAAGGCGAAAACTGCTGAACCCCTCCTGAAGACCGCAGGAACCGGAAGCCGCCAGCAGGACATAACATACTGTTATCAATGCAGTTTCGAGCATGGTCGTCAGCATGCCCATGGTGGTGGCGGAAAGCATGACAACTAAAAAATAAAGAGGCAGCAAGGGGCTTGCCAGTGCCCCGGTCTGCCAGACGACAGCCGTAATGAAAACAACCATGGCCCAGGTGTTCAGGGCCAGTTTCCACCGCTTCTCCCCGTGACTGCGCCAGAAATAATGAATAAAACAGATAAAGGCGACAAACAGTCCCAGGATGATCAGGAGATTTTCGGGATGCGGCACAACCATCCCTGGAAGCTTCATGCACAGAATCACCAGTACCACCAGCAGCCACTGCATTTCAGCCACAGTCCTGCGGAATCCCTGCAGTTCAGCCTCATCGATTTCCTTATGGTCATCAATGGCAATCAAGACAACATTTTTATCTCCCAACAGGGAGTACATGGGAGAGGTCTTCTTGTGATGCTCATCAAAGTCGTCAGTTTCAGACTTCATAAAAAGAAAATCTTCACCCAACGATTTTTCACTACTCTCTTTTTTTGGTGTGACTTCACTCATTGTGTAATGATCCTGTCTGCCTTACCCATGAACCGGCGATTAGAGGGTACCTTGAAAAATTGCCTGGAATTTTTTTCTGCACTATCCCTGCATGAATTTTAGCTTCATATCATTATTTTCTTATAAACAGGGCATAAAATAAACAAAAAAAATGAATATCTGTTGTTGTAACCAGCCTGTGACATCACAACTGGTTTCAAATATGTAATTATAACATATGGAAAACCGATTTCATCGACACGGTTCAACAAAATCTACGACCGGACAACTCAACCGGCTGCAGATCTGATTTCCACCCCGGCTTCGCGCAGCAAAACAGCTGCCGTGCCGTCATGGCCATCAGGTATAACCACCTCATCGGGTTTCAGCGACAGCAGCCAGTTGCCTACCAGCAATCCCTTTTTCCTCTCCGCATCGGCATGCTCATTTTCAACGAATTCCTTTTTGATCACCTTTGATTTTGCAGTGTCAATGGTCTCGATTAAAAACCAGGGTGACCGGACGAAATGAGAGGAAGGTGTACCCTCGGGTCCGCTTACCGGAGTCAATCGCCTGACAATGGTATCTGAACAGTAATGGGGACGGATGCGGGCCATGACCACCAGGGGAAATTTCCGCGGGATGAGTTCTTCCAGGCGATCTGCAACATGGTCGGCTATCTTGTGAGACGGTGTATGCATGACCACATCCATATCCACGATGAACCGTCCGCCGGTTGTTCGGCTCAAACACTGTTTCACACGGCTGATTCGCGGATGCTGCTCAACCATCCGGATAATTTCCCGCTCGGTTTCCCGGTCAATGGAAGCATCCAGCAAATCTTTCAGGGCTGTTACCAGCAGGGCGGAACCGGCACGAAAGACAAAAAGAGAAACAACAGCCGCTGCCCAGCGATCGACTGGATAACCGAATTTGGTGGCCAGCAGACCTATGAACACTACTCCCGTGGACAGGGCGTCGGCCAGGTAATCCCTGGCATCCGCCTGCAAAGCCGGTGAATTGAGCCGTTTCCCCTGTCGCGCCTGGTAGAGACCAAACAGCAATGCCACCACGAGTGAGACAGCCGCCACCGGCAGGGCAATGGTGACATCAGGAAGCCGTTCCGTGCCAAACAGGGCCTGGCGGCCAATCTCATAGGCGGCAACAATAACGGCAATGGAAGTGACCAGGGTGGCAACGGTCTCCGCCTTGTACAGACCATAAGGAAAAGAGGGGTGCTCGCGACCGGCAACCCAGAGACCGACAAAGGCGGCAATGGAAGCCAGCACATCAGTCGCTGAATGAATGGCATCTCCTATCAGGGCGGTGGAAGATGAAACCACACCGGCTACACCCTTGCCCACGGCCAGCACAATATTCAAGCCTATGGAAACCGCAGCCCTGTGGCGGGCGGAACGCAGATCCTGTTTTGATTTATCTGATGTCATTTCCGCATACAACCCGATTAATATATCTTGAAGAACCAGTTCAACTGTAACATCCCGGAACCCGAAACCTGAAGCTCAAAACCATCCTATACCTGATTTTCCATAAAA
>CAZKBZ010000063.1:0-16157 GCA_964551175.1 uncultured Desulfobulbus sp.
AGCGCAGCATATTAGTCATATGTGAGCATTTTGTTTTTCGCTGTGACACAGAAATTGGGCAAAATAGCAATTTTGCGAGGTAACATTTAGTTTTTAATTACATTCATGCAATGATCCTTGACGCATTTCTCCCTGAGTATAATTGTATGGTTAACTGATAAAACGGAAGATTCATTCCCGGGAACCATTCAATAAAACGTGGAGTTTTTATCATGAGACGGAAACACCATTTTCAGAAACTGCAGATTATCACAGCCTTTCTGCTCTGTTGTGCGCTGCTGACAACTTCTCCTGCTGCTGCAAAGGAAGATGACAATATCGCCCTGCTGGACCGTTCCGCCAAGGCATTCAGTTCCGTGGTGAAAAAGGCCGGGCCGGCGGTTGTTTACATCGGGGTGGAAAAGGAGACCAGTACTTTTGGCGGGTTCGGAGGAGGTCAGGACCCGTTTGACATGTTCAAGGATCCTTTTTTCCAGCGATTTTTCGGGAACCAGTTTCAACATCCCAGAGTACAACCCCGAAAGTTCAAGCAGCGCGGCGCAGGCTCCGGTTTCATCATCTCCCCGGACGGTCTGATCCTGACCAACAATCATGTGGTTGAAGGTGCCGATACCATCAAGGTCAGACTGGCCGATGAACGTGAGTTCACAGCCAAGGTCATCGGTACTGATCCCCAGTCGGACGTGGCCCTGATCAAAATAGACGGCAAGAATCTCCCTGTCCTGCCGCTGGGTGATTCCGATAAACTGGCGGTCGGAGAATGGGTTATTGCCATCGGCAGTCCCTTTGAACTGAGTCAGACCGTTACCGTAGGCGTGGTCTCTGCCAAAGGACGGTCCAGGATGGGAATCAATGACTATGAAAATTTTATCCAGACCGATGCGGCCATTAATCCCGGCAACTCCGGCGGTCCCCTGCTCAATATCCATGGCGAGGTCGTGGGGATCAATACGGCTATCTTTTCCCGCAGCGGCGGATACATGGGTATCGGCTTCGCCATCCCGATCAACATGGCAAAGTCCATTGAAGAACAGCTGCAGAAAGACGGCAAGGTCACCCGCGGCTGGCTGGGTGTAGTTATTCAGGATGTGGACGAAGCCCTGGCCCAGTCCTTTGATCTGGAGAAAGCCGAAGGCATTCTCATTGCCGAGGTAGCTGACGATTCTCCGGCCAAAAAGGCAGGCCTCAAAGAGGGTGATGTCATCCTCTCCATGGACGGCAGGAAACTGGTCGATGTGGCCAACCTGCGCAACCGGATCGCCCTGACCAAACCTGATACCAAAGTTACCCTGCAGATCATCCGCGATGGCCGTACCAAAGACATTGACGTCATCATCGGTGAGCAGCCATCCAATTTCAGCAGGTTGGCAAAGGGAGGCGGGGGAATGAGCAAGGGATCCCTGTTTGAGAAAATGGGTTTATCTCTGCAGGATCTGACCCCTGAACTTGCAGACCAGTTCGGCTACTCCAAAGGACAGGGTGTACTGATTGCCGAGGTTGCACCGGACAGCCCGGCCGCTCGCGTTGGCCTGCAGCCCGGACAGCTGATCGAAGAAGTGAACAAAGTACGGGTCCATAACCTGACTGAGCTGAAAAAAGCACTCAAACATGCCCGCAATCCCAAGCAGATCCTGCTGCGGGTACGGGCGGGTGAATTCAGCCAGTATGTTGTACTGCGCACGGAATAGCAGGAACACCGACCGCCTGATTGCCTGCAGTCTGGTAATTAGGTGTTATCACTAAACACCAGATTGTAAGTGGTCACGGGTAGTCCAGATTCGGAGTCTTCGCTTCGCTACACTTACCTGCGCAGTTTCTTCCGTTCGCCATAGCCCACCCTATGCGGACGGAAGAAACTGCGTGAAGATGGGCTGCCCGTGACCACTTAGGTTGTTTTATGACAGACTCTCTGCACAATCTCACTGCCACCATCCGCCAATTTGCCGATGACCGCGACTGGAAACAGTTTCACTCTCCCAAGAACCTGGCCATGGCACTCATTGTCGAGGCAGCTGAGCTGGTTGAACATTTCCAGTGGCTGAGCAGGAAAGAAAGCGATGAACTTGATGATGAGCAGCGCAACGCTGTTGCCCTGGAAATGGCTGACATACTCATCTATCTTGTACGTCTGGCAGAGCGGCTGGATGTTGATCTGCTGGAAGCCGCCGGAAAAAAAATAGCACTGAATGCAGAAAAATATCCGGCTGACAAATCCCGCAGCCGTGCTGATAAATACACAAGCTATCAGCGGGGTTCATGATTCAGAGGACTGCCTGCAAGGCCATCTCCTTTTTCCTGTCCGGGCAGGAAACCACCAGCCTGGAGTCGCTGGGGGATGGCAATGTGAACGACACCTGGCTTGTCGTTACTGCAGACGGCAACAAATACGTTCTCCAGCGGCTGAATCCGTTTGTTTTTCCTGATCCCGGTCTTGTCCAGGACAACCTCTGCATCATTACCCGCCACCTGCAGCACCGACTCAAGCAGGTCAACAGAGACTTCACCGTTGCAGAAATTATCAGAAATCCTGAGGGAGCTCAAAGTTATACCGACAACCATGGGGCCTGGTGGCGTCTTCTCTCCTATATTGACAACACGGTTGCCCTGAGCACAATTTCCACGACCGAACAGGCCCGGGAAATCGGTCATACCCTGGGACTGTTCCACCAGCTCGCCTCTTCCCTTCCCCTTTCATCTCTTGCCGATCCATTGCCGGGCTTTCATAATACCCCGCTCTACCTGAAGCAGTATGATGCACTGCTGGAGACTGCCCGGCAGAGAGCAGCAGACTGCAGGGATTTTATTGATGAACGCAGACAGGATGTGTTTCTGCTGGAAATTGCCCGCTCGCAGGGAACCATCCGGCAACAGGTCATCCATGGTGATCCCAAGGTTGCCAATTTTCTCTTTTCCAGCGACCTGCACAGGGTTATCAGCCTTATTGATTTTGATACCGTCAAACCCGGCCTGCTGCTCCATGATATTGGTGACTGCCTCCGCTCCTGCTGCAACATCTCAGGAGAAGACAGAGAAGACCCGGACAATGTTATTTTTGATCAGGACTTTTTTGCAGCTGCCCTTGCAGGCTATTTTGCTACCGGATCCGATCTGCTCTCAGAAACTGACAGAGATTTGCTTGTCCACAGCGTCCGGCTGATCAGCTTTGAGCTTGGCCTGCGTTTTTACAGCGATTACCTGGCAGGCAACCGGTATTTCAAGGTAGAGAGCCCGGAGCAGAATCTTTTCCGCGCCAGAGTACAGTTTGCACTGGTACGCTCCATTGAAAGCAAATATAGTGAACTGATGAAAATCTGTTCTGCTGTCCGGGACTCCACTTCCCTTTAACGGTATAAAAGGAGATTGCCATGATTATCGGTGTGCTCAAGGAGATAAAGACGGAAGAAAACCGTGTAGCCATGATCCCGTCCGGTGCCGAGATAATGGCCGGCAATGGCCATACAGTTCTGATGGAAACCGGTGCAGGGATCGGCAGCGGTTTTTCAGATGATGCCTACCGGGAACACGGTGCCGAGATCGTGAACACTCCTGAAGAGATCTATGAGCGGGCTGAAATGGTCATGCATGTCAAGGAACCGCAGCCTCAAGAGTATGACCTGATCCGCCAGGGTCAAATTATCTTTACCTATCTCCACCTGGCTGCCGATGAACAGCAGACAAGGGCGCTGATCAACAGCCGGGCGGTCTGCATAGCCTATGAAACCATCCAGAAAGAGGATGGCTCCCTGCCCCTGCTCACCCCGATGAGTGAGGTTGCAGGCCGGATGTCGGTACAGGAAGCTGCCAAATACCTGGAGATGTCCCACGGCGGTCTCGGCGTTCTGCTGGGAGGAGTGACCGGTGTTGACCCGGGTAATGTACTGGTCATCGGCGGTGGGGTAGTTGGTGTTAATGCTGCAAAAATGGCCTGCGGCCTGGGAGCCAAGGTGACCATCCTGGATACCAACCTGGAAAAACTCCGCTACCTGGCAGACATCATGCCCAGGAACTGTTTTCCGCTCATGTCCAGCCCGGCTGCCATCCGGGACCTTATTACCCGGGCGGACGTGGTTATTGGTGCCGTGCTGCTGCCTGGCGCCAAGGCGCCCAAGCTGATCAGCCGTGAGATGCTGCAGACCATGAAAAAGGGATCCGTGCTGGTGGACGTGGCCATAGACCAGGGCGGCTGCTTTGAGACCTCCCGTCCCACAACCCATAAGGACCCGGTCTATACGGTTGACGGCATTGTCCACTACTGTGTATCCAACATGCCTGGAGCCGTGGCCAAGACCTCGACCATGGCCCTGACCAATGCCACCCTGCCCTATGCGGTCCAGATAGCCGACAGTGGCTGGAAACAGGCCATGCAGAACAATCAGGAGATCGCCCGGGGTGCCAATGTCATCAGGGGTGCCATTACCTACAAAAGCGTGGCCGAAGCCTTTGACATGGAATATACGCCTGTTCAGGAGTTTCTTTAACCTGACTTTTACTTACACAGAGAGAAAAAAATGAAAATTGCTGACGGCTGTTCAGTCACCATTGACTACTCCATGACCCTTGAAAACGGTGAACTCATTGATACCACTGCAGAAACAAAGCCGCTCAACTATACGCAGGGGAAGGGAGAGATCATTAAAGGACTGGAAAAGAAAATGGACGGCATGGACAAAGGAGAAACCTTTGAACTGGCTGTTCCTGCTGCAGAAGGATTCGGCGAGTCAGACCCCGAGGCCTTTATTGAAGTGCCGAAAAACGATCTGCCGCCTGAAGCATTGCAGGAAGGAACCGAGCTGCAGGCCCAGGGACCGCAGGGACAGACCATTGAAGGCAGGGTGGTAGAGATCAGGGAGAACAGCGTAGTTGTGGATTTCAATCATCCCCTGGCCGGCAAGACCCTTCATTTTTCCGTTACCATTGTGGATGTACAGCCACCAGCCTGAGTGAGCAAGAGATATGAACGCGCAACTAAATGAAAAAAAAGGATTTTCCGGCAAACAGGTCATAGCCATTGTTATCGGAGTAATGGCGCTGACCGTTGTGGTCACCGTTGTCTCCATCCGGACCTGGCTTTTTCCTCAGCCGTTCACACCGGTGGTTCTGGACCAGAAGGAAGAACAGCAGCTTGAGCAGAAACTGGAACGGTTTGAATCCGTTGCAGCCGTTGCCAAACCTGAAGAGAAGTCTGCTCTCCCCTCCAAAAAAAAGGGGGCGCAGGACTTCAACCGTGAAGGTAAGCTGAACCCGGAAGCCTATTCTGAAAAAGGAGCAAGCAGGGAAATCCTGCTTACAGAACGGGAGATAAACGGCTTACTGGCAAAAAATACCGATCTGGCCCGGAAAGTTGCCATAGACCTGGCTGAAGACCTGATCAGCCTGCGGCTGCTGCTGCCTGTTGACCCTGATTTCCCGTTCATGGGGGGGAAAACCATCAGGGCCAGGGCCGGAGCGGAACTGGCCTACCGTGAGGGCAGGCCCGTTGTTATCCTGAAAGGCATTTCGCTTATGGGCGTACCTGTTCCCAATGCATGGCTGGGCGGAATCAAAAACATTGACCTTGTCCAGGAATTCGGCGGCAGCCAGGGTGCCTGGAAAAGCTTCAGCGATGGTGTGGAAACCATTCGGGTCAAAGAGGGCGAACTGTATATCAAACTGAAAGAATAAGACCTAAGGCGGGCTTTGCCCGCAACCCAAATTCTCAAAAAAAAGCATCGTTAAACCGCCTTGTAACCACCTTAATTTAAAGGGTTTTCAAAACAGCTAAAAAATTTTCTTGTTTTTTATGACAGGAATTCAGGAGTAAGGCACTAAATCCCGCCTGCCCCGGCTACTCAGAGAGCTTCAGATTTTCCGCCTGTTGCCCGGCTGCCTCCTGTGCGTCCAGGACACGCTGAAAAATAGCTGCTGCCCGCTCCTGATAGGCCTGTGCCTCATCCTTTTTTCCCTGGCGCTGGCAGAGCTGTGTCAGTTCCTGCAGAATACTGCCTACTGCCGCATGATTTTTCCCGCGCAGTTCTTCTGTAATGATCAGGGATTGTTTATAATTCTTTTCTGCTTCATCGTACCGGCCGCAAATCCTGCAGGCTTCGGCAAGATTATTATATGCCATGGCCAGGGTGGCCTTATCCGGATTTGGCGATGCTTCCTTGAATGCACACAGACGCTCAAAAAGCGGCATTGCCTCGTCTTCTCTTTCCAGTTCCATGTACAGGCCGGCAAGTTTGTCGAGAATATCACCAAGAACCACATTGCTGCCGGCCTTGTCCATGATGGCAAGGGCCTTTTTATACGGATCTTCCGCCTTTTCATACTGGCCAAGGGCTTCCTGCAGTTTACCGATCTGGAACCAGCAGATCCCCATTTCCGGATCTTCCTTGCCAAGCAGGTTGGTCAGGCTGACCATGGCCTGCTTATACAGCGCTCCAGCCTGTTTATGCTGGCCGACAAGAGCTGTAGTATAGGCCAGCTCCCGCCTGTCCAGGGCCAGCTCTACAGAGTCCTCTCCCCTATCCTCACCCAGTTTCACCAGGGAGGTAAACCAGGCCAGTGCCTTCTTGTGATGGTACAGCCTGCGGGCCAGCAGTGCTGCTGAACGCAGATAGGCAGGATTGGTGTCGTCAAGAGAGACCGCCTTTTCAAAGCTTTCCATGGCCCTGTTAAGATCCATCCGGCATTCGGCAAGACGGGCAGACTGAAATGCTGCCATGGCTGACAGCGGGCCGCCCTGGGCCGCAAAATCATCAAAAATCTGTTCCGCTTTTTCGGTGTCACTGTCAGCCACACTCTGCCGGGCCTGTTTATAATCTGCAGGTTCAAGATCCGCCTGCATCTGCTCAAGAGCTGCCAATGCTTCGTTACGACAGGTCATCTCCTGCGCATATCCCTGGTCGATAAAGGTCAGTGCCTCGGTAATTGCGACAAGTTCACTCTGGAGCTGTTCACGTCTTCCCTCTTCATTTTGCTCAATAGCATCTGTAAGGGCTGCCAGTTGTTTATCTTTGAGTCTAAACAACCGCTGCTCATACGATTCAAGTGTCAAGGTTGCTACAGGTTTTTCCTCGGCCTCGGCAACAACTTCCTCCTCGACAACCTCTTCAGGAAGTTCAGCCGCCTCTTCTTTTGCAGCTTCGACTGCTTCCTCCAGTGCTTCTTCAATGGATTCTTCAGCAGGTTCTTCGACTGCAGTGACTGTTTCTTCCTCGGTTACAGGTTCCGGTTCAGGGGCAGCTTCAGGCTCGGTGACGATTTCAGCTTCTGTAACGGCTTCTGCGGTCTCCTCTGCAAGGTCTTCCGAAGAGGGAGCGGCTGCTTCTTCGACTTCTGGAGCCTCTTCTACAGCTTCTTCAGCTTCTTTAACTTCTTCCTCGACTTCAGGTTTCGGCTCAGCTTCAGCCGAAACCTCCTCTTCCTGCGGGACTGGAATTTTTTCCTCGGATGGCTCGACCGGTGGAACTTTTTTAGCAGAAGATTGTTTCAGAACCAGGATGAGAATAACCAGGGCAACCGCTACCAGGACCGCAATCAGATAACTGTTCATCATTACACTTTGTTTAAAGGGTTACTGGTTAACTAGTGCCTGTCCATAAATTGTATTTTCGCCCGATCTCGGCGTCATGCTCAAAAAATAATGCTCGGAATATCCGGCCTGCGCTTATTTTTATCGCATTCCTTGACCTCGAACGAAAATCCTCATTTCTGGACAGACACTAACTATCAATGAAAGCTGATAGTTACAAAGAACATAAGGGATGCTGACCATACAACAGCGAGAGGCCATTCTCTCAGTTCTTGAATCAGATTTTTTTAACCATCTTTAAATTTTATATCAAACCACCGTCCCGTGAACAAGAAAATTTGCTTTTTTTGTAGAAACAGTATCATTTTCAGCATCAATAGCAGAAAAACTGTTCCCTGCATCCTGCAACTGGAAAAACAGAACATTGACTGCCCTTTCCTTTTTTATTGACGGTTGTCCCTGCACGGGATAATCCATTCATGAAACACTCTGCCGGAAAGGCTTTTATGCATGAAGCATGAAGAGCTGTTGTCCGGAAAAAAATATCTGGCTTGTCCACTCATGTATCCCGGCTCTCCGTTCCTGCTCCTCCATCAATCCTCCGAATGTGCTGCCCGTTGCGGCCGGGTGTCTACCCTGCATGGCACCTTTGACACTCCCGTATTCATGCCCGTGGGTACCCTGGGAACAGTCAAGGCCGTAACACCGGAAAACCTGCTGGAGCTCGGCGCCCAGATCATTCTCGGCAACACCTACCACCTCTTTATCCGGCCCGGCCATGAACTGATCCGCTCCTTCGGCGGCCTGCACAGCTTCATGCACTGGGATCGACCCATCCTTACCGATTCCGGCGGCTTCCAGATTTTCAGCCTCAAGGAGCTGGCCAGGATTACTGAAAGGGGAGCTGAATTCAGATCACACCTGGACGGAGCAAAGCTTTTTCTCAGCCCTGAAGACGCTGTCCATGTTCAGGAAGCACTTGGTTCAGACATAATGATGGTGCTTGACACCTGCATCCCCTACCCGGCCACCCTGGACGAGGCAGCCAGGGCTACAGCGCTCACCGGCCGTTGGGCCCGTCGCTGCCGGGAGGCACAATCGGAGACCGGCCAGCTCCTGTTCGGTATTCTCCAGGGCGGCATGTACCCTGAGCTACGCCGGGAAGCGGCAGAAGAACTGATTGATATTGGTTTTGACGGCTATGCCATGGGCGGTCTGTCCGTGGGTGAGCCCAAAGAACTGATGCATGAGATGCTTGATATATCGGTACCGCTGCTGCCTGACAGCCATCCCAGATATCTCATGGGAGTGGGCACACCTGAGGACCTGGTGGAGGGAGTGTACAGGGGCGTGGACATGTTTGACTGCGTGATGCCCACCCGAAATGCACGCAATGGAATGCTCTTTACTTCACAGGGCAGAGTTGTTATAAAAAACAGTTGTAACCGGGAAGACCAGCGACCGGTGGATGAACAGTGCGACTGCTACACCTGCCGCAACTACTCCCGTGCTTATCTGCGGCATCTCTTTCAGAGCCGCGAGATGCTTGCATACCAGCTGAACAGTATTCATAACCTGCATTACTACTGTTCGCTGATGGCGGACATGCGAAAAGCCATTACTGAAGATCGTTTCATGGCTTTTCGAACAACTTTTTATGAACAGCGGGACAGCCCGCTCAAGGAAAAATTATAATCTGGAGGATATATCCATGACTGGAATCGCATATGCTGCTGGAGGCACAGCACCTGCCGGGGCATCCGGTATCGCATCATTTGTACCCCTTATTCTGATCTTTGTGGTCTTTTATTTTCTGCTCATCCGCCCGCAGCAGAGAAAGGCAAAAGAACACCAGCAGTTTCTGAACAACCTGAAAAAAGGGGAACGGGTAGTAACCAACGGTGGGCTCCATGGGAGGATCACCGGCCTGACCGATGCCGTAGTGACCCTGGAAATTGCCGATGGCGTTAAAGTCAAGGTCAACCGGGGATCTATCATTACCACTGCAGCTGCTGCTGAAAATCAGGCCGCAGCACCGATCAAGGGCGGAGGTTGAAGTATCGGCGGTTGCTGAACTTCATCGTGCATGAAGCATGAAAAGGCCGCTGACGTGCATTTAATGCATGACAGCGGCCTTTTTTTTATTTTTTCCCTTCCGGCAAGCCGACTCTGGTTACAACAGATTGTTTTTCCTCAGGTCCTGGACAAACAGTCTGGTCAGGGAGGTGTAGTACTTTTTCGTCATTTCCGGATTCACCGCCTCGGAGCGGCCGATCCAGATGAGCTGACCGTCTGCGGCATTATACAATCCTGTTTCCAGGGTCACGGTTTCCGTGCTCACATTCTGGGCCGGCATATAGACAAAGTTGTACACCATGGGATAATAGCTGTAGAGACCGCCATAGTATCCCCTGTCGACAAAAGTGGCGCCAACTGCCGGGAAATACCGGCTCTTTTCATCAGAACCGACAACATGTGTTACCAGTACGGTCGAAGCTCCTGATTGGCGGACCACCTCCATGATGGCTGCCTTTGTCGGCTCCAGCCCCTCATCATCAAAGGTGTAGCTGGTGACAGCGTCTACCCCCTCTTCTTTCAGATTTGTTGCCAGGCTGTCCTCAAAAATCCGCCGGTGTGTATCGTTCCGGGCAACCCCTACCACCAGCATCCTTCCTGTAACCGGTCCGCTAATGGAACTGTCCTTCCAGGAACCGGTCATCTTATTGCCGGCACCACAGCCGAACAGAAAAAAAGTCAGGCAATACACCATGGTTACGGCGAGTATCCGTACCTTCATAACAACACTCCCTGAAAATCAATTAAAATACATTACAGCAACGTATAATAGCGCTGTCCGGCACAGGCACGACAGAGAATTCTGCCTTCCTGCTCAACCTCCCGGCAATCCTGAACATAATCTCCGCACTCCTCACACTGCACGCGGCGCAGGGGACGGCCGGGCATGTCACATTCCGGCAGATCAACTTTCACATCCTGGAAGGAAAACAACTCCTCCTCGGGCATGATCTTGTAGGCTTCGAGCTGTTGCCGGTACTTGTTTGCCAAACTGGGATAGTATTTTTTCGACAGCTCCCGGGACTCTTCCCGGGCGGTGATCCGAACGGCCCTGCCGGTCTCAAGATTGACAAAGGTGGCAGCCATGATTCCGAAATCCATCCAGCGCATGGAACGCTTGCCCAGGCTGCAGCCGGTTACCGACTGAATGGCATCGGTGGCGCAACGATCGATTTCAACCAGCACATACAGTTTCTTGCGGTCTGCGCCCTTTGGATCATCAATCCCGATCCGTTCCAGGCCCAGCATGGACATCCGCACGCCTATTACCTGTCCGGCACAGATATGACCATGGATTTTAGTGGAAATTTCAAGTAATTCATCAAACGAGTCCACGGGTATGCCTCCGAATCACATTACAGGCCACCCTGCAGAATAGCAATTTTGCAAGATGGTCTACAGTTCACGATAACAACTGTTCAAAAATAAGGTAAACCGTAAACCGTAAACCGTAAACCGTTTTCTCTTCAGTCGACTGCAACCCGGTTATCCCGGATTGCCATCGGCAGGGGATGGGAGATCGAGTCAAACAACTCTTTGCAGAACCCGCAGGAATCACAATGATTGTCGCACATGGACAGCATGTTTGCAAAGTCGAAGGAAAGCGAGGGGTTGTCAATATAGAGATTCGGAGCCAGCCACTGGAGGGTGTCCAGCAGATCAAGCAGGTTGCCGTCGTAACACCGGTCAATATAGGCACTGATTACCCGCTGCAGAAAGGTGCTGCCCAAAGTGCGGCCGCAGAGCTTGATGGTGTCGATGTGGTACAGGTACAGTTCCACGTCCTCGGGCCGGATAAAGGGAGACTGGAGAATACGGTGCGGCTGGTTGTCAATCAGGCGCATGCAGCCCAGTTCCTTGTTCAGCAGAAAGGTGCAGTCCTGTCCCTCGTGATTGGCCAGGGCGATGTAGGCATCATGGGAAAGTTTAAACGGGCAGTAGGCAAGACAGCCTTCGTTGGCAAGCAGTTCCAGCTTCAGGTCCGGGAAACTCTGTCGGCACCTGCGGGCCGTGTCTGCCAACCGGTCAAGATCACGGTTCAGGCAGCGGTCAAGGACGATCTTTTCCGGCTGCAGAAAACGTGTTTCGCCGATATAGCCCAACTGTGCTTCAACTTTGGCATGGGTGTCGAGCATGGTATTGACCCCGGGAACGGCCTCCAGCACCCCGGCCAGGTCCGGGGCCTCATCAGACAGCAGCTGCAGCAGGTAATGATCACAGTAGATAATGCCGTCGATCACCCCCTGGTCCGCACATCGATCCAGGGTGCTGATCACCGAGCTCAGGGTCGTTCGATCGGTGAACAGGGTTGTTCCATAAAATCTGCTGTTGAGCAGGCCATACCTGCGGGGACCGGAAAGTTCCGCAAGCAGCTCTATGCTGGCGTCATGAAAATCCAGGGATTCAAGCTGAATACGACTGTCAAGCCTTCGCCCGCCCAACAGGCTGAACTGTACACAGTCAAGCTCACCGCTGCAGTTGTTTAAAAACTCCACATAGGTTTCTTCCGGCAGAAAGGGGACATCAAGGGACGGTCTCATGACGTATTCAGTTGTGTACGCAGAATTGAGTTGATTTCCGGCGCCTTAAGCACAGGATCGGTTTCAATCAGCACCCGGTTGCCCGGATTTGCCCGGCGGGTGACAACACCTTCAACCGTTGCCATGGAAGTCACCCGGCAGGTGACCGGCTCCAGTTCACGACCCAGGTATTCCACCTGATCCCCGATTTTCAGCACATTTCTTGTCTCGATCAACAGAGGTCTGGTTTCGCGGATAATTCCAACCGGAGCATAGGGCTGATTTGTCCTCATTATATCATAAAGCATGTCCTCAGATGAAGGGGGGGCATCAAAAAAATTCTCTGTCTGTCCTCTTGTACCAATCTTATTTATTTCGTTACGAAAAGGTTCCGGCAGTACAATTTTTTGTATGGATTTTCCCAAAAAAAGTTGCTCTTCAATATAATCAAGAGCGGCCCGGTAGACCCTGACAACTGCTCCCACGTACCCCATGGATTTCATCCGGCCTTCGATCTTGATCGAGTCCGCACCGGCAGCAATAATTTCCGGCAAACGTCCCAGCAGACAGAGATCACGGGAATTGAAGATATAGGTACCCCGCTCATCCTCCTCCACTGGAAAATACTGTCCCGGCCGCTTTTCTTCCACTACTCTATAGGAGTAGCGACAGGGATGGGCGCAATCCCCCTGATTGGCGTCACGGCCGGTAAAATAGTTGGAGAGCATGCAGCGGCCGGAATAGGAAATACAGAGTGCTCCGTGCACAAATATCTCCAGCTGGATATCCGTTTCCTGCCTGATCTGCATGATTTCGGCACAACCAAGTTCGCGGGCAAGATTGAGCCGGGTCACTCCCTGCTCCTCCCAGAATCGGGCACTGGCACTGTTGGTCACATTGGCCTGGGTGGAGAGGTGGACAGGCAGCTCCGGCACCGTCTGACGGCAGATAAACAGGATACCGGGATCGGCCACGATGAGTCCGTCTGCGCCAACATTTTCAAGAAAATGGAGATAGTCGGCAAGTCCTTCCAGATCCCTGTTATGGGCAAAGATATTGATGGTGATGTAGACCTTTACTCCGCGTTCATGGGCGTAATCAAGGGCCTGGCGCATGTCCCGGTCGGTGAAGTTACCTGCCCGTGCCCGCAGACTGTATTTCCTGCCGCCCAGATACACCGCGTCAGCTCCGTAATGGATGGCGGTTTTCAACTTTTCCATATTCCCTGCCGGTGCCAGCAGTTCCGGAATTCTTGTTCGTATTTCACTGTTGTCAGCGATCATCTGTCTTTGTCCTGCGTTGATTATTCTTTCCGTACCAGCATTTTTTTACGATTCAACATTGACTGCTCAAAAACTGCGCCTTATTCTATACGCTGTTATAGCAAGATGCAGCAAAGGTTACCGACCCCTGTAGGGTAAGGCCGCGCCTGAAAAAAACTTTTTTCTGTAGCTTAAATGGACATAGTACACTAAGTACTCCTATTTCTCTTTATAAGACAGATATCAAGGAGCAGACCATGCTGAAAAAAAATTATACAAAGACAAAACAGAAATGCAGGGTGACATTTAAATATCCCAATCCGGAACAGGCCGACTCCGCCGTATTAGCCGGCGAATTCAATGACTGGTCCCTGACCGCCACGCCCATGAAACGACTGAAAAACGGCAGCTTTTCCGTGACTGTTTCCCTGGAGGCAGGCCGTTCCTACCGTTTCCGCTATGTGCTGGACGGCAATATCTGGATGAATGATCCGGAGGCGGACAGTTATGCTGCCAACGAATATGGTGAAGACAACTCGGTCGTTGCTGTTTAACTTCCACACTTCAGGTGGAAATTCCCTACTCTCACATAGATGCCTTTACGGGTACACTTTTTGCCGGCAACCCGGCAGGGGTGTGCCTGCTTGACTCCTGGCCGGATGATGCTCTCCTGCAGGCCATTGCAGCAGAAAACCTCCTTTCCGAGACCGCATTCCTGGTTGGAAGCGGTTCCGAATATGAGCTGCGCTGGTTTACACCGGCAACCGAGGTCGATCTCTGCGGCCATGCCACCCTGGGCGCAAGCTATGTTCTGTACCGGCAGCCGGGGAGTAATCCGGGCCCCCTGCTCTTCCACAGCCAGAGTGGTGACCTGCTGGTCACCCGGGAGAATAATGATCTGTTGTTCCTGGATTTTCCATCCCGCAAGGCAGAGAAAATCACCTGCCCGGACCTGCTGGTCAGGGCTCTGGGAGCTCGACCCGTTGCAACGTATGCCAGTCGGGATCTGATGGCTCTCTTTGACAGCGAAGAGGAAATACGTGCGCTGAAACCTGACTTCTCCCTGCTTGCACAGCTTGACTTCCTGGGCTGCATTGTAACCGCGCCGGGTGATGAGGTGGACTTTGTGTCCCGTTTTTTTGCCCCGTCGGTGGGAATTGACGAGGACCCGGTTACCGGATCAGCACACTGTACACTGATCCCCTACTGGTCATCACGGCTGAAAAAAAATGAACTCCTTGCCCGACAGGTTTCCGCCCGGGGAGGGGAACTGTTCTGTCGGGATAAAGGAAAGCGTGTGAAAATAGGGGGCCGGGCAACCCTGTACATGTCAGGAACACTGCATATCCCTGATTAATCCGGATGCCGTTTCAGAACACCTTTATTGATCTCCCGGTTCAAAGTCTTTCCTGCCTGTATTTCTCTGCTCAGTAACTCCTCACAACAATACCAGCAACCAGGTAACAACAACTGCCGTCAGACTCAGAAAGACTGCTGCAGACCCCAGATCCTTGGCTCTGCCGGATAATTCATGATGCTCCGGTCCTATACGGTCAACAACCGCCTCCAGGGCTGAATTGAGCAGCTCAACAATCAGGACCAGAAGCAGGCAGCCCACCAGCATTGCCCTTTCCAGACCGCTGTTGCCGAGCCACAACCCCACCGGGAAAAGGATGGCGCAGAGCAGCAGCTCCTGACGAAAGGCCTGCTCGTGCCTCCAGGCCGCCTGCAGACCGAGCCTGGAACAGCGCATGGCCCGGAGGATACGGTTAATTCCTGTACCATTTGGTTTGTTCCCGTCCACGCTTCCGGCTCCAATATTTTTGTATTTGTTCAACAACAGCTTTGTATCCCGAGAAGGAACTGCTCTTATCCTTGATAAAAAATACAGATAAGAGTTGTTGTCTTTTACATTTTATGATAACTATACCCGATCATCACATTCCCTGCCAGTTTCCAAGCATTCCGAAATACCTCAAAAAAAGTTGCCAAAATACACACGTTGTGGTACCTCTTCCTTAGATTCATCAATTTAACACGGTAGGTTGCCATGACCCGCGAAGAGTTTTCCTTAGCACGTAAAAAACTTGGAAAAACCCAGAAATCACTTGCCGAACTGTTAGGCGTCTCCCTAAAAGCCGTCCAGAGCTATGAGCAGGGATGGCGGACCGTTCCGCTGCATGTTGAACGGCAGGTCTACTTCCTGCTGGTCAACAAGCGCAGGAATAAACCCACCAAACGAAAAGACTGCTGGAATCTGAAAAAATGCGAGTGCAAAAAAACCTGTCCTGCCTGGGAGTTTCAGGCCGGCCATCTCTGCTGGTTTCTCAATGGTACCCAGTGCGAATGCACAGTGAACAAGGACTTGAAACATAAGATGGAAATATGCCGCAAGTGTGATATTCTCTCTTCTCTGCTTTAAACTCTGCCTGCGGTTGTTGACATCCCCCTTGAATTGACAAAAATCCATTCCTGCACCACGATCCTTTTCCATCCTGTTCTGTATTTACCCTGACCTGCGAATCGTGATACACTACAGGCAACCTTGAAAAATTAGAAATTTTGTTCGAGTTCAAGGAACAGTGAAAAATAAAAGCGCAGCATATTAGGCATATGTGAGCATTTTATTTTTCGCTGTGACACAGAAATCGGGCAAAATAGCAATTTTGCAAGGTGGCCTTTATGTAATCTCTGACAAAAGATAGCTATGACCCAATCCATGAGCGTACATACCGTCGGGGTCGCCATGAGCGGAGGGGTGGATTCCACAGTCACGGCCCGGCTGCT
>CAZKBZ010000064.1:0-16012 GCA_964551175.1 uncultured Desulfobulbus sp.
CATTGAACCGTCCATAAAGGCAAATGATACCCCGGCAAGGTAGGCGATCCACAACCGGTATCGTTCTTCACCGACAAGGGCAAGAGCTTCATCCCGGCGTGCTTCAAGACGCTGGCACCACTTTCGGGTGGCCAGCCCATAATGCTCTCGCCAACCCTCGACATCATGTATTTCAAATCCACAGGCCTCCATTACTTCCAGGCTGTGTCCGATATGATCAAGCTCTGACCCGGGAAAAATATACTTGAGAATAAACCGGCGGCCCGGAGTTATCCGGTTGAAGTGGCGTTTGCTGTGCTTGGCCTGACGGGTGATACCATGGTTGAGAAAAATACCACGATCCCGGAGAAGAGAACGCACCTTGGTAAAGTAGGTCGGATAGTTGGCAATACCGACATGCTCATACATGCCGATACTGGCTATTTTATCATATTCACTGGTCAGTTCCCGGTAGTCGCGCAGGTCGATGGTCACTCTGCCTTCCAGACCTAACTGCTCCACTTTGGTCCGGGCAAACTCGTACTGTTTTTTAGACAGCGTCACCCCATGGGCCTGAACATCAAAATGGAGGGCTGCGTGACAGACCAGCCCACCCCAGCCACATCCGATATCAAGGAAACGATCACCCGGCTGAAGCCTTAATTTTCGGCAGATCATGTCCAGCTTGTCCTGCTGGGCCTGCTCAAGGCTGTTATCCCAGTCTGTAAAGTAGCCGCATGAATACTGCATTTCAGGATCAAGGAAGAGACTGTAAAATTTATTCGAAATATCGTAATGAAAACGAATATAGGAGGTATCGTTGCGGGCAGTCTCCTTGCGGCCGATCACATCACCGTCATAGCCGCAGCACTGTACAGGCTCTCTGGGCGCAAAGAAAAGCGGCAGGGCCTGGCGCAGCAGGTATCGTTTGGAAATAGATTTCATCAGCCGTTTTGAGCTGATACCGGAACTGCGTCTGCCCCGCATGCGCAGAACCTCGTAAAAGGAGATCAGGTCTGTTCCATGGTAATCAATACCGCCGGTAGCATACTGGACCAGTATATTTTCCAGGGTAGGCCGGCGCAGAACAGTACCGAGCACCCCGGGATTGCAGATACTTATATAAATGTCAGGGTCAGCATTGTCACCCAGGGGAATAATCGAGCCGTCCCAGAGTCTGACGCTGAAGCGAAAATCGGCCACCTCGGCAATATGCGTAAAAATATTACGGGCAGCCTTCAGATATCTGTCGTCGTGACTGGATGTCGGCATTGAACTGTAATTACGTTGAATTGAACAAAAAAACCTGGCACTTGACCGGAAGGCTCTCGTCTGTTCAGGAAAGAATAGCTGTCAGTGTATGTTTATCACCTGCCTGGACCGTTCGACCATCATTCCGGGCGTTTGCCGTCTCTACACAGAGCATGGTGGTGTACGCTCCGTCCTCCATGTCGCCCATGCGAGAGCATTTATCCTGCCAGGGGTTCCATACAACTGCAGAAGAGGACCCCTCCGCCTCTACGGCTATTGTTCTTTCCTGGTCTTGAATCGTCAAGGGATAGTGAACCTTATGATAGATACGGTCAACCTCCCCGTCAATTTGCACATACCCCTTCTGCACAATGGATTTTTGTGTTAACAGATCAAAATAGGTAATGTTTTCCAAGCCCTTGACAGAGACCGTGTTAATGTCTGAGACAGCAAAATAACTGTGCAGGGCAGAGGTAATGGTAAAGGGTTTTTTATCACAATTTTTAGTGATCAGCGAAATGACCAGCTTCTCACCGACAGTGACATGCAGTTGCAGTTCAAACCTGTATGGCCACAGGTGTAAACTCGCGGCTGAACTTTTCAACTGCAATACAATCTCGGTTGCATATGGATCGGTATCATTGGTGTCAACAACGGTCCACATGGAGGTTCTGGCAAAGCCGTGTTGAGGCAGGTTGTTCTCACTCCTGTGTTTTCCAAACCAGGGCCAGCAGACCGGCACACCACCACGTATCGCTTTTCCCGTTTCAAAATAACTCATTTTGCTCAACCATAAAAGAGGTTTTTCGCCTGTTCGCCTGTAATGGAACAGATGCGCTCCCTGCTGTGCAATCCGGGCACACCCGCTGTTGTTACTGACATCCAAATACTCAAATCCATTGTCTAACTGCTTGTGCTCTATCATAATTTCTTTTCAACCTCTCTCATAAACATAAGCGGAACAGTTGAACTTTCATCAGTAACAGCAACATTTTTTGAGCATGCAGATGCCTTTTCCCGGGGACTGCTGCCAACAGCCTTGCCTCAAAGCAAGAAAACATGTTAAATAATAACATAACTCGAAACTCATCTATTTCCTTTATTTCCTTTTAAGCTCCTGTAATTTTCCAGTAGCCTTCTCTCGTTAGGAGTCATAATGTCACAGAGTCAAGCCGCATCTGTCCCTTTTACCAGAAAACGCTGGCCAAAAGTCATCGCTGTTCTTGTACTCCTCGCTGTCGCCTTTGTGACAGCACTTCCCTACGGGATACAATACGGCCTGGAACGATGGCTGGTCAGCAACGGGGCACAGAGTGCGGAAATAGAGAAGGTTCGCATCAATCTCTTTGCCGGGATTGCAACTGTTGATGGACTCAAGGTCAAGCTCAACGATAATGTTGTTATCGGTGACGAGGGCATGCACCTCAATTTTGCACTGAGCTCACTGTTTAAAAAAGAGGGCCATCTGCAGACAGGGACTCTGTCCGGCCTGATTCTGGACATCGAACTCTCTGATGACGGCTCCCTGCGTATCGGTTCGATTACCACTCCTCTTTCCTCTGAGCCGGAAGATCCCTCCTCTCCGGCAGAAAATGGCTCCTGGTTCTTTCGGGCAGATTATGTTGAGCTCAAAGACTGCCTGGTTCGATTCACCATGCCGAAACTGAAGACAAAGGTTCATATCGAACATGCCGTGGCAAGCAATCTCTTTACCGGAGTTCCAGACCAGCCTGCCCATCTCGAGCTGCAGGGAACCGTCAACGGTACCCCTTTATCCCTTGAACTCGACAGAATCGAGCTGAATCCGGGCCGTGTCACCGGCGGTCATATCAAGGTTGATGGATACAAGCTGGAGTATCTCCAGGAACTGCTGGCAGAATACCTGGACCCCTTTGCCGGTTCCGTCTCCCTGGACGGTAAGATTCAGGTTTCCCTGGCTGAAGACAACTCGATTGCCGCCAGGTATGAGGGAATCATCAACGCTGTCGGAACAGATATCGGCAATCCTGATTTTTCCACGAAAAGCCCTTCTGTTACCTACAAGGGTTCGGTCCAGTATGAACAGGACGCTGATATCAACATTGTTATTGATGTTGACGGGATACTGCAGGGAGAAAAAGTTGCTGTGGGTGTTCCGGTGGCAGACCTCAATCTGCTGGAAAACCAGCTGCTGTTAGAGGGCAAGACGCAGGTTTCCATTACAGACGGTGTTGCCGTTGTCACTGATGCGGATCTCAGTTTAAGCGACTTTAGCCTTAACCTTCCCCCCATGAAGGTGGCCCATTCCGGGCTTGACTGGCAGGGACATGTTGAATACAGGCTGGAAGGTGGATCAGACCGGCAGACCATCAATACCGAAGGAAAATTCGGCATCCGAAAACCGGCATTCACGTTCAACAGTAAAGATTTTTCCCTTGATACCGATACCGGACAGGTTTCCTGGCAGGGCAAGGTTGATATAGACCTCGGTATCAATGATGAGCCGATGACCATTCTGGTTGACGGTCTGATTAACGGCGACAAACATCAGCTGTCCATCCCGGAACTCCTTGAACTCAAGGAGGACTCTTTTCTTGCGGATGGTGCAACCGCCATCACCATTGGCCGTGATATCAAGGTGTCGCACACAGGACGCCGGTTGGAAATTGACAACACCACTGTTGCTGTTGCCGGAACCAGCAGCAGCGGTTCGCTTACCTGGCAGGGACAGAGTGAATATCTTTTGTCCGGCAGTACCTCCGTGCTGACACTGGACGGCACCCTGAAGGGATCAGAACTGGCAACCCTGCTCCAGGAACAGAACATACGGATTCGCCAGCAGGATCTCAACCTCATCAGCCGGAAAGCCCGGCTGGAACTAGGCAAAAAAATACAGTTTGGCGGCAAGGCATCTCTTACGGCTGACAGGCTGCAGGTGGACAGTGGTGACTCCCCCCTGGTTCTGCTTGAAAAAACTGCTGTTCACACCCTTGCCGGAACCGGAGAGGGCGGACTTACGATTGACACCATTACCCTGAGCAACCTGGAGGTGCCGGCAACGGAATCACAGCCCGTTAAAGTGTCAGTGCCTGAAATTTCCCTGAAAAAACTGGTAAGCACCGATTTTACCGGTGCAACGATAGAGAGCCTGCTGATCAAAGAGCCAACAGTGCTTGATACAAAAAGCAAAACTCAGCTGGCCAAAGTAAATAACATTACCGGCAGCACCATCAAAATCGAACAGCCGCTCAAGGTTTCCCTTGCTTCGCTGACTGCATCCAAAGGGGACTTTCTCACAAAGAAAGGGAAAAAGGCAAAACCGGAGATAACCCTGTCCACAATGAATGCCGGTACAATCACCTGGTCGCCGGACAAAGGATTTTTCTGCGACAAAATCAAGCTTGATTCGCTCCAGGGAAAATATACCAGGGTTAAATCTCCGGCAGCGAAAAAGAAAAAAACTGCCTCAAAACAGAAACAGCAAAAAGAAAAAACAGCATCTCCTCAAATTACAATCAACTCCATTGCCCTTACCGGCAAAAGCGGCTTTCAATTTGTCGACAAGGCAACCTCGGTTCCTTTTCAGACCACGCTGGCTCTTGAAACCGCACGGATCAAGAATATTAATTTCTCAAAGTCCAAAACACCCTTTACCTTCAAGATCAAAGGAAAGTTTGACAACTACGCACCGCTGGATATTACCGGTACCTGTGCGCCATTTGGAGACAAGCTTCTCGTGGACTCTACTTTTCACCTGCGCAACTACTCCCTGGAAAGACTCTCTCCCTACATCATCGATGCCATCGGCACTCGATTTGTAAAGGGACAGATGAGCATTAAATCCGACCTGAAAATCAAGGATGACAAACTGGACCTGAAAAATCACCTGGTGCTGCAACGGATCGAAGCCAAAACGATCAGCGAGGAAATGCTGGCAAAACTCAACAATAAGCTGCCGGTCCCCCTGGACCTGGCCCTGACCATGCTGCGGGATAACAAGGGAGACATTAATCTCAACGTTCCTGTTTCCGGTCCCCTGAATGATCTCAGCGTCAAGCCCACCGATATCATTGTTACGGCTCTGAGCAAGGCCATTTCAGTCAGCGTGACCCCTTACCTGGCCTACACCTTTCTGGGGCCGGCCGGAGCCCTTGCCTACGCGGGGATGAAGGTGGGAGAAGCCATCATTGATGCTGACATGCCACACCTTGCATTTGCAGAGGGTGTGAGTGAACTGAACGATGATCACAAAAAGATACTGGATGCCATCGGCAAAAAAATAGAAAAAAACAAAGATCAGGACTATTCCATCTGTTCTAGAGCTCTGATCTGGGAAGCTGTCGAGAATATAGAAAGAAACACCCAGAACCAGCAGAAAATCCTTAAAGATAAAGAGGCAAGAAAAAAACTGTTAGCAATTGCCGGTACACGGGCGAAAAACGTTCATAAGTACCTGCTGGACAACTTCTCGATCAAGGATGACAATTTGCTGATCTGCGCGCCGGGTATAAATTTCGGACCAAAAGATAAGCCCATGGTAGGATTCCGGAAATCAGAACAATAAGGCGGGCTTTACCTGCAACCCAATTGATGGAAAAAGGGAAAAGGGAATTTTGATTCATTACAGCTCGTGAACCTGTACCCCTGCAAGGGCTCCGGCCTGCCTGGCAACCTGCCGGTGATGGGTAAAAAGAATCAGCTGGCTGCTCTTGCCCAGTTCAGCCAGCACCTGCAGGGTGGCGCCCGCTCTGGCGTCGTCAAAATTGATCAGGATGTCATCGACAATCAAGGGCATGGACTGACCCTTTTGAGCCCTGTGGAGCAGGCTGGCCAGCCGCAGGGCAAGGTAGAGCTGATCCCGGCTGCCCGTGGACATTGCCTCCACGCCAATGACCGTCCTCTGGCTGTCGCCGCGGATACCGACCAGAACCGGCTCGCCCCGACCATCCACATCTGTCTTCAAACCCGAGAATGACCCCATGGTCAAGTCAGCAAAGAGCCCTGAGCCGATGGTCAGGACCGGATCCTGGTTTTTCCGTCGAAAATGTTCTATCTCCCGGCGCAGCATATCTACCCCCACCTGCAGGCGGAGAAACCGATCCGCATTTGTCCGCAATGTTGCCAGGTTGTTCTCCAGTTCTTCTGCCGCAGCCGCTGCCAGCTCACTGCCGTCCATCTGCTCAAGAGCTTTTTTCGCTTCACCCTTCTGCTCGGCAAGGTTCTGAATTGCCGGATCAAGCTCTCTGCTGATCCGGGTCTCCAGGGCATGCAGCTCTCCGGGCAGGCTGTCACTGTCAATAGCATCCACTTCTGCAGACAGCTCTTCCAGGCTGAGCTCTCCTGCAATCTGCTGCAGATCCTGTTCAATCTGTTCCATCTGCTCGGTCAGCCTGCGGTGGTCGGCAGCATCCTGTTCAGCCTTGACCAGCTCATCCTCGCCTGTGCAGCCGGCAAGGGTCAGCAATTTCGCCAGCTCTTTCCGGCTGCTCTCCAGGGCAAGCTCGCTTTCCTGTATCTCCCTGTCCAGTTCCTCGGATTCCTGTCTGAAATTGTCATACAGGGTCTGTTCTTTCCTGGCTGCCGTCAGTCGGTCATTTAATTCCCGTACGGTCCGGCTGACCGGTTGTCCCGTCAGATCATGAGCCACCTGGAGGCTGATATCCGCAACTTCTTCTTCAAACTGAAGACAGTCACGATCAATACCATTCAACCGGCTCTGCAGTTCCTCTGCTTCTTTCAGAGTTGAAAAAATCCGGGCCACCGTATCCAACAGGTCCTGGGCAGCATCAGGTTCAAAAGGAGTTGCCGCCCTGGGAAGTGTTGCAGCCTGCTGCCACTTCCGGGCCCACTGCTCCAGGTCCTGTTCAACCTGTCTCTTTTCCCGCTCTATCTGCCTGAGCTGCTCCACCTGTTTCTTGTGATCACGCAGGGTCTGCCGGTACTGTTCCCGGTCGTGCTGCAGTTCCTCAAGCACGGTTTCAGCTGCCGTCAGTGTTGGAGCAAGTTCCAATTCCTCTGCAGCCGGAAGATCCTTTCCGGCAAACGCCGCTCTGATCTCCAGCAGCAGTTTTTCCCGCTCCTCTTCCAGTTCAGCAATGCTCCTGCGCACTTCAGCCAGTTCCATGGCCCGCTGCTGCAGCTGCTCCATCTCCATTCGCCAACCAGACATCTCCTTTGGCGTACCAGGGATCAGGCCCAGGGGTTGCCAGAGAATTCGCCAGGCCTGTTTGTGACGGTCAAGTCCACTGTTGATCTCCTGCTGCTGCTCTGCATTGTTCTGAAGGCGAACCTCAAGCTCTTCCCTCCTGGATCTCAAGGCGGCAAACCCGTGTACCCGGTCAGCCTCCAGACGAAGCCGATCACTCACAGTATCCGCCCGAATTATCAGGGCGAAAACAGCCTCGGCTAATTCCGTATCCGAACCGTAGAGAGCAGCGTCCTGAAAAATGTCTTCCCTGTCCAGCCAGTTGCGGCAGATGAGCTGCCAGCCCTGATCCCTCTGTTGTCGCACCTCCTGCAAATCGTCTTCACTGGGGATCTCACCGGCAAAGATAAGCTCCTGCTGCCGACTGTGAATCTCAAGCAGTTCATCCTCAATCTCATGCGCCTGCCTGCGGAGCAGCCTGTCTTTCTGTTCCAGCTCCTGCCGTTCATCCTGGAACAACTGAATGGTTTGACCTAGGGGAAGTTCAAGGCTGCACAGCTCCTGCTCCGTACCCTGCCAGCGTCCGAGCTGTCTGAGACGAAATGCAAGCGTTTCCTGTTTGCTGGTGCAGTCCCTACCCAGTTCCCGGATTCGTTTGTCAATGTCTCCTGCTCTGCGCCCCCGGTTGACCGCCATTTTCAACCGTGACCAGTCCTCCGGTTCCTGCAAGCCGGAAAGAGCCTGTTTCGTCTGTTCAAGCTGGTCCCTGGCAGCAGTCAACCTTGCACCCGTATCACGCTGAGCCTGCTGCAGTGCTTCATACCGGGAGGTCAGCTCAATAATTTTCTTTTTCTGCTGTACAAGGGGGAGGAGCTGTTCACTTTCCTGGACAGAAAGCGTTGGGGCAACAATACGAAGCAGCCTGTCCGCCTCTTTCAGAAGTACTGTTCGCATTCCCTCGAGACGGGGACGGTCTTTTTTTGCCTTGGCATATTCACCAAGACGCTGGAATCCCTCTTCAATGCGGGAAGATTGCTGAATAAGGGATGTGTGCAGAGAAAGTTTCTCCAACCGGTCACTGACCAGTTTTTTTCGGACCACGGCCTGATCAAGCCGTTGCCCGGCACTGCGCAGTTCCTGCTGGATGCTGCTGCGTTGACTGCTGAAATCAGGCGGCAGGGGATGAAACACACCCAGGGCCAGCTGTTGCTCAGCCACTCTTTTCCGGCGGGCAAACAGGGGGACGGCCCTGTGCAGCCGTTCAAGATGCTGACGGTGCCGGTCAAGCTGCAGCCGTTTTGACTTGGCCTCCTCAAGCTCTCGCTCCAACTGATCAAACCTGTCGGCAAGCTCCTGCCACTGCTCCGGGGCAAGGGACAATTCCCGGATTTGTTTGCTCAGCTTCCTGTGGAGGCTGATCCCCCGGTTGATCCTGGGTTTCTGGGCCTGCCTGCGGAAGAGTGCGTCTTTCTCCCCTTCCATTTCCTCAAGAACCCGGTGCAGGGAGCCAAGTCCGGCTCCGGCGGAAAATAATGCCTCACCGATTTCACCCTGCCTGGCCAGAATTTCCCGGCCGCCCTGAACCAGGCTGTCATGGTCTATACCATACAGAGATTCAAACAGAGCAAGATCAAGACCCCCCAGAAAAGAGGCGAGCAGGGCCGGGTCCATGGGATTGCCCTCTTCATCCACCACATCACCCTTGCGCTTTTTACGACGAAAAAAAACCAGTGTTGCGCCGGTATCGTCAGTCAACTCGCCTCCGACCAGCAGTCTATTCCTAGGATGGATAAAATCATCACGCGTCCGCTCAGGGAAACCAAACAGCCAAGCCTTAAGCGCCCGAAGAGCGCTGGATTTACCTGCCTCATTGGGGCCGTAAATCACATGCAGATCAGATCCCGCGGCAGAAAAATCAAGAACCTTGTCCGTGAATGGACCAAAGGCTGAAATATCAAAAAAACTGATTCTCACCGGTTCACCTGCTGCAGTATCCTGGCAAGCACCATTTCCCGAATTTCAGCCAGCAGAATCTGCTGCGCATCATCATCTTCAGGAATGAGCGGTTCCTCTTTAAACAGTTCTGCGGGCAGACGGCTGCGCAAGGTCTGCAGCTGGGACGATTCAAAAAGATCGGTTCCTCCCTGCCCGATGGATTTGAGAAATCCTTCCAGGGGTGATCCTTCCAGGGCTGCCGGTTCAACTGACTGCACCCGTTGGGTATGAAAAAGAATTTTTTCAAGCCAGAGATCACCGGTATCAATGGCCAGCCCCTCCAGACTGGACTGCCAGTAACGGCTGTCCCGCAGCAGTTCCCCGTGGAACGGGCAGAAACCGTGCAGCTCCAGACGCAGTACCAGAGGGCGGCCATCGGCCAGCTCCTGTTCCTGCCTGAAGGCTTCAGCCACCACTTCCAGCAGCTTCTCCTCTGAGTTGACCTTGGAGCAGTCCACCCGGCTGAAACTGAAACGAACCACATCCAGCTCCCTGGCCGACACCTCACTGACCCGGCCGTTTTCGACCCGCACCAGGGTCGCGCCCTTGGGGCCGCTCTCCCGTATATGTCGTCCCTGCAGGTTGCCTGGAAAGATAATCCACGGGTCCAGACAAACCTCTTCCCGCTGGTGAACATGGCCCAACGCCCAGTAATCATACCCTTTATGAATCAGATCTCCCCGGGTGCAGGGGGCATACGGTTCATGGCCGGGGCGTCCGGAAAGCGCGGTGTGCAGCAGCCCGATATTGAACAGGTGAGAAACAGGATCGGGATACGCCGGGACAAGGTTTTCCCTGACTGCCCTGCGCGGGTAACTCTGGCCGTGAATGGCTACTTCCAGATCATCAAGCTGGATGGTTTGCGGACGACGGCTGGAAAAATGGACCACGTTATCCGGCAACCTGAGCGCCCTGGTAATCCGACTGGTCGCATCATGATTTCCAGACACCAGGAAAACCCGGATACCGGCACGACGAAGTCTGTACATCCGCTCAATAAAAAAGAGACCGGTATTAAAATCCTTCCAGGTGCCGTCGTACAGGTCTCCTGCCAGCAGGAGAAAATCCACATCTTCGCCGATTGCCAGCTGAACAAGGTTGTCAAAGGCGCGTCGGGCAGCTGCCCGGATGGTTTCAACAGGTGCGTCCTCGCGAACAGCGATATTTTTCAGCGGGCTGTCCAGATGTATGTCTGCAGCATGGAGAAAGGTAACCATCAATCATCAACCAGGTTGGACAAAATCCCTACAGGATTTATAACTATGCGGTTTCATCCACATAAAACTTGTAATCACTCACAGACTTCCCAGTATCCTTCATAGGGCTATCTTGAAAAAATAGATATTTTGCAAGGTGGCCATAAGGCTTTGTGCATAATAACACAGGATACTGCAGAGAACAAACCGTCCGCCACGGCATCTTGTGGTTTACCATTGATTTTCCGTCAGAAATAATCTAATCTGCATCAGCATAGATACAGAACACGGGAGCTCGGGAGACCGGGCTGAGAGGGGCGAAAGGCCCGACCGTCACACCTGATCCGGATAATGCCGGCGGAGGAAATTTGTGTATTTTTCAACCGTCCCTTTCCGGTGGACGGTTTTTTTGTCCCATTTTCCAACCCTTCAACAACCAGATCATGATGAAACAGCACTCTTTTGTACTCTTTTTTCTGACCATGACCTGTTTTCTTCTGCCGGAAGGCAGCAGAGCAGCTGAAACCATCACACTGATGACCCATGACAGTTTTAATGTCAGCAGGGAGGTGATGGCACAATTTGAACAGGAAAACCAGGTCAGCGTCCGGATACTCAAGGCAGGAGATGCCGGGGCAGCACTTGTGCAGGCGATTCTCTCCAAAAAAAATCCCATGGCTGATGTTTTCTTCGGGGTGGATAACACCTTTTTCAGCCGGGCTGTCATGGCAGATATTTTTGTGCCTTACAACTCTCCTCAGCTGAAAAACATCCCGGACCAGTTCAAACTCGACCACCAGAACAGATTACTGCCGGTTGATTACGGGGACGTCTGTCTCAACTATGACAGGGCATGGTTTACTGCAAACAGGCTTGCACCTCCCGTCGACCTGGCCGATCTGGTCAAACCGGAATACAGGAGTCTGACCGTGGTGGAAAATCCAGCCACCTCCTCGCCGGGCATGGCCTTTCTACTGGCAACCATCGGCCGCTTTGGCGAACAAGGCTATCTTGATTTCTGGAAGCAGATGCGTGACAACGATGTCCTGGTGGCCAACGGCTGGGAAGATGCCTATTATGGACATTTCACCTCTGCCTCCAAGGGCAGCCGCCCCATTGTGGTCAGTTACGCCTCCAGCCCGGCTGCCGTTGTCTTTTACTCTGAAAAACCGATGGATAGTGCGCCCACTGAAGCCGTGGTCAGCGACGGCTCTGCATTCCGGCAGATAGAATTTGTCGGCATCCTGAAGGGAAGCAAAAAAGTAAAACTGGCGAAGAAGCTGGTCGATTTTATGCTCAGTCGTCCCTTTCAGGAGGACATTCCGCTGCAGATGTTTGTCTTTCCGGCCAACCAGACCGCGGTCCTGCCTCCGGTCTTTACGCAACATGCCCGCATTGCCGAGCATCCGGCCCGGGTCGCTCCGGACGCGATTGAACAAAACAGGGAAGCATGGCTGGAGGCATGGACAACAACTGTCCTGCGCTGATGCATTGCCATTAGCTCTATGCATACATACCGAATACAGAAAACCTGGCTCCTGCTCGCAGCTCCTCTGCTGTTTCTCCTTCTCTTTTATTTTTATCCCCTGCTCAGGATCTTTTTTGTCAGTTTTTTTCCGGACACCGCCTGGAGCAACAGCGGCCTGGCTCTTTTTTTTTCAACACCTGCCTACCTGCGCATCCTCTGGTTTACCTGCTGGCAGGCCGCCCTTTCCACCCTGCTGACCCTGGCGGTCGCCCTGCCCGGTGCCTATATCTATGCCCGCTACAGCTTCCCGGGCAAGGCTCTGGTCCGCGTCCTGACAACAGTCCCATTTGTGCTGCCCACGGTGGTCACGGCTGCAGCATTCCGGGCTCTGCTCGGAGACGGCGGCCTGGTCAACACCATGCTGATGAGCGGACTGCACCTGCAGTCTCCACCCATCCGGATTGACCAGACCATCTTCTTTTTTATCCTTGCCCATGTCTTTTACAACTATGCCCTGGTCATGCGCATTGTCGGCGGTTACTGGGCAGGACTGGCTCCGGAACTGCAACAGGCCGCAGCCATGCTGGGAGCATCTCCGGGACAGATTTTTACCAGAATAACCCTGCCGCTCCTCATGCCTGCCATCGGTTCAGCAGCCCTGCTTATCTTTATCTTCTGTTTTACAAGTTTTGGCGTAGTCCTGATCCTGGGTGGTCCCACCAATGCAACCCTTGAGGTGGAAATCTACCGTCAGTCGATCCAGCTGTTCAACCTGCCCATGGCAGCTACCCTCTCCCTCATCCAGATCCTGATCAATTTTTTCCTGATGTGGTTGTATGCAAGGCTCTCGCAGGGGGCGGATCTCTCCTGGTTCGGCGGCAGCGGCTCAGGAGCGTTTAAGGTTCCCCGCACTGTCATGGAAAAAATTACCGTCTGGGCCAACCTTGCCTTCATGGGAGTGCTGCTGCTTGCGCCGCTGCTGGCCCTTGTCCTGCGCTCCCTGCTCAGCGACGATGGTTGGACACTGAGCTATTATGCATCGCTGTTCAGCGGGAAAACCAATTCCCTGTTTTATGTGCCCCCGTTTACGGCAATACTCAACTCAATCGGTTTTGGACTGGCAACCATGCTGCTGGCTTTGCTGCTCGGCCTGTCGGCTGCCGTCTTTCTTGCCCTGCCGGATAAAAAGGGAGCCGCCCTGTGGGATGCGATCATCATGCTCCCCCTGGCCACTTCGGCGGTTACCCTGGGTTTTGGCTACATCATTACCCTGAACAGACCACCGCTGAACCTGCGTGATTCAGTCCTGCTTGTCATCCTGGCCCATACCCTGGTTGCCTTTCCCTTTGTCATCCGCACCCTGCTGCCAAGCCTGCGCCGGATACCGGCTGCACTGCGTGAGGCAGCAACCCTGCTAGGTGCATCACCCCTGCAGGTCAGGCTGACCATTGACCTGCCGCTTTTGAGTGGAGCACTGCTGGCCGCCGCTGTCTTTGCTTTTGCGATCAGCATGGGAGAATTCGGCGCCTCGACCTTTGTTACCCGGCCGCAGACGCCAACCCTTCCGGTGGCCATTTTCAGATTCTTGAGTAAACCCGGGGAACTCAACTATGGCCAGGCCATGGCCATGAGTGTCATTCTGATGCTGGTCACCAGCCTTGCCTTTCTCATCCTTGAAAAAATTCAGGCCGCAGGCAGACAATGAACAATCTGCTGCAACTTGATACCATTTCCAAAGGATTTGACGGGGTAACCGTTGTCAAAAACATCTCTTTTTCCCTGGACAAAGGAGAAATCCTCTGTCTGCTCGGACCTTCCGGCTCCGGCAAAACCACCCTGCTCAGACTGCTGGCCGGCCTGGACCAGCCTGATGCGGGGCGCTTGCTGTTTAACGGCAAAGAGCTGGCAGCTACGCCTCCTCATAAACGGAGGTTCGGCATGATGTTCCAGGAATACGCCCTGTTTCCCCATAAAAACGTGGCTGACAACATCTGTTTTGGCCTTGACATGGCCGGATGGCCGGCAAACAGACAACAGCAGAGAATTCTGGAAATGCTCACCCTGGTCGGGCTGCAGGGAAAAGAAAACCGCCGCATCGACGAACTGTCCGGCGGTGAACGGCAGCGGGTGGCTCTGGCCCGAAGCCTTGCACCGCAACCTCGGCTGCTGCTCCTGGATGAACCACTGGGCTCACTGGACCGGGTCCTGCGCGACCGGCTGGCCGGAGAGATCAGAACAATTCTGAAAAACCAACAGGTCACAGCAGTCTTTGTCACCCATGATCAGGCCGAGGCCTTTGCCGTAGCCGATACCATAGCCATCCTCCGCCGGGGCCGCCTGGAACAGTTTGCCGCACCCGAGGAAGTTTACCGAAAGCCTGCAACAACAGCCGTTGCCACCTTTCTCGGGTTCCGCAACCTGATTGACTGCACCCGCCACCCGTTGCAAAAACTCTTTGATCAGCTTCCCCCGGAACTGCAGACCTGTTCAGGAACACTCCTGATCCGGCCGGAAGGAGGCCGGCTGCCTGGAATGCAGCCCGAGAGCAACTCTTGGCCTGAACTCGCAGGCCAGGTTGTCCAGCGGCAGTTTCAGGGACAGATCTATTCCATGGAGATTCAGACAGATACTCTCACGCTTCATTTTGACCTGCCCATTGATCCTGCCCCGCCGCAAGCCGGGGAAAATATTCACCTGGTCATCAATCCTTCAGCCATGGTGCTGCTCAAGGAGATGACACGATGAAGACCGTTATCTTTGCCAATGGAGAGTTAAGTGCACGGTCAACTGCAGAAAAACTGGCAGGTCAGGCTGAGTTGATCATTGCTGCTGACGGCGGTATCAGCCATTGCGAACAGCTGGGTATCCGGCCCCATGTCCTGCTGGGCGATCTGGATTCCGCACCGGAACATCTTGTCGACAAAGCCCTTGCAGGCGGAGTCCTGCTGCAGCGCCACCCAAAAGACAAGGATAAAACCGACCTGGAACTGGCCCTTGATCTTGCCTGTTCGCGAGGGTCAACTGCAGTCTCGCTTTTCGGTGCCACGGGCGGCCGCTGGGATATGAGTCTTGCCAACCTGCTGCTGCCGGCTGCTGCTGCTTATAACAGCATGCGGATTACACTCTATGCCAATCGGACAAGGATTGATCTGCTGCGGGATAAGGAACGACTGGAGCTGACAGCAGCCGGAGGAAGCAGGGTGTCCTTGCTCCCCTTAAGCAGCCAGGTGGAAGGGGTAACACTGACCGGTTTTCAATATCCTTTGACCAACCATACCCTCTGCTTCGGCTCTACCCATGGAGTCAGTAATGTTTTGATTAAAGACAGAGGAACTATTGTTGTGGAAAAAGGTTTACTCCTTGCCATCATTCTTACAGATTCGTAAGCAGAAAGCTTGCCGGCGTGTCAAGGGAAACAGGTTTCACATGACCCTGTCCCCTGGTCAAAGAGCATGAGCGGGTAATGATTTCCCCGCACACCTGCTATGAATTTTCAGGCTAACATGTAGAAGCCCAGTTCTTTTTCATAAAGAGCCAATTCAGTAAACTCACACCCTACTAAATTTTTGTTTGTAAATCGAACTACAACCTTCTTGCGAATAAATGAGCGCCTGGCATCATCAAGGTTGAATGTGACAATAAGTTCATCTCCTTGATTGATACTGATATTATCAATCATTTTGAAACGTAATCCAGTTGCTGAAAGATCATAAACCGTCATCGTCCTCTCAATAGAGGGCTTGGGCGATACTATCATGAATGTACCCGCAATCTCTAAATTTTTTCTGTAACTCTTTCTAAAATTCAACTGGACATCAAAATGACTGCCGCAGTTACAGCGGACTGTTATTCTGTGTTTAATATTTTTAAATTTATCAGCCGCCACTTTTTTTCTGTTTCCACAAAACGGACAATTAATCACTGCAAATTTATCATCAATGATGTGAACTGTGGTCAACTCTCTTCTGTACTTCTTTCTGAAATTCAACTGAACATTAA
>CAZKBZ010000065.1:0-15704 GCA_964551175.1 uncultured Desulfobulbus sp.
CAATGGTACCAACATTAACATGCGGCTTCGTCCGCTCAAATTTTTCCTTTGCCATCTGCCTTACCTCTTGTCATTCAAGTCAAAGACTAAACGCCTCGTATCTTATATATAATAGCTTCGGCCTGCCTGGCCGGAACTTCTGCAAATTCCTTGAACTGCATGGTAAATGTCGCCCTGCCCTGGGTCGCCGACCGCAGCGAGGTCGAATAGCCGAACATTTCAGAAAGCGGCACAGTCGCCTTTACCACCTGAGAGTTTCGTTCAGCCTCAACTCCTTCCACCTGGGCCCGTTTCCTGTTGAGGTCGTTGATAACCTCACCCATGTACTCTTCAGGGGTCACGACCTCAATTGCCATAACAGGTTCCAGCAGTACCGGCTTTCCCTGGGCAGCTGCTTTCCGGCATGCCATGGTTGCGGCAACACCAAAGGCCATTTCAGTTGACGTATCCTCGTCATAGGATCCACCAACAAGCCTGACAGCCACATCAACCATCGGATATCCGATGAGCGGCCCCGAGTCTAGTGAGTCACGCACTCCCTTTTCAATGGCTTCCAGGAATGCAGGCGGAATCTGCTCATCTTTCACCAGGCTTTCAAAGGTGATCCCGCTTCCCCGCTGCAGAGGAACGAGTTCAACTATGACATGACCATACTGGTCACGGCCACCACCCTGGGTTTCAAAGCGTCCTTCGCCTGTTGCCGATTCGGTCAGGGTTTCCTTGTAAGCAACCTGCGGCGTTCCCACATTAGCCGATACCTTGAACTCCCTGATCAACCGGTCAACGATTATCTCCAGATGCAGTTCACCCATGCCGGAAATAATCTGCTGACCCGTGTCCTCGTCCACCGAGATCTTAAAGCTCGGGTCTTCCCGGGCGATCTTATCAAGAGAGTCAGCAAGCTTTCCCTCATCTGCCTTGGTCTTGGCCTCGATAGCCACACCAATAACAGGTTCAGGGAAATCCATGGTCTCAAGCACTATAAAATCACCGGACGTACACAGGGTATCTCCGGTGGTTGTAAACTTGAGTCCTACAACAGCGCCGATATCACCGGCACCGATGGACTCAACCTCCTCGCGTTTATTGGCGTGAAGTTTGAGCAGTTTCGAGATCTTTTCTTTCTTCCGCTTCAGCGGATTGAACACCTTGTCACCGACCTTGAGTTCACCGGAGTACACTCTGATGAAGGCAAGGTTGCCGACAAAGGGATCTGCCTGCAGCTTGAATACAAGTCCGCAGAACTTTTCACTCCTCTCAGGCTTACGGACAAGCGGCGCACCGTTCTTGTCCGTCCCCTCCATTGGGGGAACATCTACGGGTGAGGGCAGATACCATATAACCGCATCGAGAAGTGGCTGTACGCCTTTATTCTTAAAGGCTGAGCCACACAGTACTGGTACCAGCTCCAGCGCGATGGTAGCTTTTCTCAAAGCTTCGCGTATCTCACCGGGAGCGATCTCCTGATCTTCCAGGTATTTTTCCATGACCCC
Source organism: uncultured Desulfobulbus sp. (assembly GCA_964551175.1). Classification (GTDB taxonomy): domain Bacteria; phylum Desulfobacterota; class Desulfobulbia; order Desulfobulbales; family Desulfobulbaceae; genus Desulfobulbus_C. The sequence continues at coordinate 1,494 of CAZKBZ010000065.1, forward strand.
CTCATCGAAGTCGGCCAACTTCTCGAGGAGCGTCATACGGGCGGCCGATGATTTGCCCTGTAACTCTTCCGGGATTTCCTCTTCAGTTACTGTCAGTCCCATGGACTCCTCATCAAAGCGAAGCAGTTTCTGCTCGATGAGATCAATAACTCCTGAAAAGGTATCTTCACTGCCCACAGGCAATGTTACTGCAACCGGATTGGCACCAAGACGTTCTTCAATCTCCTGAACAGCTTTGTCAAAATCAGACCCGACCCGGTCCATCTTGTTGACAAAAGCTATTCTGGGAATCTTGTAATGATCCGCCTGACGCCATACGGTTTCCGACTGGGGCTCTACGCCGCCAACCGCACAGAAGACAGCAACTACGCCATCCAGCACCCGCAGGCATCGTTCCACCTCTACAGTGAAATCGACATGCCCGGGCGTGTCAATTATATTGATCCTGTGATCCTTCCAGAAGCAGGTTGTTGCAGCAGAGGTGATTGTTATTCCTCGTTCCTGCTCCTGCTCCATCCAGTCCATGACAGCAGCACCGTCATGAACTTCGCCGATCTTGTGGGACCGGCCTGTATAGTAGAGAATACGTTCAGTGGTTGTTGTTTTCCCGGCGTCGATATGGGCCATAATCCCGATATTGCGCACAAGGGATAATGATCCTGCCCCAGCCACTGTTTAGTCCCGTATACTCTGTAGTTATTCCTGAACAATTCAACTCAATGCTGCCTGAAAAAAATGTTGCTCTATTTACAGCAGTACTGCAACGTTGTCAATTACCTTTTACTCAGACAGTACACAAAAAAACTCTTTGCCCTCTTCAGGCCGCTACCAGCGATAGTGGGCAAATGCCTTGTTTGCTTCAGCCATCTTGTGGGTATCATCACGTTTCTTAACAGCGGCTCCACGGTTGTTGAAGGCATCCAGAATTTCCGCTGCAAGCTTATCCGACATTGACTGGCCGGAACGGCTCTTGGCAAAACCAATGATCCAGCGGATTGCCAGTGCGTTCCTGCGCTCGGGACGAACCTCAACCGGCACCTGATAGGTAGCACCACCCACCCGCCTGGACTTGACCTCTACCCGGGGACGTACATTTTCCATGGCAGTCTCAAACACGGTCAACGGTTCTTCATCCGTGATCTTACTCTCGATGACATCCATGGCATCGTAGAACAAACGACGGGCCAGTGTTTTTTTGCCGTCAAGCATCAGCCCGTTGGTAAATTTGGAAACCAGCACCGAATTGAAGCGTGGATCCGCTGCAACCGGACGTTTACTCTTTAATTTCTTTCTCGGCATATTCTATTACTCCAATCAACCTGAATCCGGTTGCTATTTAGGCCGCTTGGCACCGTATTTGGACCGTCCCTTACGACGATCACTCACCCCGAGCGTATCCAGGGTTCCACGAACGATATGATAGCGCACACCTGGAAGGTCCTTGACTCGACCGCCGCGAATGAGCACAACCGAATGCTCCTGCAGGTTATGACCGATACCCGGGATATAGGTTGTAACCTCAATGCCGTTGGTCAAGCGGACCCTGGCAACTTTACGAAGAGCCGAATTCGGCTTCTTGGGTGTTGTCGTGTATACGCGTACACAGACCCCCCGCTTCTGCGGACAGTTCTTCAGCGCCGGAGTGTCCGATCGCTTGGTCTGTTTTTTTCGTCTCTTCCTGACGAGCTGATTAATTGTGGGCATGCAAACCACTCCTTTCAAAAATAATACAACCTACCCGCCTCACACTTGTATGGTGAGCACGAAAGGCAAGATAATATCGCAGAGATCAAACCCTGTCAACCATAAAAAGTATTTACTGCTCACTGTTGATACGATACCGCGGCAGGCCGGTACCGGCAGAGATGAACCGTCCCATGATGACATTCTCCTTCAGACCGTCCAGGGTATCCACCTTGCCGGCCATGGCTGCATTGGTCAGTACCTTGGTCGTCTCCTGGAAGGAAGCAGCCGAGATGAATGAGTCTGTTGACAGGGAGGCTTTGGTCACACCCAACAGCAGCGGCTCAGCTGAAGCGGGCTGCAGCCCTTCCGCCCGTACCCTCTCATTTTCTTCATAAAATCTCCACTTTTCAACCTGCTGGTCCAGCATGAACCTGGTGTCACCGGCATCTGTGACCTTGACCCTTTTCAGCATCTGGCGGACAATGGTCTCAATATGCTTGTCATTAATTTTTACACCCTGCAGTCGATACACTTCCTGGATCTCGTCAACCAGAAAACGGGCAAGCTCCTCTTCACCCTTGATACGCAGGATATCGTTGGGCAGGATGGTTCCATCCATCAGTTTGTCTCCGGCCTTGACAATGTCTCCTTCATACACGGTGATATGTTTTGCCTTCGGCACCAGATATTCCCTGGGTTCACCCGCTTCAGGTGTTATGACTACCCTGCGTTTTCCTTTAAGTTCCTTGCCAAAACTGACCCGGCCACCAATTTCGGTAACGATTGCCTGCTCCTTGGGTTTACGCACCTCGAAAAGTTCGGCAACGCGGGGCAGACCACCGGTAATATCCTTGGTTTTAGTCGTCTCACGCGGAATCTTGGCAATAACCGTACCCGGGGTAATCTCCTCTCCCTCGTCAACGGTGATGATCGTTCCTACCGGCAGAGAGTAGCGGGCTTCATGGTCACCGCCCGGAAGTTTTTTGGTCCGTCCACGTCCATCTTTTATCGAAATACGCGAACTTCTATTCTTGGCAGTTGTAGAATGAATGATAACCTTGGAGGCCTTGCCGGTTACCTGGTCAACCCTCTCCTGCATGGTTTCGCCTTCAACCACGTCACCGTACTTGATCCTGCCACCCACTTCCGCCACAATGGGGATTGAGAAGGCATCCCAGTCGGCTATCACCGTCCCGGGTTCCACTTTGGCACCATCCTCAACCTTGAGCTCAGCACCGTAGGGAACCGGAAAACGCTCGCGGTCAATACCCTGGTCATCTATAATCGTAATTTCAGAATTCCGGTTCATGACCACATGAAAGCCTTCTGCATTTTTAACAGAGTGCAGTTGCTGGTACTTGACAATACCACCGCGCTGGCTGCGAACCTCTGCCTGTTCAACAGCCCGGCTGGCTGTTCCACCGATATGAAAGGTACGCATGGTCAACTGAGTGCCGGGCTCACCAATGGACTGGGCAGCAATGATACCCACTGCCTCGCCGATGTTAACCATGTGGCCGCGGCCGAGATCACGACCGTAACACATGACGCAGACTCCCCGTTTGGCCTCGCAGGTAAGCACGGAACGAATCTTGACCCGATCAATACCGGCAGCTTCAATGGCCTCGACCTTTTCTTCCGTTATCTCGGTATCCATCTCAACTAAAACTTTACCACTATGCGGATCAATGATATCATCACTGGCTACCCTGCCCAGGATTCGCTCTCCTATGCGAACGATCACCTCTCCACCGTCCAGCAGAGGCTCCGCCAGGGTATAACGCATGGTGCCGCAGTCTTTTTCAACAATGGTTGAATCCTGGGAGACATCCACCAGACGCCTTGTCAGGTAACCGGAGTTTGCTGTTTTAAGAGCCGTATCAGCAAGTCCCTTACGAGCACCATGTGTAGAAATAAAGTATTCAAGTACGGTCAACCCTTCACGGAAGTTGGCCTTGATCGGAGTTTCGATGATCTCACCCGTTGGCTTGGCCATCAGGCCGCGCATACCGGCCAGCTGCCTGATCTGGTCCTTTGAACCACGGGCACCTGAATCTGCCATGATAAAAACCGAGTTGAAGCTCTTGAGCTCCTGGATTTTGCCTTCACTGTCAGGGGCATACTCCACCGCCATCTCATCCATCATCTCCTTAGTGATCTTGTCGGTGGCCTTGGACCAGATGTCGACAATCTTATTGTACTTCTCACCATCGGTGATCAGACCGTCGGAATACTGCTGATCAACCTCGGCGGCTTCCCGCTCCGACTCTTCAACAAAATCTTCCTTGGCAACAGGAATCTTCATGTCATTGATGCAGATGGAGATACCGGCAAGCGTTGCCTGCTCATAGCCCAGGTCCTTCAGGCGATCCGCCAGGATAACCGTATCCTTTGTACCGGCATGACGATAGGTGTAATCAATCAGAAAACCGAGTTCCTTCTTGGACAACTCCTTGTTCACCAGGGCAAAGGGAATGGTCTCAGGCAGTAATTCGCCGACAAGGATCCGGCCCATGGTGGTGTCAACCAGTTCACCATCAAGGCGTACCTTTACCTTTGCCTGCAGATGTACAACGCCATGATCATAGGCCATGCGCGCTTCACCGGGTGAACTGAAAACAGACCCCTCGCCTGCAACAGCCACCCGTTCCCTGGTCATATAGTAGAGCCCGAGAACAATATCCTGACTCGGAATAATGACCGGATTACCGCTTGCAGGAGAAAGGATATTGTTGGTGGACATCATCAGAACCCGTGCCTCAACCTGTGCCTCGACAGACAGAGGGACATGAACGGCCATCTGATCACCGTCAAAGTCGGCATTGAACGCCGCACAGACCAGAGGATGAAGCTGGATAGCCTTTCCCTCGATCAGAACCACTTCAAAGGCCTGCATCCCAAGCCTGTGCAGGGTGGGTGCACGGTTGAGAATAACCGGATACTCCCGCACGATATCATCGAGCACATCCCAGACCTCTCTGGACCCCTTTTCCACCATCTTACGGGCACTCTTGATGGTGGTGACAAGCCCCTTGGTCTCGAGCTTGTTGTAAATAAAAGGTTTGAACAGCTCCAGGGCCATTTTCTTGGGCAGGCCGCACTGGTGCAGCCGCAAATGCGGTCCGACAACGATAACGGAACGACCGGAATAGTCGACACGTTTACCAAGCAGGTTCTGACGGAAACGCCCCTGCTTGCCTTTAAGCATGTCTGAAAGCGATTTCAGAGGTCGTTTGTTGGGGCCTGTTATGGTCCGTCCCCGACGTCCGTTGTCAAAAAGGACATCCACAGCTTCCTGCAGCATCCGCTTTTCATTACGGATAATAATATCAGGAGCATCAAGCTCAATCAGCCGTTTCAAACGGTTGTTGCGGTTGATAACCCTGCGGTACAGGTCATTCAGGTCCGAGGTGGCAAAGCGGCCTCCTTCCAGCGGCACAAGGGGACGAAGATCAGGCGGCAGGACCGGAATCACTTCCAGTATCATCCATTCAGGGCGGTTCCCGGAATCACGAAATGCCTCCACAACGTTCAGCCGTTTCCCATACTTGGTCCGCTTGGTCTTGGAACCGGTCTCCTTCATATCCTTACGCAACTGCGCGGAAAGCTCAGGCAGATCAAGATCCATCAGCATTTCACGTATGGCTTCTGCGCCGATACCTACCTTGAACTTACCCGGATGGAGCTCCAGGTTGTTGCGGTACTCTTCTTCATTGAGCAAACTGCCGACCGGCAGGGTTTCAACTTCCGAACGAATGACGGCATACGATTCAAAGTAGAGTATCCGTTCCAGCTGCTTAAGCGTCATATCCAGAATCGCACCGATCTTAGACGGCAGCGATTTCAAAAACCAGATATGGGCCACCGGGGCAGCCAGTTCAATATGACCCAGCCGTTCCCGGCGGACCTTGGACTGGATAACCTCAACCCCGCATTTTTCACAGACAACACCACGGTGCTTCATGCGTTTGTATTTGCCGCAGTTGCACTCGTAATCCTTGACCGGACCAAAAATCTTAGCACAGAACAGACCGTCACGCTCAGGTTTGAATGTCCGGTAGTTAATGGTCTCCGGTTTTTTCACCTCACCATGTGACCACTCAAGGATCTTTGCCGGGGAGGCAAGGGAGATCTTTACCTTATTAAAATTAACTGGTCCTTTCGGTGTATTAAAGAAGTTGAACAGTTCTTGCACGAAGATTATCCTCTCTTGTTCTTATACCTGCTTTACTTGTGCGGGAAGCATCCTGCCGCCCCCGACAGCCGTCATTCTCCGGTTCCGGTTTCTGCTACTCAAGCAGCTCGACATCCAGACACAACCCTTTCAGCTCTTTGACGAGCACATGGAATGACTCGGGCAGACCGGTTGTAAGGAAGTTATTTCCCTTGACGATCTTCTCATACATGGTGGTACGTCCTTCAACATCATCGGACTTGACGGTGAGAAACTCTTTGAGCGTATAAGCAGCGCCATAGGCCTCCATGGCCCAGACCTCCATCTCACCAAGCCGCTGACCGCCGAACTGAGCCTTGCCACCCAACGGCTGCTGGGTAACCAGGGAGTAGGGGCCGGTGGAGCGGGCATGAATCTTGTTATCAACCAGATGATGCAGTTTGAGGACATACATGGTACCCACGGTAATCTGGTTGTCAAACCTGTCACCGGTCAAGCCGTCATACAGTGTTGACTGGCCGACCTCATGGACTCCGGCTTCAGTAAGTAACCGTCGGATCTCCTCTTCAGAGGCGCCGTCGAACACCGGCGTAGCCATGTGGATGCCATGCCCGTACTTGCGCATCTTGTCCACCAGTTCTTCATCGGTCAGCCCTCTGGTGAGCGCATTGTATTCATCCTTAGAATAGATTGCCTGCAGTCGCTCTTTGATCTGCTTGACCTCATTTTCCTGGGCCAGTTTCTGAATCTGCTCACCCAGCCGTTTAGCGGCAAAACCAAGATGACACTCAAGCACCTGGCCAACGTTCATACGGGAGGGAACACCCAGCGGATTCAGGACCATGTCAACAGTGGTGCCGTCAGCAAAGAATGGCATATCCTCTTCCGGCAGCAGGCGGGAGACAACACCCTTGTTGCCGTGACGACCGGCCATCTTGTCGCCCACAGAGAGCTTACGCTTGGTGGCAACATAGATCTTGACCATCTTCACTACGCCTGGGGGCAGGTCATCACCCTTTTCCATCCGTTCAACAATACCCTCATACCGTTCACGGACTGCCTGGGCCTGCCGGCTGTAATTGTTAAAGATTTCTTCCAGCTGATCCTCGTACTTGGAGCGCTCGGAAAATTCAAGGCCACGCAACCGCTGAAAAGCAACCTGATCCACGACCTCGGCTGTCAGTTTTTTTCCCAGCTTGAGCAGAACCTTGCCCTTTTTATCCTTGATATCCGCCTTGACCGTACGACCGACCAGCAGGTCGGACAGGGTTTTGCGTACGCCTTTTTTCAGGCTGCTGAGCTCATCGTTCATATCACGATTGAGGCGGCTGATTTCCTCATCCTCAATCATCATGGTCCGCTCATCCTTATCCACACCCTTGCGGGAGAAGACCTTGGCGTCAATGACCACACCTTCAACACCGGGCGGGACACGCAGGGATGAATCTTTGACATCACCGGCCTTTTCGCCGAAGATTGCCCGCAGCAGTTTCTCCTCCGGAGAAAGCATGGTCTCACCCTTGGGCGTCACCTTGCCCACCAGCATGTCACCGGCACTGACCTCCGCACCGATCCGGATGATACCTGAGTCGTCCAGATTGCGCAGGGCTTCATCACCGACATTGGGAATATCGCGTGTGATCTCTTCCTTGCCCAGTTTGGTATCCCTGGCCATGGTCTCGAAAATTTCGATATGGACCGAGGTAAAGGTATCTTCCTTGAGCAGCCGCTCATTGATGAGAATGGAATCCTCAAAGTTGTAACCACGCCAGGGCATAAAGGCGATGGTCACGTTCTTGCCCAGGGCCAGTTCACCCATCTCGACAGAGGATCCATCTGCCAGCACATCTCCTTTCTCTACCCGTTCTCCGGGCAGAACAAGCGGTTTCTGGTTAAAACAGGTGTTCTGGTTGGACTTTTTATACTTGGACAGACGATATACCCCGATACCGGTATCAAAACCATCCGTTCCCGGCTCATCATAGCGCACAACGATCCGGTTGGCGTCAACCTCTTCCACAACTCCGGCTCCTCCAGCCAGCAGGCAGGCGCCGGAATCCTGGGCCACATACTTCTCCACCCCGGTTCCCACAAGCGGAGATGCAGTCTTAAGCAGCGGAACAGCCTGGCGCTGCATGTTGGAACCCATCAGAGCCCGGTTGGCGTCATCATTGTCCAGAAAAGGAATCAGAGAAGCTGCCACGGAAACCAGCTGGTTGGGGGCGACATCCATGGCCGTCACCTCATCGGCTGAAACAGTGACAACCTCGCCATCAAGACGCGCAATGAGGGTATCATCCACAATTACCTTATCATCTTTCAGCGTAACTTTCGCCGGGGCCACGATCTCGGCCTGCTCCTGCAGGGCTGTAAAGTCCTTGACCTCGTCAGTAACCTCGCGGTCCTTGACAATCCGGTACGGAGTCTCGATAAACCCGTAGGGATTCACCTTTGCATATGTCGCCAGGGAGACAATAAGACCGATGTTGGGTCCCTCAGGGGTCTCGACCGGACAGATGCGCCCGTAATGCGTCGGGTGAACATCACGGACTTCGAATCCGGCGCGTTCACGGGACAATCCTCCAGGTCCCAGAGCAGACAGGCGACGCTTATGGGTCACCTCGGACAACGGGTTGGTCTGATCCATGAACTGGGACAGCTGGGAAGTGCCGAAAAACTCTTTAATGGCGGCAGTGACCGGCTTGGGATTCACCAGGTCATGGGGCATCAGGGTTTCGATCTCCTGCAGGCTCATCCGCTCCTTGATGGCACGCTCCATCCTGACCAGCCCCATGCGGTACTGATTTTCACAGAGTTCACCCACTGTCCGTACCCGCCGGTTCCCAAGATGATCAATGTCATCTCCGTCACGCAGGTTATCTTTCAACCGGACCAGATGCTTGACACCGAGAAGAATATCCTCCTTGGTCAGCGTTCTCTGCTCAATGGGAGTATCAACTCCAAGCTTGGAGTTGATCTTGTAACGGCCGACCACGGACAGATCGTATGTTGCCGGATCAAAAAACAGTTTATCAAAAAACGCCTGGGCAATCTCAGGAGTCGGCGGACTGGAGGGACGCAGGCGTCGGTAAATTTCAATGAGTGCCTGCTCCGTATCCTGGACCTTGTCAATAAACAGTGTCTTACGAAACGCTTCGGAGACGGTGACACCGTCAATAAAGAGCAGCTCGAACTCTTTAATTTTGCTCCCTTTAATGGTCTCAATCAAAGATTCGCTGAGAGGCTCATTCCCTTTGGCAATCAACTCGCCGCTTTCAGGATCCACCAGGTCCGTCACAAGAAAACGATCAAGCAGATCTTCATCATCCACCGGCACATCTGTTATGCCGGCATTCTGGATCCGTTTGGCCAGTGCTTTTGAGACCTTGCGGCCCTTCTTTCCCAGGACCTCGCCGTCTTCAGGATTAATCAGATCCGTGGTCAACCGCTGGCCGATAAAGGTTTCCGGTTGAAAGAGCAGGGAAAATTTGCCCTTCTTCAGATGAACGGTATCAATCTTGTAAAATTCCCTCAACAGCTCTTCATCCGTATAACCCAATGCCTTAAGCAGGGTTGTAACGGGCAGTTTGCGCCTTCGATCAATGCGTACATGAAGCACGTCTTTGATATCAAACTCAAAATCTAGCCAGGAACCCCGCACAGGGATTATGCGTGCGGAGTAGAGCCGTTTTCCCGATGCATGGGATTTACCATTATCATGGGTGTAAAAAAGTCCCGGTGAACGCTGCAGCTGATTAACAACCACCCGTTCGGTACCATTGACCACAAAGACACCATCCTTGGTCATCAGGGGCAGAGAACCCAGAAATACTTCCTGCTCCTTGATATCTCGCACCGACTGTACGCCGGTGGTCTCGTCAACATCAAAGGTGATCAGCCGAACAGTAATCTTCACCGGGACATCATAGGTCATGCCCCGTTCAATACACTCTTCAACGGTATACTTCGGTTCGCCGAATGCATAACGGACAAATTCGAGGGAACAGAGTTCGTTGAAATCCGAAATCGGAAATATGTTCTTAAAGATAGCCTGCAAACCGACTTCTTCACGCTGCTCTGGCTGAACGCCCCTTTGCAGGAAACGCTCGTAGGAATATCGCTGCATGGCAATAAGATGCGGCGGCTCCACAATCCGGCTTGTCTTGGCAAAACTTTTTCGTACTCTATTCATGATCCCTCTCAATACAATCCGCAAAAACCAGGTGCCTGTAATTAAAAATCAAATGTTTTCAGACTGTTCCTGACTTTCCATTAAACCTGAAACCTCTTGCGTCCCACAAACACAGTAACGCTACGGGGGATTGTCCCCCGTAGCGTTACTGTGTCGTATGAACATATCCGCCTCCGGACAAAGTCCTGCAGGCGGACAGCAGAAGCAGCAGTGCTACTTGATTTCCACGGAACCACCAACAGCTTCGATCTTCTCTTTGATCTCGTTGGCTTCGTCCTTGGAAACACCTTCCTTGATCGGGGCCGGAGCGCTTTCAACCAGTCCCTTGGCCTCTTTCAGACCAAGCGCGGTAATCGCACGGACTTCCTTGATTACCTTGATCTTCTGATCACCGGCTGCAGTCAGTACTGCATCAAACTCAGTCTTTTCTTCAGCGGCACCGCCACCTTCTGCGGGAGCGCCACCCACCGCAGCAACAGCTACCGGAGCAGCGGCTGAAACACCGAATTTCTCCTCAAGGGCCTTAACGAGTTCTGCAACCTCGAGAAGGCTCATTTTCTCTACAATCTCTACAACCTGTTCAATAGCGTCAGACATCTTTCATTCCTCCTGAAAAACTTAAATTAATTTTCTTTCTGATCTTTAATTGCCTGCAGTGCATAGACCAGATTGTTCGGAACCGCATTAAGGGTACGAACAAGCTTGGTCGGTACAGCCGCAAGTACACTGCAGAGCTGGCCAAGCAACTGTTCTTTGCTGGGCAGCTTTGACAGAGCGATAACTTCATCAGCAGCCAGGACCTTGCCGTCAAGAGCAGCGGAACGGATCTGCAGGGCCTCAAACTCTTTGCCGAATTCGGCAAGTGCCTTGGCAGGCCCAACCGGATCATCAAAGCTGAAGGTTATGGCTGTGGTGCCTGTGAAATCATCGGTCAACCCTTCAAACTCAGTCCCCTTGACGGCGAGCCTGAGCAGGGTGTTCTTGGCAATCTGGATCTGTGCATTCTGCTCTCGCAGGCTGCCACGCAGTTTTTCCAGCTCCGTGACTTTTAATCCGCGGTAATCAGCTACTACCGCGAACTTGGCCCTGCTAAAGGTCTTGTTGAGTTCACTGACCTTTGTAGCCTTGGTTTCGCGATTCAACTGGTACACCTCCTTGGTAGTCGCGGGACAATCGTGAGACAGCAGAAATTCGGAATGAAGACATTGTGCCGGTTGCCCTGCAATCGGGTAACCGGTGCATGGTCTCGGCAGGTAACCGCAAGGTTATTAAACTTCCGTGCCTGCTGTCTCTGACCTTCCCAGGTTTACAACAAAAAAAGTTGATATATAAAAAATCCTCTATGAAACAGTTGCCACCGCCCCGGTCACTGCCGGCAGGCGGACAAAAGGTTTTACGCCTTGGTAAGAGAACGTACCTGCAGCGGATCAATTTTAACGCCGGGTCCCATGGTACTGGACACGACTATCGAACGCAGGTACACACCTTTACTTGAGGATGGTTTCAGCTGGATCAATCTGTCGACAAATGCAGTAATATTATCGACAAGCTTTTCAGCACCAAAGGAGCGTTTACCCACCAGAGCGTGGACTACTCCGGCTTTATCAACCCGAAAATCCACCTTGCCCATTTTGGTCTCTTTTACCACCCGCTCAATATCAAAGGTGACCGTACCAAGCTTGGCATTGGGCATCAGGTTTCTCGGCCCGAGGATACGACCTATCTTACCAACTTCACCCATCATGTCCGGGGTGGCGATGGACTTGTCAAATTCAAGCCAGCCGTCCTTTATTTTAGCAATAATCTCATCTGATCCGGCATAATCAGCACCGGCAGCCAGTGCTTCAGCTTCTTTTTCACCTTTGGCAAAGACAAGAACACGAACATCCTTGCCTGTTCCATGGGGCAGAATTACCGTTGAGCGAACCATCTGATCTGCGTGACGCGGATCAACTCCAAGGCGTACGGCGATATCAATGGTTTCGTCAAATTTAGCACATTTATTCTTGAGAACCAGCTCAAGAGCCTCCTGCAGTTCATAGAGCCTGGTGCGGTCTATTTCTTCTGCTGCCTTTCTGTATTGCTTTCCATGTCTGGGCATAATTCAGACCTTATGTCAGTTCTCCCTTATCCGGTGGTCAGTCGGACAGGTACAAGCGATTTTGTATAATAATCAGGTTGTTCAGGCTATAGCTGGAAGCTGCTGCGAACAGAAGCATGAACTTTTAACAGTCCTCTGCAGCCTGAAAGGCTAATAGCCTACCTGCCTGTAAATCAGTCTAAAACAGTGATACCGCAGCTGCGGGCTGTACCCTCGACAATACGCATGGCCTGCTCAATGTCATAGGCATTCAGGTCAGGCATCTTGATCTCTGCAATCTCCCTGATCTTGTCTTTTGAAATCTCAGCTACACGCTCACGTTTAGGATTACCGGACCCCTTCTCGACTCCAGCTGCCTTGAGCAACAGAACAGAGGCGGGCGGCGTCTTGGTGATAAAACTGAAGGAACGATCAGTAAATACCGTAATAACCACCGGTATAATGGTATCGCCCTCAGACTGTGTCTTGGCATTGAAAGCCTTGCAGAAATCCATGATGTTCACACCATGCTGACCAAGGGCCGGGCCGACAGGTGGTGACGGGTTGGCCTTGCCGGCGGGAATCTGCAATTTTATATACGATTGAATTTTTTTAGCCATTTTCTACTCCTCCACACCTCCACGGTCGAGCATGGAGTCTAATTATTGCTCACTTGCATATATTCAAGCTCAACCGGAGTTGAACGTCCAAAAATCGATACCATTACACGGACCCTGCCCTTATCCGGGAAGACCTCATCAACCGTTCCCTCGAAGTTGGCAAAAGGGCCCTCTATGACCCGAACCACATCGCCCACCTCGAAGATGACCTTAGGTTTGGGTTTCTCAGCGCCATCAGCGATACGACCAATGATCTTGTCAGCCTCTTCCTGAGTAAGCGCCGGAATCAGTTTGTAAATCTCCTGGTTACCAATGGCCTGGTTGGCATTTACGCCCACAAAACCGGTTACACGGGGCGTCTCCACAACCGTATGCCAGGAGTGCTCATTCATATCCATATTAACCAGGATATAACCGGGAAAAAATTTGCGTTCTGAAGTCTTGCGAACACCCTTGACCATTTCAACCACCTGTTCAGTGGGGACAAGGATTTCGCCGAACATTTCCTCCTGTCCGGCCTGCCGGATCCGGTCCTCAAGCGTTGCCTTGACTTTGGTTTCAAAGCCGGTGTGCGTATGAACGATGTACCAGTTTTTTGCCATTATTAATGCCTATTGCAGGACCATGGAAACCAGTTTACCAAGAATAAAATCTACTGATCCCAGATAGATGGACAGAACAACCGTAAGCAGAATGACGAATCCGGTCACCCCCAGGGTTACCTTACGGTCCGGCCAGACAATCTTCTTGAATTCAGCCACCACCTCGTGATAAAAGTCACGGATAGCAGCAGGTGAAAGCAGGGACTTTTTGGGCACGGTGACCTCTGCCTGCCTGGCCTGCCCACCCTTGCCGCTGCTTTTTTTCTTTTTGTTTGCCATCGTCTCTCAAACCAGCAGAGCTGGAGCATATTTTAAACCACCGTCATAAGATCCAATAAAAATAATTTATAAATCTTATGGCTTGCTGCAGACATTTTTCTATAAGCAAAAAAGTACACTGGCAGGCCAGGAGGGACTCGAACCCCCAGCCCTCGGATTTGGAGTCCGATGCTCTACCAATTAGAGCTACTGGCCTGCACAAACAGAGTAGATGTTACGGGTTGGTCATTTAGCGCCGCGTGCATTACCCACTGTCATCTCTCTACAATCAACTTATTTGGTTTCCTTGTGGGAAGTATGTGTTTTGCAGAACGGACAGAACTTTTTCAGTTCCAGCTTATGCGGAATAGTCCGTTTATTTTTAGTTGTCGTATAGTTGCGCTGCTTACATTCCTTGCAGGCAAGGGTGATGATATCTCTCATTTCGGTGATCCCAAATATATGAACTGCAGCAGGGCATTTTGCCCGGCTGCAGTTGTAGAATTCCTGTTGCTCCCGCTACCCACGGATGCAGCTGGAAGGTTTACTCGATGATTTCGCTGATCACACCGGCGCCGACGGTCCGGCCGCCTTCACGG
>CAZKBZ010000066.1:0-15574 GCA_964551175.1 uncultured Desulfobulbus sp.
TGCCACCAGCCGCGGACAGTACCGATGTCGACGGACACGGCCTCAAACTCTTTTACCAGCGGTGGCTGGGTCATGACCTGGACAAAGGCACAGACGTAGCCTGCACCGATAACCGGCGTCAGGCTGGTGACGGGAGCGCCCACAAAGGCGGAGAAAATAGTTGCCGGGTGTCCAAAGGCGATCAGGGCTCCAATGGCCGAGGGAATACCATTGGCCAGGATCCAGAACAGGGCGTTTGCTCCTGCTTCACCGGCCCCCTGGCGGAAACCGATAATGCCCAGGGAGAGCAGGATGGCTGCCGGGATGGACCAGCCTGCAATTTTCCAGCCCTTTGATACCGGCGGAATGGAGTTGATCTCCTCCATTTGATCACTGTTGTCCTGTCCGATCACCCGCTGGATACCCTGCATATGACCGGCCCCGACCACGGCGACAATCCGTTTTCCCGGAGCCGATTTTATCTTTTCCGCCATAAAGATGTCGCGTTCGTCGATAAGTACATGTTTAGCTGCAGGCAGAGCTTCGCCGATCTCCTTCATCATCTCGGAAAGGACATCCTTGTTGCGCAGCTCGGTCAGTTTTTCCTCATTAAGCTCGGTTTTATCAAACAGCGAGGCAAGGAGTGTGGCCATCAGATAGCCTTTCCTGAAAAAAGAGGTAGTTTTCCAGGCCCGCCGCAGGGTAACGCGCACATCCCGGTCACAGAGTTCCACGGGAATATTCAGTTTTTCCGCCTCCCTGGCAGCAGCTAACAGCTCAGCTCCCGGTTGTATGCCCAACTGGCCGCCAAGTTTTTTCTGGTATGAGGAGAGCACCAGGTTAACCAGCAGGGTGGAGAGCTGCTTTTTTCGGATGATCTGTTTGAGGTCAAGGTTTTCCCAGCGCTGCGGCTGCGACAGGGCGGTGAATCTTTTTTCATCCAGTTCAATGCAGACGGTATCGGGTTGTTCTCGGGCAATAACCTGTTCGACAAGATCGGCGGATTGCTGGGAGATATGGGCGGTTCCAATGAGCAGGATAGTTTTGTCACCATGTGTAATGACGGCAACATCGTCGGAATAGTCATGGGCAGGAAAGGGTATGTCGGTCATGGGGGATAGATTCAAGGTTGAAGGTTCCGGCGCCGGTTATTGTGTAAAGGGCACCTTGCAAAATATCTATTTTTTAAGGTGGCCTAAAGCTGATTTATGATTTTTCCAGCCGTTTAATGTTGATGGTTGTAGGCAGTTGATCAGCGCCTGCCTGTTTTGTCCGCCTTTCTTTCCAGGCCATCATCATATCCCATTCCACGGGTACGATGATAATGGTTAAAAAGGTTGCCGTACACAGCCCGGTGACAAAGGTCATGGCCATGGTCCCCCAGACCAGAGAATACTCCGGAATTCCAAGGGCCATGGGCAGCAGGCCCAGAGTCGTGGTCAAGGTAGTTAAAATGATGGGACGTAAACGGGTGTTGGTCCCCGCCACGATCGCTTCACGCCTGGAAAGACCTGATGCATACAGTTTATTGATAAACTCGATCAGCACCAGGGAGTCGTTGACCACCACGCCTGTTACTCCGACAATAGCCATGAAGGAGTTGATAGTAAAGAGCGATCTGGAAAGAAAAGTCCCGTATATAACACCGATCAGGGCAAAGATCACGGTGGAAATGATGATCAGCGGCTGCAGGTATGAGTGAAACTGGGTGGCCAGGATCAGGTAGATGAGCAGCAGGGCGATCAGAAAGGCATAGGTGAGCGAGGTGTAGGAACGCTGGGTTGATTCATACTCGCCGGCAAAGTTCAGGGCCACGCCCGGATACGCATCCTGGACGGTCGTAAACCAGCTTGAAACCCGGTCAACAACAGACTGGGATGAGATATCACTGCCCGGCCGGATGTTGCCGGTGATGGTAATTGCACGTTTTCCCTGGAACCGGTTGAGAAATCCAGGCTCGATGGTGAATTCAGGTTCGCAGAGATCAGCAAGTCGAACCGGGCCGTCAGCATGTTCGATTATCGGCACCATAAGAGCTTGCTGAAGCCCCTGATCCTGGTCCGCAGAGATCAGAACCTTGATGTCGATTTCTTCATCAAGCATGCGGTATTTTCCTGCCAGCCTGCCGTTGAGTACCGAGGCGGCAAGAGCTGCGACCTGATCGGGAGCAAGGCCGTATTCGGCTGCCCGTTCTTTAAGTATCTTAAAGCGTAGGACCCGGCCCGCTTGCCCCTGGTCGTTCTGCAGATCAACGAGATCCGGTCCCATGACAGGATCATTGCGGAGAAAGGAAATGATCTGTTCACTCACTTTTTCGACCATATCCACATGGGAACCCAGAATTCTGATGTTGACATCCTTGCCCGCAGGCGGGCCGTCTTTTTCCGGCCGAATACGCAAACTGAATCCGGAGTCGGTAAAGTGCGCAAGTCTGCTGCGCATGGTGTCCAGGTGAGCCAGGATGTCATTGTCCGGATCATCCTCAAAATGACGTTTTTTCAGAGCGGGCAGGGTGACGATCACATGGCCGAGATGGTGGCCCCATACCGCCATGTAATTCTCATTTAAGTAAAAACCGGCCATGCCTGCGGCAGAAGCTGCCATGCCGGGCCCGTCTGCCATGATTTCTGCGGCAATGTCTTTTACCAGCCTGTGAGTAGTTTCAATGGGCGTTCCCACGGGACCGCTGACTTCCACATAATAGATGGAGTAGTCATCGGGGAAAAAAGTTACCCGGATAAGGTTCATCTTGCCGGTCAGTGAAACAATGGCGATGAACAGGGCAACAATAAAGAGAAGCAGCAGTGTTCCCATGGACGGCAGCCTGAACCGCAGGGCCGGTTGCAGGAGCCGGTTAAAAAATCTGCGGACAAACGACATGAACAGCGTGTCTTCAACTGTAAAGCTGTGGCTGCCGCTGGTAATTGCATAACGGTGTCCAAGCCGTACTCCCTGGTTTTTACGCGGTCCGTAATCCAGGTAATGTATGGGCAGAATGAGCAGACACTCGATCAGGGAAGCGGCCAGGGCATAGGAAACGGCCTTGGGGATGACGGCAAAGAACTCGCCGATGGAACCGCTCATGATCAGCATGGGCAGGAAGGCGGCAATGGTGGTGAGTGTGGCCGACACCACGGGCAGAAAGACTTCAGCCGTACCGCTGACAACCGCGTCCTCAATCTTCTTGCCCATCTGGATATGACGATAAATATTTTCCACCACTATGATGGCGTCATCAACAATAATGCCCGAGACCAGCACAAAGGAAAACAGGGACATCTCGTTGATGGAGTTACCGGTCAGGTAGTTGATGGCCATGGTGACCAGAAAGGCAAAGGGTATGCCAACTGTGGTCAGGGCAGCGTTGCGCAGCCCCATGACAGACCAGATCAGCAGCGAAACCAGGATAACACCCAGCAGCAGGTTGGTCCCCAGGACCCGGATGGAGTCCCTGATCTTGACAGTGGAATCCTGGGTCAGGGTGAGCTGAACACCTTCGGCCCGGTAGCGTTCCTGGTTGTCAGCAATAATTTTCCTGGTTTCAGCGACAATCCGGATGGCATTGGATTCCCGGGTCTTGATAAGCTGCAGACTGACACAGTCCTCACCGTTGACCGACGAGATAACAAAGGGTTTGCGGTGGGAGAGAAAAGCATCTTCCGCAATATCGGAGATTCTGACAAAGGAGCCGTCCCCGTCGGTCCGGACAATAGTCTGCATGATCTGTTCCCTGCTGCGGAACCGTTCGTCCACCCGTATCATCAACTCGCTGCCCCGGGTAATAAAATCGCCTGCCGGAACAATAACATTGGACCGGGCTAGGGCTGCTGCCGCCTGATCAAAGGTAATGCCGAATCTCTGCATCCGGGCGGTATCAAGCAGGACATGAAACTCACGCACGTATTCACCGATCAGCTTGATCTCTTTCAATCCTGTAATGTGGGCAAGCCGGGGTTTAAGGTCTTCGGCGATCAGGGTCAGAACACGGTTGGAACGATCACCAAGGATGTTGACCGAAATGGCAGGAAACCAGTCGTTGACATCCAGGTAGTTGAATTTTGGAGGATCTATCTCCGGGGGCAGATCCTGCAGGATACCCTGGACCTTGAATCGCAGCTCATCAAAGCCGGTCTCGTAATCCGTATCATCAAGAAATTTTACCAGGATGGAAGATCGTTCCCGGTAGGAATGGGACATGATATATTCCACATCATCCAGATCATCCAGGGCGTCTTCTATAACGCGGGTGACCAGGGCTTCGACATCACGGGGAGAGCCGCCGGGATAAAAGGTGTCGATATACACCTTGCCGAAATGAATATTGGGATAGCGTTCAACCGGAGAACGGAGCATGGCCCAGGCACCGATAACCATGAGCAGTACAAAGAAAAGGTTGAGCAGCACCCGCTGGCTCAGGGTGAAACGGACAAAGGAAGTCACAATGAACTAGGGAGCAGGAGCGAACCTGAAACGGTCGCCGGTTCTGATTTCAGGGGAGGTGATGCGCAGCCATTGCATCTCTTTATCCATTCCTGCGGCAGGCCCAAGAACAATGATTCGAACCTGTTCGCCGTTTTCCCGGGTAAGCCAGCTCTCCTCGTACCGCTCTGTAACAGCATCTGCCGGCACCAGGAAAGCGTGCATGGGATCCGGGACTTGGACCGGGATTTCAACCCGTACACCGCCCTGCTTCAGTGAAAGACTGTCATAGGTTTGCCGGTCAAGGAGGATTTTTATCCTGATTTTGCGGGTTACCGGATCAAATCCCGGAGAAATCCGGTACAGGCTTGCCCGGCCACGGATATTTTCTTCGGGCAGGTGAAGTTGGATGGACTTTTCCTGTTGCAGGCTGCGCAGTTCGGAGGAGGTGACGGCCAGGGGGACAATCAGGCTCCGGTAGTCTCCGGCTTTTGCAAGGATTCTGCCGGCCGGCACCCACTGGCCGGGTTCAAGATGTCGCTCTATTATCTTCCAGCCGGGCGGTCCTTTGATGGTATGGCGGGAGAGCAGTTCCTGCAGGCGCTCGGCCTCAACCTGCAGCTGATCCAGTTTCAGGCTGGACTGGTCACGCAGCAGTTCCTGCTCATCAAGTCTGGATCGGGAAGATGATTTTGAGGAGTGCAGCTGCTGGTAACGCTTTACCTGCTGTGTTTCAAAGCGAAGCTTACGCTCGACCTGCCTGCGGCTGACGCTGTTTGCCTTCAGGTCAAGGCGGACCAGGGTGGAGTCAAGAACAGCAAAGATACCGTTATCAGGAATGGATTCGCCGATATCGGCAGTGATTTCCAGACAGCGACCTGCTACCTCCGGGATGATATCAAGGATGGCCCGGGCCCGGGTGAAGCCGGTGAGCAGAATCTGCTGCTCTGCCGGGTGGACAGTGAAGGTACGTTTTGTTTCCTCTGCAGAGCTTTGCAGAGCCTGTCCGTACACAGGTACGGCAAGCAGCAGGAGACAGCAGAGTAAAGCCTTTTTCACTGTCAACTATCAATTATTTTTAACTTTTTGCCGGGGTGGATCAGGTTGTTGCGCAGGCCGTTCCATTGCCTGATATCACGGGCTGAAACTTTAAATTTTCTGGCAATGGACCAGAGGGAATCCCCGTTGCGAACTTTATAATAACTGATGGACCTGTCTTTTTTGTGACCGGTTTTCATCACTGTGGTGGCTTTCCGTTTTTTGACATCTGCCAGAGAGGCGATTGTTGTCGATGGGGATACCGCTGCAGAGGAAATCGGTGATGATACTGCATGCTGATCAAGGTAAAGAGCCAGCTGGTGGCCAGCCCGTACCCTGCGAACATCGGCTATGTCATTCCACTGTACGATCAGCTCAACCGGCACATTATACTGTTTGCTGACCTTGGACAGGGTCTCTCCTTTTGCGAGTTCATGGAGCACCATGCGGCTGTTTCCGGATGTCGAGGCATAGTACTCTTTTGCTGTCTGTCCTTTTTTCAGCAGGACATACTTGGTTGTCCTGTAGGGGATGCGCAGCCGCTGGCCGACTTTCAGCTTTGCAGTGCGCAGTTTATTAGCTTTGAGCAGGGTTGTCATGCTTACCCGGTACCGTTTGCTGATCCGGCCGAGGGTTTCACCTTTGCAGACTTTATGGGTTTTGTAGCCGGTGGTGACCACCGGATGCAGCCTGGACATGTTGGCGGCAACCTGATCATGACTGCCGGCAGGAATTTTGAGCTCATAGGAACCGGGTGTCGGCGGTGTCAGGTTTTTGCGCAGTTCGTTATTGAGTTTGCGCAGTTCCTTGACCGTTGTGGAGCCACTGACCGCAATTGCCCTCAGGTCGGTGCGCCCCGGGACCTTGATCAGGTCGTACCTGACAGGTTGCTGGTAGTCAATGTCAGCAAATCCATACTGTTCAGGGTTGCGGGCAATCAAAATAGCCGCAATCAGTTTGGGAACATACCGTTTGGTCTCCAGGCGCAGGTATCGGTACTGTGCCAGTTTCCAGAAATCACGGGAGTTGTATTTTTTTATAGCCCGTTCAATCTTGCCCTCTCCGGCATTATAGGCTGCCACTGCCAGATGCCAGTCGCCGAACCTGTCGTACAGTTCGTTCAGGTAGGCAACCGCTGCCTTGGTGGCTTTTTCGGGCTCACGTCGTTCATCCACCCAGGAATCAATGCGTAACCCGTAGTTTCGGCCTGTGCCCCGGATAAACTGCCACAATCCGGCAGCATGGGCATGGGAATAGGCGGAAGGATTAAAACCGGATTCAATCATGGCCAGATAGGCAAGATCCTGGGGAAGGCCGGCCTGTCTCAGTTCATGGCGGATGGCGGGCAGGTATTTCCCGGAGCGTGACAGCCAGCGTTTGAAATATTTTTTTTGTTTGTTCTGGAACAGGTTTAAATAAAATTCTACCTGCTTATTGATGGTAACGGGGAAATCATATGAAACCTGTGCTGGAATCCTGTTCAGGCTGGAAGTGTCGGCTTGCCAGTCTCCAGCTTGTGCCAGCCCTGCAAGTTCTTCTTCCAGATCCTGTTCTGATTCAACAGGAATGATCTGGTTTTCCTGAACCCGGTCATATTCACAGTCGGTAGAGGCCTGAAGTGGACGGGCAGAATTGAAGTTATCTGTACTGGTAAGGGGCGAACAGGCTGAGAAGAGCAGTGGTAAAAAAAGAATCAGGCAGCAGGATACAAAATGCGGTATTTCTTTCATGTAAGACTCCGAAGGTTGACCTGCAGGTAATATATTAAATTTATTGAATATTTATTTGTCAAAAGGTTGAAGCTACTTCTAAGTTGTTATTTTTACAACTTATCTACCATTAACATGTACAATTTATCAAGAAAAAACATATTGTTGACAACTGTTCTTATTATGATTTACAACTACGCCCTGTATTGTCGGCACGCCGGAGAATGCTTCTGTTGCCCGAAGAGCAGGTTCACAACGCTCTGTTTTCCGTCATGTATACTGTCATTTTTCATGTAATTATGTGCTATTAATATGAAAATTGTAAACCACAGTGGAATCGGCAACCTGTAGATCAGAAACCGGAAACTGGAAACCATAACAGCTGCCATGCTTCGTTTTTTTAAATATCTTTTTTTCTCTGTTCTTTTTCTGGGTGTGCTGCTGACAGCCGGTGGTGTGGGTATTCTCTATCATCTGGTGGTCAAGGCACCGTGTCCTGAGATGGATGAGGCCTATATTGAATCCATTCTCGGCAGGGAAAGTCCGGTCTACTATCGCGATGGCAAAGAAAAAATCGGAGTGCTCTTTCAGGATTATCACCGGCAGTACCTTGATTATGAGCAGATACCCAAAAACTTTATTTCAGCCATTGTTGCAGCAGAGGACAAGAAGTTCTTTGCTCATTACGGTGTGGATATTCCCGGCATTGTCCGGGCCATGATTGCCAACTACAAGGCAGGGAGAATTGTGCAGGGTGGCAGTACCATCACCCAGCAGACGGCAAAGAATCTGTTCAAACGGGAGTCCCGCAGTTATAAGGCAAAACTGAAGGAACTGCTCTATGCCCTGCGGCTTGAGAATCGGTATTCCAAGGAAAAGATCCTGGAGTTTTATACCAATCAATTCTATGTCAGCGGCAACGGGCACGGTCTGGGTGTGGCAGCCCGCTACTATTTTGATAAGGATGCCCGGGATCTGACCCTGCTGGAAGCTGCCTTTATTGCCGGTTCCGTCAAGCAACCCAACTATTATAATCCCTTTCTCAAGAAAAACAGGAAGGATGCCCGTAAAGCATTGCTCCGTGCCGAGGAGCGGGCCGGATATGTGCTCGGCAATATGCTTAAGCTGGGAATGATCACGCAAAGCCAATATAATGCCGCCATTGAGCAGGATATTGTGTTCAAGCAGGGTAAAACCAGTTTTGCCTTAAATACGGTCATGGACCTGGTCAGGGAGGGTCTTTCCACCAAGGTGATTACCGAGGCCCTTGAAGAGAACGGCATATCCAACATCTCCACCTCCGGGGCACGTATTATCAGTTCAATAGACCATCAGCTGCAGGACGACACCCTGTACTCCCTTCGCCGTGAGTTGTCCAGGGTTGATGTCCGGTTGCGCGGTTATGATCGGGAAACAGTACAGCAGGAGTATGCTGCACTCAAGTACACCGGAGACAGTGAGATTCGAGAAAAGGCCTTTCTGTTCGGCACGATCAGCGCCGTTAATGTCAAGGATCTGAAAAAACCAGCGGTTTCTGTTCAGTTCGGCCCCAGGCAACCTGACGGGTTTATTGATCATCAGGGTTTTTCTCGCATGCTTGAAGCCCTGGTTAAGTACCGGAAAGGACTCTGGGCCAAACCAGGGAAAAAAGACCTGAAAGACCTGCTTACCCGTCTGCAGATCGGCGACAGAGTGTATGTCAGTGTCAGGGAAGTAGATTTCTTTGACGGTTCGCCGACTCTTGACCTGGAAAGGTACCCCAAGCTGCAGGGTGCCGCCCTGGTCATGCAGGAGGGGATGATCAGGGCCATGGCCGGAGGAATGGAAAACCGTTTTTACAACAGGGCGGTTTCGGCAAAAAGGCTGATGGGCTCAACCTTTAAACCGTTTCTGTTTTCTGCGGCCCTGCAGCTTGGCTGGAGCGCTGTAGATCAGTTGGATAACCGGCGCAACGTATTTGTTTTCATGGATCGGCCCTACTTTCCCCGTCCGGATCATCATAGTCCCTTTGATTTTGTTTCCATGAGCTGGGCAGGAGTGAAATCTGAAAACGTGGCCGCCGTCTGGCTCCTCTACCACCTGACCGACCAGCTGACCCTGCCTAGACTGCGCGATGTGGCTGGTTACCTGGACATGGCACCACGTACGGACGGTAACAGGACCGAGAGTTATCAGAGTTTTAAAGAGCGCATGCGTGATCACTTCGGTATTCGTGTCTCCCCCAGTGATCTTGATCGTGCAGCCTACGAGCGGGCTGTGAAAAATCTTGAAACCGATTTTCTCTTTGATGGTCGTGCTGAAGAATATCAGCAGTTGAAACAACTGCCCTACGGGCTTCATTTCGATGACTACCGTGCAGCACAGGTGATTGCTCTCAAGGATCGAAAGCTGAAAAAGAGACAGCGCGCCGAGCTCAATCTCCGTATTTCCATTCTCCGGCGGAATTATCTTGCTCTGCAGGATGTTCAGCAATCTCTGCTCCAGTACCGAAGGTATCTTAATTCCAGCATGTACCGGCCCGGGGATCCTCTGACCTGGTTTGATGCCGATCCGGTCAGCCGTCCTGCCGGTATATTTGTTGAGGATGAGCATGGCGGGTTGTTTTTTACCGTTGCCGACAAGGTGCCGGACAGCTGGCAGGTGGTAACAGAACAGGCACTGCGTGAACGTCTGCAGGGGTTGCTGCCCGCAGAAATTGACAGGTTCTGGGGGAGTGTCCTGCTCAACGGGATTGTCAGTTCCCATGCCTATGCCCAGGTACAACAGCAGATGCAGGTGGAAAGGGAGTCCCTGTCCTCATACAAACCGTATTCCCTGGAGGTGCTTGCAACTATCAGTGATTACAGGGTGATGCTGGGATTGCAGTACCTGATCAAGCTCGGCAGGGAGGCAGGTATTACCAGCAATCTTGAGCCGGTACTCTCTTTTCCGCTCGGATCCAACGTGGTTTCACTTGCCGAGAGTGTGCGCATGTACCAGACCCTGGTGACAGGTAATCGTTATGATATTCTGTTATCAGATGGATTTGAAGAAATTGATCTGGCCGAAGATGACCAGGATGGTCTGGCAATCATTGAACGCATCGAAGGTCCGGACGGTAAGATTATTTATACCCGTGAGCCGGATATTCGATCAGTGCTGGATAAGAGAACCAGTTCCGCAATAAGCAATATTCTCCAGAATGTTGTCCTTCACGGTACAGGCAGATACGCCCGGGATACTGTCCGACTGCACAGCACCGATGCAGCCAGAGAAGAAGAACTTGCAAAAATGGACCTTCCCCTGCCTCTCTTGGGCAAGACAGGAACGGCAAATGACTATCGCAACGCCTCCTTTATCGGTTATGTTCCAGCAGGAATCGCCCCGGAGGGTGCTGCCCTTACCTTTTCTCCGGGTTATACGGTGGGTGTTTATGTTGGTTTTGACAGCAATGTCCCCATGAAAAAGGGAACTACCAGAATCACCGGAGCCCAGGGAGCATTACAGGCCTGGTCCTCAATTGCCGGGTCTCTTTATGATCTTGAGTCGATCGGTGACCGGTTGGATCCTGTCGATCTTGTTTTTAACGGTATCGGCCTGAAATACCCGGATACCGGCCAGCTGTTTGTTCCGGTTGATCCCAAGACAGGGGGCATGGTTGTTGACGGCCAGGGAGCACACAAGTCTCTGATTCCTCCGGAGAGCTCCGTTGTTCTTGCCCATGGTCAGGTGAGCAGCAGCGGTTATTTTGAGCCTGAACGCAGATTCAGACCGTTCTGGATGAATCAGCAATAGGGTACCTTGCAAAAAAGAATATCGTTCGTCTATGTCAGCTGTGCAGTGCGTGAAACTGGATTTTTTGTTTTCCGGACAGAAAGCAATTGTAGAGTAAACATTTTTTTGATAGTCTTTTCAGGTGGCAGGTTGTGCAAAAGAGATAATAAAAAACAACCATGTTGTTTTTTATTTCTGTTTCCGCCACCGCTGTCCAGAGAAACTTTTACTGACGGTCCGTTGGGCTGCCCAACTCGAAAATAAAAATGTTTTTATCATCCACAGGTTTGCAACGTTTATGCCCGCTGTTGTTTGTTCTGGTCGGGGCGATTGTGCTCCAGGGCTGCATGGGCGGCAAAGAAACAGTAGGCCCCTACAGATCCGGTTCAGCAGTTGCTGACCCTGCTCAGCAGGCAACGAAATCTGTTTCTCCGTCAGGAGCTGCTTCAGAAAACAGTTCCTATGCCCGTGACGTCATCTTACCGGCCCTGTCCCGGATTAATGACCGTATTTCAGCATATGAGAAAAAATCACAATCCTGGCAGGGGATAAGCAGCAGGATCTATTCTCTGAACCTTGCTCCTGCACAACGGGAGCAGCTTTCCAGCTGCCGGCAGCAGGTTACTGATCTGCTTGCTGAATATAAGCAGATTCATGATCAGTTACTCAGTGATCAGTCAATGGATGCCTCCCGTCAACTGATCAACCGGACTCTGCCGAAGATCCAGAAAAGAGATATCAGTTATATCGAGGGGAACTGCCCCAGGCTGCTGAATAATTATGGATATGGATCTGTCTCCAACAGTC
Organism: uncultured Desulfobulbus sp.; assembly: GCA_964551175.1. Lineage (GTDB taxonomy): Bacteria > Desulfobacterota > Desulfobulbia > Desulfobulbales > Desulfobulbaceae > Desulfobulbus_C. The sequence goes on from CAZKBZ010000066.1 coordinate 11,706, forward strand.
CTGCTGCCGGGATGCCGTCCCTTGAATCCTCCATGACCGAAGCCCTGGCAAGGGGCGATTATGGACAGGTTATCAGCAGTTATCAGGCCATGTCACTTTCTCCCGGTGAACCACCTGTCATCGGCGTGAAGTATGCCTATGGCATTGCCCTGATGAAGAGCGGTCGCGAACAGGAAGCACGTCAGGTGTTTGTGGAGTTGCTGAACCGTGTCCGGCTGGAGAACCAGGTGCAGATGGAGCTCAAGCTCCTCAAGCTGCTCGGTGATCTTGAGTTTGGTCTGGGTGATTATAGAAGTGCACGCAGTCGTTATGGGGAGCTGGAACGTCTGTCCGGCGCATCAGGGAAACAGGATGATTGGGCCCGCCGGCAGTTGAACGCACTTGATGCCGCAACCGCTCAAGCTGAAGAAATCCGGGCATATGGTGCTTTGCTCCTTGCGTATCTGACCTATAATCCGCAGCGGGACGGCTTTACCGTTGTCCAGCAGGCGCAGTCATTTCAGCAGAGCTTCCCGATTTCGGTAGTGCGTACCAGTGTCGGAGAGATTGCACGCAAGGCTGAGAAAGAAGCGGAACAGTGGTTTGCCGGTGTACTTGAGCAGGTGAACCGTTTGAGCAGCCAACAGAACAATCAGGAGGCATTGCTGCTCATTGAACGAATTCCTGCCACCATTCTTCCCCTTGACAAGCAGGCTATCCTGAAACGTAAAAAACAGAGCCTGACAGCTCCTGTGACGGGAAGCGTGGGGAGCAGCGATGATATCCAGGAAGAAATATTAGATGCCAACGATCCGTTTGCATCTCCTGTCTCTGCAGGAGCCGAACAACCCGGCAGCTCTGATACGGCGGTGGCTGATCATGTTACTGTAACGGCCTTGCAGGAAACATGGAACAGGGGCATGACGGACATGCAGGCCAAAAAATATGACAGCGCCATTGAAATTTTTTCCGGCCTGCTGAATACTTCATATGGAACCAGGGCCAGGATACAGATAGAAGAGGCCTCCCGACTTGCTGCCCAGGATGACCGGAAAAAGGCGGCGGAACTTTTTGTCCGTGCCAACAGGAGTACTGATCCAGAGGCCAGAAAGCAGCTTCTTCTTTCCTCTCGTGCCCTGCTCCAGGATATTCTGCAAAAATACCCCCAGTCCGGGCTGGAAGATAAGATACGACGCAATTTGAATCGGATTGATCAAGAGTTGGGAGCCATTGACCAGCAGATTCCGGTTCCGGTGGATGGGTAACAGGTGGTGTGGCTGCACAGGATGCAGCCATGTTGACGGTTGATACAGGGCAATCCTGATGAAGAGTATGGCAGCAGAAAATCAGCATAATTTCAAACATACAGGAGTAAGGGCATGAACAAAAATCTGGTTATTGGAGTACTCGCGGCAATGCTGGTTCTGGGTTCCCTCTGGGGGCAGGTGGGAAACAAGACGAAAAAGGCGCTTAAACAGGAAAAGGCGGACGTGGTTGCCCAGCTGTCGGAGATTAAGGCTGAAGCTGCCAGGGAACGTGATGCACTGCTGGCCAAGACTGCCAAACTGGAGAAATTGCTGCATGCAAAGGATCAGCAGCTGACCAAGGCGCGACAGGAACTGGTGAGTCTGCGTAAGAACAACAAGGCCTGTGAAGCCAAGGTTTCTGAACGGGATGCTCTTGTGAATAAATTGACCGGCCAGGTCAAAAAAATGAAGAAGTCCCATGGCAAACCAGAGGATAAGTGCAAACAGCAGATTCAGGCTTTGCAGAAACAGCTTGCTGCTGCCCGGAAAGGGGAGAGCTCCTCTGTCGAGCAGGCAGCACAGGGTACGGACGAACTGCAGGCAAGGCTTGAAAAAGCCGGGGCTACCATCATGGAACTGCAGGAAAAGCTGGCCATGGCCGAAGCAGCAGACCAGTCCAAAATTTTGCGTGAGTATGAGTCTGTACGTGCCCAGGTTATAGGTCTGGAAAAGATTATAGAAGAAAAGAATGCGACCATTGAGGAGACCAGTAAGGAGCTGGATCACTGGAAGGTTAATATGGATGTTCTGCTGTCCAGGATTACGGAACAGCAGGATGCACTGCAGGAACTGCAGAACGAGAATCGGGAACTGGCAAAAGAGCTTGCTGCCAAGAATCAGGAGCTTGCCGACCTGAATGAGCAGCTCATTCAGACTCCGGTACAGCAGTAGTGAATTCATAGGGCATTGGTGGCCCGCAGAGGAATGATGAAGGCTCAGGAGCTGCGGATTATTACTGATCTGCAGCACAATCCTGAGCCTCTTGTGTTTTGCGAGCGGGAAATCCCCATGCCCGGCCCGCACGAGGTTCTGCTTCAGGTCCGGGCCTGTGGTGTCTGCCACACCGAACTTGATGAGATAGAGGGGAGGACCCCGCCGCCCCGGTTGCCGGTAATCCCTGGACACCAGGTTATCGGCCATGTGCAGCACTGTGGAAGCGGGGTAACCGGCCACTTAGTTGGCGACCGGGTCGGGGTTGCCTGGATTTTTTCCGCCTGTGGCCAATGTGATTTCTGTCGGCGTGGCCTGGAAAATCTCTGCGCGGATTTCCAGGCCACGGGTCGGGACGCGGATGGAGGGTATGCACAGTACATGGTGGTCCAGGAGGATTTTGCCTGTCCTGTCCCTGGGTCGCTGGGGGCTATTGAAGCCGCTCCTCTGCTGTGTGCAGGGGCCATCGGCTATCGTTCCCTGCAGCTAACAGAGCTGCGCAATGGTGAACCGCTTGGACTGACCGGTTTTGGCGGGTCGGGCCACCTGGTCCTGAAGCTGGCACGGTATCTGTATCCTGATTCCGAACTTTTTATTTTTGCCCGGAACCCTCTGGAGCGGGAGTTTGCCATGGATCTGGGTGCAACCTGGGCCGGTGACATTACGGACACACCTCCCATTGGTCTGCAGGCTGTTATTGATACCACACCGGTATGGAAACCGGTGCTTGCAGCCATGGAACATCTCAGGCCCGGGGGCAGGCTGGTGATCAACGCTATCCGCAAGGAAGACAGTGACCGGAATTTGCTGTCAGGTCTTGATTACTGCCGGCATATCTGGCTGGAGAAGGAGATCAAGTCGGTTGCCAATGTCTGCCGAACTGATGTTACAGAGTTTTTGAAGTTGGCCGCTGAACTGAATATCCGACCTCAGGTACAGGTCTATCCCCTGGAAGAGGCAAACAGGGCATTGATGGACCTGAAGAGTGGTGCTGTCCGCGGTGCAAAGGTACTGACCATTGATTGACTGGTTTCGGTCTCTGTTTACTGTTACTCTTGCCAATCCTCACGTGTGGGGATTTCTGGCCAGTGTACCGTTTATCGTTGCAGGTTTTATCGGCACCCTTTTTCCGGTATTGCCGGGGACTATTCTGATTCTGTGCGGTTTTTTTGTTTATGGCCTGATTACCGGTTTTGACACCCTCTCTTTCCGGTTTTTCATTGGTCAGGGAGTACTGGTTGGGCTCAGCTACCTGATAGATTTTCTGGCCACAGCCTTGGGGGTAAAGATGTACGGTGGTTCCAAGGCGGCCGCCTGGGGAGCAGTTCTCGGTTCTCTGCTTATTTTTGTTATCGGTCCCCTGGGAATTCTTATCGGACCTCTTTTGGGAGCAATTGCCGGGGAGTTGATCATGGGGCTGGAAGTCAGGCAGGCAATGCACTCGGGGTTTGGCTCCTTTCTCGGCTTTATCGGCGGGTCACTGGCCAAGGTGGTTATTTCATGCATAATGGTTGCCTGGTTTGTTGCCGGAATTGTGTAACCGTAATTGTTAACAGGTACCGCACCTTCGCACTGGAGCGAACCGACGCATAGACGGTGCATTTTGTTTTTCGCTGTGACACAGAAATCGGGCAAAATAGCAATTTTGCAAGG
>CAZKBZ010000067.1:0-15554 GCA_964551175.1 uncultured Desulfobulbus sp.
AACACTGCCTGCTGTTGTACCAGCTTCCTGTTGATTCTATGTTCGATGGTATGCATGAGCACGTCGGCTGTTGTCTTCAGGAGTAGAAAAAAGATCAGGATTCCCCTTGATCCTCCGTCCAGGCCGGCACCAAAGAGGATGACAAGGTGCATGGGTATGACCCTGAGATAGGGCAGAAACATGATACTGCCGATATTTGGTACTGTGGCATCATCCAGTTCCCGGTTGTAGCGGTAGGAAAAATAATGGTTGAAAAAAAAGATAGCCATCCCGATCGCCCCATGGAGCAATACCTGGGAGGGAAATGTATCGATAAATTGGATCAGAAAAACAAGGTAGACAAGATGAAAAAATCCGTAATGAAACAGGAAAAACAGTGCCGTTGATCGCCTGGTCTTTTTGGTTGGCGGAGGTTGCACGCCGTTTGATTTGAAATTTTCAGTGGAAAACTGCTTCAGGTTCATCATCCTTCGCCAGTTGAAGAACCCAATGATGATGTTCTGCAGCCAGTAGACCCAGACGAGTTCAATAAGCCGCCAGCCCTGGATAACAGCCAGAACAATGACAATCAGGTTGGAAAAAATCAGCAGGCTTGCTGAACGGTCGCCGGCCGGCCCGGCGACCAGTCTGATGGTCAACTTTTTTAAAAAGCGCAGAATAATACCGCCAAGTTCCAGGAAGATCACATGGACTGGACGTACATTGGGTTCAGACATCAGGACACATTGATCAATGATGAAACAATCTTTTCTCTATGAAATATGCTGGTTACCGGCACCATTTCGTTACAGTCGGCAGGTCTTTTCCGGATGAAGAACTCAGAAACATACCATAACCAGCCGGCTCAACCCTTGGAAATTATGTTTGGAGCTGCTATATAATTCACTTTCAAGGAGCCCTAAAATCAGTTTATCTTAACTCCTCATTTCAGCAAGGACTTTTCCATGTCAACTTCTCTCAACAATGAACTCGGTACCACGGATGTACTCTGGAATCTTGACGATCTCTACGAATCTCTGCAGGATGAACTGCTTGAGGATGACCTTGATCTCTGTCGGCAGGAAGCGGAGCTGCTGAAAGAGAGCTGTGCAGGTAAACTGGCTGAGCTTGAACCTGCTGTTTTCGCCAGAACCGTCAGGCGGCTGGAACGCATCCAGGAAAATCTGGGACGCATCGGTACCTACGCTTTTCTCAACTTTGTCACCCAGGTTAAAAACAGTGAAGCCAGCGCCTTTTTACAGCAGTCCAAAGAGGATGCAGCCAATGTGAACCGGGACCTGGTCTTTTTTGATCTGGAATGGGCCAAAATGGACAACCAGGCAGCTGAACGTATGCTGGCAGCTGAAGAAACAGCTCCTTATCGTCATTATCTGAAAAATCTTCGCCGCTATGCCGACCATCTGCTCTCCAACGAGGAAGAGACCCTGCTGGTTGAACTCTCACCTGTGGGCAACGAGTCCTGGCTGACCCTGTTTGAAAAACTGATGGGGCATCTCGAGTTCGGCGAAAACAGACGAAGTGAAGAAGAGGTGCTCTCCGACCTGTATGCCGCCGGTCGCGAAGTGCGCAAAGCTGCAGCCCTTGAACTTACTGAAGGTTTGCAGAGCCAGCTGCACATTCTCACCCATATTTTCAACACCATTCTGGCTGAGAAGATGATTGTTGACCGGCTGCGCAGTTATCCTTCCTGGATCAGTTCCAGGAACCTGTCAAATGAACTAGATGACCGGACCGTTGAGGCCCTGGTAATCAGCACCACTGAGCGCTACGATATTGTCCAGCGCTATTATGTATTAAAGAAAGATTTGCTGGGTCTGGATGAGTTACACGATTATGACCGGTATGCCCCCCTGCCCTCCCTGCCGGACCAGCTGGTGCCATGGCAGGAGTGCCGGGACATGGTCCTGGATGGGTTTCGTGCTTTTTCGCCTGAGATGGCGGATATTGCATCGCTCTTTTTTGAGCGCAACTGGATCCATGCCCCTCTGCTTGAAGGAAAAAGGGGTGGTGCCTTTGCCCACCCTGCTGTTCCCGATGCCCATCCGTACGTTCTGGTCAACTATACCGGGAATCTGCGTGATGTTTCTACTGTGGCCCATGAACTCGGGCATGGCGTCCACCAGTATCTGGCACGGGAGAAAGGCTATTTCAACAGCGATACGCCCCTGGTTCTAGCCGAGACCGCTTCGGTCTTTGCCGAACTGCTGATCTTTCACCGGCAGCTGGACATGCTGACTGATGTTGAGCAGAAACGTGCCTTTATCTGCCAGAAACTTGAATCGATCTTTGCCACGGTTTTCCGCCAGATTTCCATGAACCGCTTTGAAGACATGATTCACAACAGCCGGCGCGACAAGGGAGAGCTGTCGACTGATGATCTCTCAGCTCTGTGGCTGGAAAGCCAGAAGGCCATGTTCGGCGATGCGGTTCGTCTTGATGACCATTACCGGCTGTGGTGGTCCTATATCCCGCATTTTCTCCACACGCCGGGCTATGTCTACTCCTATGCCTTTGGAGAACTGCTGGTCCTGGCTCTCTACCGCATCTACCAGGAGCAGGGAGAGGATTTTATCCCCAAATACATTCATCTCCTTGCCCAGGGCGGCAGTCAATCACCGTATGATCTGCTGAAACCTTTTGATATTGACCTGAACTCCCCCACATTCTGGCAGGGTGGTCTGCTTGTTATTGAAGAGATGCTGGGACAAGTAGAGAATATGTAAGGCAGATTCTTTTGGCGGGATACCCTGCATGCAGAACATATCGGTCAACCGGTATATTTATTCCTGATGCGTCGGGGCAGTTTACTGTTGTAATGCTCGGCAAGGAACTGCTTGAATTCCGTCAGCACCTCGCAACGGCCCTGCTGAAATCGTTTTTCAGCTTCATCAAGCGTCTCTGAGCCGGGTGCTGGTAGCGCATCCTCCATCCGCTGATCAATCAATTCATAAAGATCGATTAGGTAAGTGTGCGACATCTCTTATTATACTAAAAATATTTTTGGGTTTTCAGATCAATATTGTCTGTGAGATACTTACGCAGGATTTTCAGCTCCAGGAGTTGCCCTTCATAATAACGGCGTGACGCGGCATCCTTTGCAAGCTCTGCTCTCTTTTTGCCTTTCTCGGCCAGCTGAATCCTGTTGCTGAGATAATCATGAATTTCAACTGAAAAAACATGAGCCATGATGTTCTTTTCCCTTTTGCTCAGGCTTTGACAAAAATAATCTGCTCCTGGGGAATCACCAACTTCACCTGTTCTTTTTCTGTATGGACTTTTTTACCGCGCTGGTGATCCTCGTCGGCAAGAACAGTGATGTTGCCCACCTTAACCCCATAGCGGACAGTGGAACCTAAAAATTCCAGTGACTCAATGGTTCCGTCCAGATTCATTGCAGCTGCTGTCACTGTATCCGGATTGACATAAACACTTTGCGGTCTGAAAACAATGGCACCGTGATGACCATCAACGATTATTTCAGGAAGTGGAAGTTCAAGGCCGCCTCCTGCCTTGAGTGTTGTCCTGCCGTCAACCGTAACAACCTCTCCTTCGATCATATTTGTGGTACCCAAAAAATGGGCAACAAAGGAATTTGCCGGATAATCGTACAGGTCCATGGGTGTTCCGATCTGCTGGATAACCCCCTTATCAAGAACCGCCATCCGGTCCGATATGGTATTTGCCTCCTCCTGATCATGAGTGACAAAGATGGTTGTCAACCCGAGTTTACGCTGCAGTTTCAGGATGTCGGTCCGCATCTGCACCCGGAGATTTGCATCAAGATTTGACAACGGTTCATCGAGCAAAAGAATCCTGGGACGGATAACAATGGTTCTGGCCAGTGCAACTCTCTGCTGCTGACCACCTGACAGCTGTGAGGGATGGCGGTCAGCAAGATGAGATAAGCCCACCATGTCCAGAGCCTCTTCAACCCGTGAAAAAATTTCCGTCTTTGGGACCCTGCGTTCTTCAAGACCAAAGGCGACGTTTTTCTGAACCGTCAGATGCGGCCAGAGGGCATAATTCTGAAAAACCATGCCCACGTCCCGCTTCCATGGCGGCAGGGAAGCAATATCCTCATCATCGATCAGTATCCTGCCCTGGGGTGTCGGTCCGAAACCTGCTATTGCACGCAGAAGAGTTGATTTTCCGGAACCGGACGGTCCAAGAAAGGCAAAAAACTCTCCCGGCTCAACATCAAGATTTATGCCCTCAAGAACTTTTGTCCGGCCAAAGGAAATATGTACATCTTCTATTTTCAGCCGGACCGGTTTGACCTGGATGGTTAGACTCATGATTAATTACCTGTTGCAGTAGTCTGCAACCGTTTGTTTCGTTCAATAAAGTGATGGGCCAGGTAACTGCCGACCGCGACAACCAGAACGGCAATCAGACCCAGGGCTGCTCCCGGACCCCGCCCGGCTGCACTCTGCATGAACACATAAATCCCATAGGCAAGCGGTGCATCGGATTCAGCAGTAACCAGCATCAGGGTGGCGGATAATTCAACAGTTGCCGTGGCGAAACTGGTCACAAAACCCGCCACAATTCCCCCGGCCATAAGGGGGACCACGATTTTACGTACAGTTGCCGTTTTACCGGCACCAAGATTTTCCGCAGCCTCTTCCAGGGAGAGCGATACCTGATGCAGGGCGGCGGTGCAGGCTCGCAGTGCGTAGGGTAAACGCCTGATGGTCAGGGCAATAACAATGATCACCCACCAACTGGCCAGAGGTTTGCCTATGATCGGCACATTAAAATCATTAAAGGTCCGCAAGTAGCCGATACCGAGCACAACACCGGGAACGGCCAGGGCTCCGGTGGCAATATAATCAAGCCAGCGCCTGCCGATAACCCGGGTTCGCAGTACCACATAGGAAATTGCGATCCCGAATACCACGTCAAAGCCGGCTGCAATACCTGCATACAGTAGTGTATTGGTTATATACTGCCTGGTAGTGCTGAACACCTCGGCATAATGGGCCGTGGTAAATGCATCCGGCAGGACACTGTAGGACCAGATAGTACCGAAAGAGAGCAGCAGAAGGCTGATATGCGGAGAGAGTACCAGGATAAGGATAAAAATGATCAAACAGTAGGCTCCAACTTTTTCCCATCCTTTCATATCACGTTTAAGCAGGCCACTGGAACCTTTGCCGCCACCGCTGTAATCCTTGCCCCTGGAGGCAAGCATTGATACCCACAGAGAAAACAGGGAAAAAATAACAAGAATCACGGAAATGACATAGCCCATGGGATCTGAAATGCCGATGGATGATATTCGCAGGTATGCCTGTGTTGCCAGCATATTGTTGACATTCAGCAGAAGAGGCGTTCCCAGGTCGTCAAAGGCCTTGAGAAAAACAAGGGATGCACCGGCAAGGTATCCAGGCATGGCCAGAGGCAGTACGATTCTGCGAAAAAGACGCATGCCGTATGAGCCAAGATTCTGGGCGGATTCCTCCATGGAACGGTCGATATTATTGAGCGCAGCAGAGAGATTTATCAGGATAAAAGGAAAGTAATGGATGGATTCTACGAGAATAACACCATTCAACCCTTCCATGAACGGAATGTTTATACCAAACCACTGATCCAGTAGAAGGTTAACCGAACCATTGCTGCCGAACAGCAGCTGCATGGCAACAGCACCGACAAAGGGCGGCATGATGAGCGGTACAATGCCAAGGGTCTGGATCAGGATGGAGCCGCCGAAATTAAAACGGGTGGTAAAGTAAGCCAGCGGCATGGCAATGATACTGGCAAACAGCACCGACATTCCGGCCACGTACAGCGAGTTGAAAAAAGATTCCCGGAAAAGAGACGTTTTAAAAAAATCTACAAAATTTACCAGGGTCAGCGCACCGGTGGAGCTGTCTTGAAATGCCACATAGATAACCTTGCCCACAGGGATGACAAGAAAGACAAGCAGAAAAAAAGCCAGTGACAGGGCTACAAGATATGAGGTGCGCAAACGCGGCATGATAAGGAACACCCGGCAAAGGTGAGAGGAAAAAGAAAAAGCCCCCGGAGTGTTCAAATATTCCGGGGGCTGGTTTATGACTACAGCATTGATTTGGCTTTGCCTGCAAGTTCGACAGCCTTGGCATAATTGGTTTTCACCATGCTGTCCCATTGCTGCTCAACCTCCGCCTGACGACCGGTCACCTTATCTGTGGCCTTTTTTCTTTTCTTCTTAAAAGTAGATGCAAACTCCTTATCAAGTGATTTTGCCTCATCAATGGGCAGAGCCGCAATAAGTGCTTTGGCCTCGGCAATGAGTTTAGCCGCTTCAGCGTTATCCTTGCCGGCCATGGCCTTTTCAGCATCCTGTACAGCCTTGGTTGCTTTGCGCAGATCATCAAGACGATAGGTGATCATGACGTCAAACATGGAGTTGACGAGGTTGTAGCGACTTTTGGATTTCATGACGTCAAACTTGACCTTGGCGCCAATGGAGTTGTCGGTAAAAGGATTGGGAAAGTCCTTCGGGGCCTTGGCATAGGTTTCGGGACGAACCGGCAGACGCATAATCTTGGGATCAAGCAGCATGGTCTGCCCTTCCTCTGAGAGGAGAAATTCAATAAATGCTGCTGCTGCCTCGGGATGCGGCGCATTCTTGACAATTGCAATATTTGCAGGAACCAGGGTTGTGACCGTGGGATACACAAAATCAACCGGAAAACCTGATGCCTTGGAGGACAGTCCGAAAAAATCAATAACTATACCGACACCGAACTGACCGGAATTAACCCCATCAGGTACGCCAAAGCTGCGCTCGGTTACGGTATGAAAGTTGCCGGCTATTTCTTTCATCAAGGCCCAGCCTTTTTCCCAGCCTTCACCCTGCAGGATGGTTTCTACTGTAAGATGAGTTGTGCCGGAACGTGACGGGGCAGACATTCCAGTATGGCCATGATAAACGGGTTTGGCCAGATCTTCCCATTCATGGGGAACAGGGATTTTTTTGGCTTTCAGGTATCGGGTGTTCCACATGATGCCGTAGCCGGAGCCCGCAAAACCTTTATAATAACCGTCCGGATCATTAATGGGATATGAACCGATGACTTCGGGAATACCGGTGGCCTTGACAGTGTATTTCTGCAGAAGGCCGTCTTCCTTCAGAACTTCAAAGGCATCAGGTGCAGAGGCCCAGAAGAGATCTGAACTGTTATTGGAGGCTGTCTCCTGGATATATTTTACCCCGGCAGTGGTTTTCTTTTTCAGCATCTCAACCTTTACATCCGGATGCTTTTTTTCAAAGGCCTGTTTAAAGGCAGTGGTGAGATCTTTTGGATAAGAGGTTACGACGGTCAACTGTTTTTCAAGTGCCTGGGCAGGCAGGGCCAGAAATGCGAGCAATCCGGCAGACAGAGCCAGACGACTTATAATTGTACGGCCATTTCCACATAGTCTCATACTCTTCCTCCTTTACGGGGTTGATCAGGTATGCCTTGAAACAGGCGGAGCTTGTTGATCTGTTTTTCATACTATAGAGGAAAAAACATAACAACAATTCATTTTGCTATTCGGCAATCAGGCAGGAATGAACAGCAAAAGATTTTTTCAGGACTCTGAAAAGGTCCTGCTAAGAAGCAGGTCGTTATTCGTCTTCCAGGGAAATACTATCCTCCCCTTCTCCGGCTTGATTGTTCTTTTTTGCAAGTTTACGCAGCCTTTTTTCTTCTTTCTTTTTCTTCTTTGCCAGTTCCTTCTGACGCTTTTCATAGGAATAGTTTGTTTTTCTGGCCAAGGGTTCCTCCTGGAAAATATTTGTCAGGCAACACAAAAAGTGTTGCCCAAAAAAAAAGACCCCGCATAATGCGGGGCCTTTGCAATGATATCAATCAAAGCTTACTGCTGGACAACGTTCTCTGCGGCAGGTCCTTTAGCTCCGTCAACAACGTCGAAGGTCACGCGTGCGCCCTCCTCCAGAGATTTGAAACCTTCGGCCTGAATTGCGGAATGATGTACAAATACATCCGGACCGCCATCCTGCTCAATAAAACCAAAACCTTTAGAATCATTAAACCACTTTACTGTACCTTCAGCCATCTTGAACTACTCCTTACTGTTCGTGGTTCGCTACAGGAACCACATAAATGATAAAATGCCGATCTTTAAAATCGGCTTGTAGCCATTCAATGTAACCATTCAAACTCTACAAATAAAAAAACCGCACGACCTCTTACTGAGGATTGTGCGGTTAGCTTTTCCGTAATTCGTGAACTACAAATAGTGACTACACAACTATAACACCTACAATAGTCAATAATTCAAGATTAGCAACTACTTTCTGCAAAAGAATTCTCTGTCTGAACATTTTTTCTAAAAAATGGGATGAACAGTACAGAACATTCTACTTTTCTTTTTTCTTTTCAAGGGATAATCCCGGCAGCGAAGGCATGACCGGTTTTTTCCTGGGTGGCTTGCCGGTAATGTTGCTGACCCGGCGGACCACCCGGTTGCTGATCCGCTTACCCCTGGCTGATGCACCTTTAAGCAGAAAATCGTCCATGTCGATTTCAATGGAGTTGTAGCGGGCCCTTGAAGAAGGAACCAGGCTGACCCGGGCCCGAACTTCTTTCTCCCCCACGGCAAGCATCTGGATAACGGAACGTTTGTGCTCGGGAAAGAGCCTGTATTCCCGGTTGATGATAAACTTCGGCATTCTGAATCGTTTACCATAGCTCAGGTTTTCAACACCTGAACGGTAAATGACATTAAAGACCAGATCTCTTTTTACCACCCCCATCCAGAGCAGATCACTGCCCACAAAAACCTTATCCGTAACATTGACCACTTTGTAGAGCCCGTCTTTGAAAATAAGCAGAATACGATCATATTCAGAGCAGGTCAGCTCAAGGTCTTTTTTCTTATTTTCAACTTTAACTTTGCTGCCCATGAAGCCGGATTCACGATGATATGCAATATGAATGTTTGACAGGGCTGCTGCCCGGGCATTGACCTCGTCAAACTGCTGCAGCTTGCTCCTGCGGGGAAACTGTTTGCCGTATTTCTTCAGCAGTGCTTCAATGTATTTTTTTGTGTAGCCCACCATATCCTGCAGATACATTTCAATGGTGGCAATAGACTTTTCAATGGTCCGGATTTCTTTCTGCTGTTTGTTGATATCGTAGCGTGAAATTCGCTTTATTCTGATCTCAAGCAGTCGTTCAATATCTTCTTTTGTCACCTTGCGGATCAGTTCATCGGCAAAGGGAAACAGTGCCTGGCGGATTGTCGAAATAACTGCCTTGTAGGAAATCTTTTCCTCAATTTCCTTATAGAGCCGTTCTTCAATAAAAATCTGCTCGAGCTTACGGGCATGCAGCCTGTCCAGCAGCCTGCCCCGCTCTATCCTGAGTTCTTTTTCCAGATCACGGAGCAGTTTATCAGTGTTATAGGCCAGTACCTCTTCTGTCCGCACAATGCAGGGCATGTTATCCCTGATGACCACCAGGTTCGGCGAGACGCTTACTTCACAGTCGGTAAAGGCGTACAGGGCATCAATGGTTTCATCGGCATGCACACCGCGCGGCAGCTTGATTTCAACCTCAACCTCTTCCGCTGTATAATCGTTAATAGAGCTTATCTTGAGTTTGCCAGCCTTGGCGGCCTTTTCCACCGAATCAATCAGGGACTGAGTGGTGAGGTTATAGGGCAGTTCCGTAATGGTAATGGTTTTATCGTCTAGTTTTTCTATCCTGGCCCGGCAGCGCAACCGGCCGTTTCCGTGATCATAGTTTGAGACATCAACAATTCCGCCCCGGGGAAAGTCAGGATAGAGGGTAAACTTTCTGCCGTTTAAATATTTGATCTGGCATTTGAGCAGCTCACGGAAATTATGGGGCATGATCTTGGTGGCCATTCCCACTGCAATACCTTCCGCGCCAAGCAGGAGCAGCATGGGCAGTTTTGCAGGCAGGGAAACCGGTTCCTGCATCCTCCCGTCATAGGAATCGACAAATTCGGTCAGATCCTTGTTAAAAAGAGTTTCACGGGCAAGGGGTGACAGGCGGCACTCGATATAGCGTGCTGCGGATGCCTGGTCTCCGGTAAAGATGTTGCCGAAGTTACCCTGCCGGTCGATCAGATAGCCCTTGTTGGCCAGGTTAACCAGGGCAGCAAAGATGGACTGGTCGCCGTGCGGATGCAGTTTCATGGTCTCGCCGACCACATTGGCCACCTTGTGAAAACGACCGTCATCCATGTTGTGCAGGGTCTGCAGAATACGGCGCTGGACAGGTTTCAGACCGTCATTGATATCCGGAATGGCTCGTTCCCGGATAACATAGGAGGTATAATCCAGAAAATTGCTGTCAAAGAGTTTATGCAGCTTTCCCTGTTGCCGATCCTGGGTAATATCGCTCATACCGGCCTCAGAGTGAGATGATCCATAATGTACCGGCGCCTGTCCGGCGTGTTCTTGCCCATGTAAAATTTGAGAACACGGCTCACCTCGGACAGGTTGTCAATCCTCACCTGCCTGATCCGCATGTCCTTGCCGATAAACTGCTTGAACTCCGGCGGTGAAATCTCGCCAAGACCCTTAAACCTGGTCACTTCAACGGTTTTGGCACTGGCCCGTCCTTTCAATTCACGGATGGCCTCGTCTTTTTCCCTGTCCGAATAACAGTAGCAGGTTTTTTTCTTGTTCCGTGCCCGAAAGATTGGGGTTTCCAGAATGTAGACATGGCCCAGCTTGATCAGCGGTTCAAAATAGTGGAGGAAAAAGGTGAGCAGCAGGTTGCGGATATGCAGTCCGTCCACATCGGCATCCGTTGCCAGGATAACCTTGTCAAAACGGAGCTCGGCAATGGAATCCTCTATGTTCAGGGCCCGCATCAGGGAGTACATCTCATCATTTTTATAGAGAAGATCAAGCCGTTGACCATAGACATTCATGGGCTTGCCCTTGAGCGAGAAAACCGCCTGGGTCATGGGATCACGGGAAGAAACAATTGAGCCGGCTGCAGACTGGCCCTCTGTGATGAAGATCATGTTCTCCCGGCCTTCTCTGGATGGTTTTTTGCGCGTAGGATGGTACTTGCAGTCCTTGAGCTGGGGAATCTTGAAGGCCACTTTTTTGGCCTTGGCCTTGGCCTCCTTGCGCACCGACTGCAGCTCCTTGCGGATACGTTCGTTGCGCTGCACCTTGTCCATGAGCACTTCTGCGGTATTCGGATACTTGTACAGATGGGTGGCAACAGCCTCTCGAACCGCATTGACGATCCAGGCCCGTATTTCCGTGTTCCCCAGTTTATTCTTGGTCTGGGATTCAAAAACCGGCTCCTGAACCTTGATGGCCAGGGTGCCGACAACACCGTCACGCACATCCTTGCCGGTATATTTTTTTCCGGAAAACTCGTTCACCCCTTTTAAGATTCCCTCGCGAAAGGCAGAGAGGTGGGTGCCTCCCTCGGAGGTGTAGGTGCCGTTGACAAAGGAAAAATAGGTATCCCCGTAATCGTCGGTATGGGTGAAGGCAAACTCCAGCGCTTTTTCCGAGGCATGGATGGCCGGATAAATCTCCTTGCCGTCAAGTTCATCGGCCAGCAGATCCAGCAGTCCGTTTTCAGAATAATATTTTCTGCTTTCCTCCTCGTTTTCAGTTTCCAGAAAAAGGCTTAAGCCTGCATTGAGGTAGGCATAGCGCCACAAGCGCTGGTCAACATATTCTAGATCAAATGCAAACTCAGGAAACAGCTCTGCATCGGGAAGAAATTCTATCAGAGTGCCGTCTTTTTCTTTGCTGCTCCCCTCTTTTTCCTCAACCAGGGTACCGTGTGCAAAGATGGCCTTTTTATATTTCCCTTCACGAAAGGCACAGACCATGAAATGCTGCGACAGGGCATTCACCGCCTTGGTGCCGACACCGTTAAGACCAACTGAGAACTGAAATACGTCCGTGTTATACTTTGCTCCGGTATTGATCACTGAAACACATTCAACCACTTTGCCCAGCGGAATACCCCGCCCGTAATCCCGCACCCGACAGCTGCCGTTTTCTTCTATGGCGATGTCCACCCGCTTGCCATAGCCCATAATGTATTCGTCCACAGCATTGTCGATCACCTCTTTGAGCAGGATATAGACACCGTCATCAGGGTGAGAGCCGTTTCCCAGGCGACCGATATACATGCCGGGCCGCTTGCGGATGTGCTCTAATGAACTGAGGGTTTTTATCTTGGATTCGTCGTATTGATGGGCTGAAACGTTTTGCAAGGAAGAAATAATGGGTTGAATTTAGGAAAAGGAATCTGGCAGCAATGTATAGCCTTATAACTTACCCAGTAGAGGGCAACAAGTCAATTTGAACGTTCGAACGCATCACTCCATCATATGTACACGCTCGCAGTCCGGGCAGATCCAGGTGGGACCGTTGGAAATGCCCCATTTGTTTTCAGCAAAACATTCCGGACAGATTTCAAAACCGCAGGTACATCTCCAGCAGAAGGGCTTACTCTCTTTACAGCAGTGGCAGGTGTACCCTTTTTTCCGACGCCTGCGGCCAGTTTTTTTTGTGGTTTGCGTCATGCTGTGTATCTCTCAGTTCACAGGGGCTCCAACTATCTTTTGAATACACGCAGAACTTGTAAGCGGTTACTCAGCTTTCAGCTCTTTGTTCAGCCAGTCAAGATACCCGCTGCTGCAGAATTGCACAGGTGTGGCCAGGATTTCCGGAGTATCGTAAGGGTGATGATCAAGGAGACACTTTTCAAGCTGCGGGTAGAGGTCTACCAATGACTTCATGACAAGTTTCAATTCATTATTCTGTTCAATTTCCCCCTGCCAGTGGTACAGGGAACGACAGGAACTGATCTGAACACATGCAGCCAGTCGTTTTGCAAGCACAAGCCGGGCAAGTGTATCTGCTTCCTGTTCATTTGCAACCGTTGTAGTTACCTGAATGCATTCCGCCATGGCATCACCTGATAATCTCCTTCTTCCTGCCGCGGATCAGACAAGTATCTGTCTGGACCTTTTATTCATTTTGGAATATCTTATCATTTTTCGCAAAAAAGACAATTTTGTTTCTGTTACAGCGCAGGTGAAACCATGCTCTTTACCGTTGATGTCGGCAACTCACATACTGTAAGCGGTGTATTTTACGGACAGAACCTTATCCACCAGTGGCGCCTGAAATCCGACCGGGACAGGACAGCGGATGAGCTTGCCATCCGTTACCATTCCATCTTTCAAATGGAAGGGATAGACAAAAATGAAATAACCGGTTTCATCATCGGCTCAGTAGTACCGACCCTGGAAACAAGCTGGCTTGATTTTGCCGCTAAACATCTCATTAACTGCAGCACACCACCCATAGCGGTCTCCCATCAAACAGATACCGGCATAACCGTGCTCACGGAAAACCCGGCAGAAGTAGGTGCGGACAGAATCGTCAATGCCGTGGCTGCCTGGAACCGCTATAAAACAGCACTGCTGGTTATTGACTTCGGCACGGCAATCACCTTTGACTGCGTAAGCAGCAGGGGCGAATACCTCGGCGGCACCATTCATCCCGGTATCGGTATCTCCCTGGATGCCCTGGCAGGCAGGACTGCCAAACTTCCCCGCATTGATATCAACACAACCCCTGACACCGTTATCGGCAATACCACGGTTTCCGCTATACGCTCCGGCATATTGCATGGGTTCGGAGGCCTTATTGATCGAATGGTATCGCTTTTAAGCAGGGAAATGATTTCTGCAGGCGAAAAGATCAACATTATTGCAACCGGGGGGATGGCCCGCCTGATAGCCCCTTACTCCACATCCCTTGACACCATTGATCCGCTGCTGACCTTGACCGGCCTGCGGCTTATCCATGAAAGAAACCGGGTTGATCATGACTGAACCCTTACTGCCCAGACGGTTACAGCCGGGTGATACTGTCGGGATCATCCACCCTGCGGGTCCTGTTCAGAATATCGGTGTCTTTAAAAAGGGGGTGCAGATCCTGCGTGAATTCGGTTTGCAGGTTCGCCACTGTCATCCGGACGGCAGCGGACCCGATTACCTTGCTGCCGGCGACGATGAACGTGTCCGGGAGATTCATTCCCTCTGGGCAGATGAAGAGGTGAAGGCTTTAATGGCTGCCCGGGGCGGGTATGGCTGCCTGCGCATAATGGCTGAACTGGACCTGGTTTTTCTGCGCTCTCATCCAAAACTGCTGATCGGATTCAGTGATCTCACAGTCCTGCTCAATGGTATTTATGCACAGGCAGGTCTGGTCACCCTGCACGGTCCGGTGGTTACCACCCTGCCCCGGCTGAAACCTGTGTTCATGGAGCGGTTCAAGGAACAACTCCATGGCGTGTTCCGGGAGTGTACAGCCATGTCCGGCCTGGAAATCCTGCAAGAAGGTATAGGCCGGGGCCGGTTGATAGGCGGCAACCTGACGACCCTGACTCATCTGATTGGTACTCCCTGGCAGCCACAGTTTGCCGGCAATATTCTGTTTCTTGAAGATACCAAGGAAACTCCATACAAACTGGACCGCATGCTGACCCACCTTTTCTGTTGCGGGCTGCTGGACAACCTGTCCGGACTGATCCTGGGCATCTTTGATCCAGGTCATGACGACCGTCTGGAGATGATCCGTTTAAACGAACAGGTCTGGAACCGGGTGCTTGAACTGACTGCTTTTGCCAACTATCCGATCTGGGGAGGATTTCCAGTGGGTCACCAGGAAAGTAACCATCCTCTGCCAATCGGCATGACAGCGGTTATGGACAGCAGCACCGGAACCCTGGATTTCCTTCCGCAGCAATGTCTTTGTGCAGATACCTCTTGAGGGTGCCTTGAATGTAACAGTCCAGCCGACTGATCCAACTGACTCCCCTGTTTTTCAGGCTTCCAGTTGTTCAAGTATCCAGTCAACAGCATCGTTTAAATCGTCTGCCACCATGGCGGGCTGTATCTGCTGCTGCGGCCCGATATACTGCTGATCACCCCGGCCATAGCCGGTGAGAACCAGGATGGATGTTGCCCCTGCCGCTGCACCGCATTTAAGGTCTGACCAGCGGTCTCCCACCATAAATGATCGTTTTAAATCCAGGTTCAGGTCCTTTGCAGCCTGCAGGAGCAGGCCGATTTTCGGTTTACGGCAGTTGCAGACTTTTTGATACTTTTTTTCTTTGGCTTCAGGGTGATGGGGACAGATGTAGAGTCCATCAACATGGGCACCCTCTTCGGCCAGTTGCTGCTTCATTATCCCATGAACTTCATCCAGCAGGGAGGCGGGAAAATATCCGCGTGCCAGGCCCGACTGGTTGCTGACCACTACCACAGGAACAGAACGTTCATTGAGTTTACGGATAGCCCGGCCAACACCCGGCAGCAGAATGAATCTGCTGATATGGTTGATATAGCCCATCTGTTCATTGATGGTACCGTCCCGGTCAAGGAAAACCGCAGGTTGTTGTATTGTCATACCAAAATCTTTGTTCTGCCTGAGGGACCATGAAAAAGTGAACCTCATGCAATTATTCATTTTGTTAAGGGTACCTTGAAAAATTAGATATTCTGTTCGAGTTCAAGGAACAGCG
>CAZKBZ010000068.1:0-10240 GCA_964551175.1 uncultured Desulfobulbus sp.
ATGTCCTGTTTGGCAACCTGTCAGCCCTTTCTTTCCAGGATCTCCAGCAGCCATCCCTGGACCAGGGCACCGAGCAGAATGTACAACGACAGCAGCAGGGTGAATCCCCAGCCAAAGTAGTCGATCATCATCGGCAGTAGTGGTATCTTGATGGCCCGGGCGAAAAAAAAGACAACAATAAGTCCGTCCCGCATACCATGGCTGCGCAGATCTTCAAGCAGGGGATACCAGGCATACATTGGCCCATGGCTGATCACTCCGGCTGCCAGGGCCCACAGCCAGCCCCTGGCACCACTTTCCCGTCCCAGGTGACCGGCAATCTGCCTGGGCTGCAGAAAATAGTTCAGCAATCCTGTAAACAGAATAACAACAGCGATTATCGGCAGAATCTTCAGCAGAACCAAACCGCTTTTCCGGAAGGCAAGCCAGGCTGTTTCACTGCTCGCAAGAAAAAGAATCCCGTAAAGAACCGAGACTGTCAACAAGAGGTATTTACCGCGAAAGGTAAAGGTGCTGTCCTGCCTTTTCATGACAACACCTGCAGGCTCAGCGTGGTCAATACAGCGATGAGCATGGTAAAGACAAAGGCCAGGATATTGCGAAACAGGGTAAAGCGTCCCCCGAAAACTTCCACCTCTGCCGGCAGCTGGATAAAACCCAGGGTCACCCAGGACAGGATAAAGGCACTCACCGCATAGAGAGAAATTCCCTGGGCCAGCAGCTCCCCACCCAGGACATAGCTGACCAGTGGATGACCTGCTGCAACCGCACCAGTCAGCGTACCGACCAGGGTATCGGCCAGGGGATTACCCCTGAAGAGTGCTGCCAGCATCTTCGGCGTTACCAGAACCTGGAACAGACCGACCAGGCCGATAACTCCAAGCAGCAAAGGGGCCATCCCGAGAAAGGAAAGAGAGCTTTTCAGCAGCACCTTCCTGAAGGGAGGCCTCCGTCCTGACAGCCCGGGATGTTTGTTCTGCTCAGACGTTTTTTTCACTGCTGCTCCCAGCCGCTGTTCCCCGATGGATCACCTTGGTCACCTCCTGTCCAGAAAAAATGTACAGGTACAGGACTAATCATAGACAACATTGGTCAGCAGGGCAACAACAAGACTTCCCTGATACTGAGCAGAATGGTTTTTTGCCTTAAGGGTATCTTAAAAAATGAGATATCTTGCCCGATTTCTGTGTCACAGCCCGGTCAGTCCCTGCACCTTACCCTGTTCCTGTTTCCGTTGCCTGCTGCAGCCGTTTAATGGCACAGAATTCACCACACATGGTGCAGACATCATCACTGCCGATATTGGACTCCTCCCGGTAGGATCGTGCCTTTTCCGGATTGATCGACAGGGAAAGCTGACTGTCCCAGTCAAGATTTCTCCTGGCCCGGGCCATGGCTGCTTCCCTGTCGCGGGCATAGGACATGCCGTTGGCAAGATCAGCAGCATGAGCCGCAATTCTTGAGGCAATCACCCCTTCGGAAACATCATCCACAGAGGGCAGTTTAAGGTGTTCCGCCGGTGTGACATAGCAGAGAAAATCAGCTCCGTTCATTGCCGCAACGGCGCCGCCTATGGCACCGGCAATATGGTCATAACCGGCGGCGATATCCGTGACCAGCGGTCCTAAAATATAAAAAGGAGCATTGTTGCAGAGTGACTTCTGGATGGTCATGTTTTCAGCTACCTGGTTCAGAGGGACATGCCCCGGCCCCTCCACAATCACCTGCACACCTTTTTCCCAGGCCCGCTGGGTCAGCTCACCCAGCACGATCAGCTCCGTCAGCTGGGCCCGGTCCGAAGCATCCGCCGTGGCGCCGGGACGCATCCCGTCCCCCAACGAAATGGTGACATCATGAGCTGCAAGAATATCCAGGATCTCGTCATAATATTCATACAGTGGCGCCTCGCCACTGTTTTTACGCAGCCAGGAAATAATAAAGGCCCCTCCCCTGCTGGTAACATCGAGCTTGCGGCCCTGTTTTTCCATTGCCGCAAGCGCTCCCCTGGTCACCCCGGAATGAATGGTCATGAAATCCACGCCCTGTTCGGCCTGGCGTTCAATCGTGGTCAGGAAATCCGTTATGGTCATCTCAGAAATATCTCTGCCGGCAGCCGACATTTCAAACCCGGTCTGGTAGATGGGAACCGTGCCGACCATGACCGGTGATTCCGCCAGAATAACTTTGCGAATCCGTATCTGCTCAGGTCCCAGCGATAAATCCATAACCGCATCAGCACCCCGATGTACTGCTGCGGCCAGCTTGGCACGTTCTTCATCCACATCGGAGCGATAGGGCGAGGCCCCGATATTGGCATTGACCTTGGTGCGCATTCCTTTGCCCACAGCGCGGATATCTTTAATGATCCGTTTCCTGTTTTTGGGGATAACAATGGAGCCGTCAGCCAGCCCCTGTCGAATTACCTGCGGTTCCACACCTTCATAATCAGCCGCCTCTTTCATCTCAGGGGTTATGATTCCCTGTTCAGCTTTCTGTTTTATCGTCATAATATCTCCGTAACCGGTCAACCGGTCCGCATTATCATTGTCTGAAGGGCACCTTGAAAAATTAGATATTTCGAAGTCTACGCTATCTGTTCGAGAACAAGGAACAGTGAAAATAAAAAGCGCAGCATATTAGGCATATGTGAGCATTTTTCTTTTCGCTGTGACACAGTTATCGGGCAAAAGATCAATTTTTCAAGATAGCCTGGATTGATGTCATTGCCTGCAAAGGATCTTCCGCCATGGTCACAGCCCTGATCACGGCAACATTGTTGTACAGATCACGATCAAGACGATCTATGCGCGGCGGTGTCAGCCCGCCGATGGCAACGATGGGATGAATGGCTTCCTGTCGGGCCCGGATGAGCTGATCCGGGCCTGTCACCGGATCCGGCCGGGCCTTGGAGTTGGTCGTATACAGGGGACCGAATCCGATGTAATCCACCTGTTCCTCATTGGCGCAGCGCACCTGGTCAAGATTATGGGTGGAGAGCCCGAGCACCATTTCAGGCCCGATCAGTCGCCGCACCTCACCCACCGGGAGATCATCCTGGCCCACATGCACTCCATCCGCATCCGTCATCAGGGCAATATCCGGCCGATCGTTAATGATACAGAGCGTGTCGGAGTGGCGGGTTATTGCCCGCATATTTTTGGCCAGTTGCAGCAGCACCCTGTCATCATCACCCTTGTAGCGCAATTGAACCGCGGGGAGTTCCGCCCTGACAGCCATTTCAGTCAAGGCTTCATATCCGTGCGGAGGATCTGTGAGTATCAGGTATAAGCCACGACCCAAGGTCTTCTTGCCCACGCGCCTGTACAGGAATTGTTCAATCTCGTAAGATTCATAGCGCATGGATTTCATAACCCGGGAAACATCCGGGTTTGTCAGCTTCAACAGCTCTTCGAGACTGCGGAGCCCCTCCTGTATCCGTTTGAAATTAGCCTGCAGCAGACTGTCAGTGTCCCGGCGCTGCAATTCCAATTCGCCCTGTGCCGCAAATCCGACATCCCGGCACGCATTACGATATTTCAATACATTGAATGCAGGAACAGCAGAACGCAAACAATGCCGCATGCTTTTCAGCTGCTGCTGTAACGCACCATCGTTGTGCAGAAAACGGCAGATATCCTCAATAACCCGCAACCCTTCGCTAACCCGGTTCAGGTTGGCGTCAACGGCTCGCATCACATGACTTTCCATGGTTACAGTCTTTTGCAGATCTCATCGGCCGCCTTTTGCCCGGAAAGCAGCATGCCGCCGAACACCGGTCCCATGCGGTAACCGCCGCAAACCGCATTGGCCGCCATCCCGCTTACGAACAGGCCCGGATAGACTTCCCTGGTGTTTTCCACGGTATGCTGTTCTCCCAGGTTGGCGTCCATTGATTTTTCTCCGACAATTCCGCCGGTGGAGGTGTCCAGCGCAACGCCCATTTTACGGACCAGCACCTGGGTAACATCGGCATCATGGCCTGTGGCATCAAGAACGTATCCGGCGTGAATGGTGAGTGGATCTATGTGCCACTCCAACGTCTTTACCGCTCCCCAGTTGATAACCAGACCGGCTACTCTCTGTTCCCTGATGACTACATCTTCCATGGAAACAAGGTTGAAGATCTTCAGTCCGGCCCGCATGGCCTTATAGACAAGCGTTGCGGAAACCAGTACGGAATCCAGGGTATAATAGCCCGGTTCATACTCTCTGGCTTCCAGACCCAGTTCATCCATGACCGATTTTCCCTCTTCCTGAACCACGATCTCGTTGAACATCATGCCGCCACCCCATACACCTCCACCGATGGACAGCTTTGATTCAAACATGGCCACTTTCTTTCCCTGCCTGGCCAGGTAGTAACCGGCTACGAGGCCCGACGGTCCCCCTCCGACAATGGCCACGTCCAGTTCAAGCGCATTTTTAAGTTTAGCCACGTAGGCATCGATAATCCCTCTGCTGATCGTCACTTCATTTAACATCCTGTGCTCCTTTAATGTTACGGGACGACTCTGCCTTGCTGCCCTCCACCCGATCCAAACAAAAAAAAACCGTTTCCAACAGGAAACGGCTTCAATCACCAAGAAACGCTCTTGATTGGACTCCCTTCGCCGGTACTAACCGGATCAGGTTCAAAGGGTATGATCTCAGGCCCAGGCGGCCACCCCTGCTATGTAATAAATGTGGAGATACCCTCTAAAAATCGAGGTGTCAATTATTTTTTCAAACAAAACCCTGGAAGGAAAGTTTCATGAACAATGCGATTTCAAGCATCGAGGCCGGAACGACCAGAAAAAAACAACTTCAGGGTACCTTGAAAAATTAGATATTTTGTTTGAGTTCAAGGAACAGTGAAAAATAGAAGCGCAGCATATTAGGCATATGTGAGCATTTTATTTTCCACTGTGACACAGAAATCGGACGAAATAGCAATTTTGCAAGGTGGCCTTCAGCGATGCAGGTAAAAGGTCAGGGCTTTGTTCACATCCCCATGATCGAAGAACTCACAGCCTATGACATTATCGTGAACAGAGCGAACCATGGCATGCCTGCTGATCAGGGTCTGCTGTTTATTGTCAAGCTGGAAATCCAGGGAAACCACAAAGCCTGGCTGCAATTTATTCTCACCGGCAACGATATACTGCAGCCCCCCCTTGAGATAGATTTGTGATGCTCATGGCACCTCTGCAGTTACTATACTGATGCACTGTTTCGTAGGTCCCGCTCAGGCTGACCTCCTTTCGATAATAGCGGCGATGATTAAGCAATACACGGAAAACAGTTGAACAGCTGCAACGAACCTTCAATCCATTCCTTTTATGTTTCCAGGAAAGAGCCGATGTCCTGGTCCTTCTGTAGCAGGACGGGCAGATAATTGTGGCTGTGCCATCCCTCTGGACATGGCTGCTGACAGTCTGCATGGCTATCACAAATAAACATTTAACAAGGTATTCAACACTGCAACAACAGTTGAGAAATACAGGGACAGAGAGTTCAGGGTGCCTTAAAACGGGTGGCCGAACATTACCCAGGCTGAGGTGGCCTCATCGGAAACACCTACATCCAGGCGAACCACGGCTCCTGCAAACATGGAGCGTACACCGACACCACCGTCCACTTTCCAGTCTTCAAACAGGTCGCCATACTCATTGGCAACCCGTCCTCCTTCCACAAAGCCGACCAGCTGCAGCCAGTCACTCTGGAGAAACCTGAGCCAGGAGATATTGCCGATAGGATTCCAGTCCAGGGTATACCGGTACTCGGCTGCCGCGTAGAGAACCGAACGATCGTTGAACCTGTCTACAGGATAACCGCGCATCCGGTAAAAGCCGCCCAGGGTTGCTCCATCATAAAAGGGCGGCCTGTGGGTGACTGTAACATTGCCGTCTGCATCAGTCTGTTCTTCCCAGCTCGGGGTATCACCTGTCCACAGGTTCAGGGCGATAATCCGCTGGCGGGCCCAGTCTGAGCTGCCCAGGGAAAAATATTTACTGGCCTCAAGCTCGATAAAGGTCCAGTCGTCCGGTGATTCCAGCCAGCCGAAATCATGGGTGATGCCGACATACTGGAAGCTTCCGGTTGAGGGATTTGCCGGAAAATCCGTATTGTTGTAAGCGATTGCCAGCTGAACCGGATGCTCGGTTGCATCAATGTCCCTTTCGGGAAATTCAAAACTCCGATAGTTATTATACTGCCTGAGCAGCAGGTTGGTCACCCCGCTTTTCAGGGGGTTCCAGCTTGCACCTCCAACCGGAGCCGACTGCAGCAGACCTTCTTTAATCCTGTAATGCTGGAGAGCATCATTTCCGGCTGAACCGATGGGCAGGACATATTCCAGCCTGAAATCCGTCCAGTTGTCATAGCCGCTGTCTTCAGCGTACTGGTTCTCGCCTGAATCATTACCACCGGGACGGGCAACACCGGGTTTAAAAGACAGTGCTGTATAGGCCCGCTGCTCAGGGTAATGACCGATCATACCCAGTGCACTGAAAAAGAAACGGTCTGTAAATGCAGGCCGGTAATCCCACATGCCGAGAAACAGACCAACCGCCCCTTCCGCACTGCCCAATGCTGTGGCCCCAAATAGAAGCTGATCCTGACCATATCCCTTGACTCCACCACCAACGCCAAAGGTAGCTCCCATGGATTCCGTTGAAAAGGCATAGGGGAGAATCAGGCGCGATTGTGTTCCCTGTTTGGGATTTTCGACACGGGTCAGCGAATTCTTTACGGATGTATTGGGCTTGGCATGTACGGATGTCGCCAGCAAGGCGCCGGCAAGGAAGATAAGAGCGATAGATTTCCAAATCTTATGCAGAAGCATGAAAGATACCTGTAAATGTATTAAAATTATATAAATAACAATTTTGTTAAGCCGGTAACATATTATGAATAACTATTAGCTGCTACTCTTTTTTCTTTGTTACCGTGCATTTTCATGAAAAAATACCTCTTGCAATATTTGCCTGATATGGGGAAACTCTAAGAAGAAAACAAGCTGGTCTGTGTATAGGTTTTCTGATTATTGAAAGCAGCTGTACATCTCAACAGACAGGTCTTCAATGAGAAATGATGATCAAAAAGATATATTAATCACCCAGCGTCCCTTATTCTACTGGATACTCCGACGGCACCGGCTCCTGCAGTTCATCCTGCTGCTCGTTATCCTGGCCAGTCTCTTTTTCCGGGTCTTTCCCCTGGAAATGCAGAAACGGATCATCAATGAGGCCATCCATCTCAAAAAACTGCAGCTCCTCTACCTCTACTGCGGCCTGTATATCGGCGCTGTCATTCTGGCCGGTATTACCAAATACGCGATCAATGTCATGCAGACCATCCTGGGCCAGAAAATCCTGGTGGAAATCCGCACCGAACTGTATGACCATCTCCTGCAGCTGCCCCTGCAGTTTTACCGGAAAATGCAGCCGGGCACGGTTATTTCGGCCATGACTGCCGAGCTCAACGGTATCGGCTTCTTCCTGGGCGGTGCCCTGGCCATCCCGATTACTTCTATCCTGACCTTTGGGGTCTTCCTGGGTTTCATGTTTACTCTCAGCCCTCTGCTGGCACTCCTCAGCATGGCTGTCTATCCCTTTGAACTGATCGTCATCCCATGGCTGCAGAATAAATACAACCGGCTCAACAAGGAACGAATCAAAAACACCCGGGCCATGGCCAATGTGGTGAACGAATCCATCTCCGGCATCCATGAAATCCATTCCAATGCCAGCTATACTCTTGAAAAGAAACGAATCGGTGACTATATCCAGTCGCTGTACGGCCTGTTGAAACGGCTCTTTTTCGTTAAATACGGCATCAAGTTCGCCAACAACCTGTTCCAGTCGTTCGGCCCCTTTATCCTCTTCCTGGTTGGCGGCTACCTGGCCATTCACGGTCAGTTTACCCTTGGTGCCCTGGTGGCCTTTCTTTCCGCCTACGAAAAAGTATATGATCCCTGGAAGGAAATGCTGGAGTACTACCAGTCGTTGCAGGATGCCCAGGTCCGCTACCGCCAGATCATGCGCATTTTTGACCTGCGGCCGGAGCACCCCCTGCTTCCGGAGGGCAGGGATGTTTTTGACCTTTCCGGTGAAATCAAAATAAAGGAAGCCGGATTTACCGTGGGCAGCGGTATTAAACTTCTGGAGCGGATCAACCTGCATGTTAACCCCGGCGACCAGGTGGCCCTGGTCGGTTTTTCCGGATCAGGCAAGTCAACCCTGGCCCTGCTCATCGCCCAGCTCTATGATATTTCTTCCGGTACCGTCCTGCTGGATGGCCATGATATTTCAGATTTAAGCAAGGCGGATATCAGTCATAACATCACCATGATCGCCCAGCATCCATTTATCTTTTCCGGAACCATTCGGGATAACCTGCTCTATGGAGCACGTGCCCTGCATCAGGACCCGGAACATTTTCTAACCAGAGAAACAATACTGCAGGCAGTACGTGATGTCGGCCTTGAAGACGATATCCTGCGATTTGGCCTGCAGGCAACCCTTAGTGAAGAACAGATTGCGCCGTTCAAAGACAAAATCCTGCGCATGCGGCAGATTATCGGCACGGAACTGCATTATCAGTTTGCAGAAGAAATTGAATTTTACGATGTCAACAACTTCATGTACTACTCGTCACTGCGTGACAACATTGTCTGCGGCGACAGTGATGACAGGCGATTTTCCTCGGAAAAACTTGCAACAAACAAGGCATTTTTGGAACTCATCAAAAAAACCGGCCTTGAACCCCTGCTGCTCAGCCTGGGACGCACCTTTGCCGAACAGACGGTTGAGCTGCTGGCCAACTTTGCCGATGATGATTTCTTCTTTAGAAATACCCCCATGCTGCCTGCTGAATTCAAGGATTACAGCGAGCTTATCAAACGACTGAATAAAGGTGGCCGCATCAGGGAAAAAGATCAACAGATGCTTCTGATCCTTGCCCTGCGCTACATTCCAGGCCGTCATACCATTGGCGAGGTTCCCACTGATCTTGCCCGGAAAATCATTGCCACCCGGCACCTTTTCCTCAAGGAGATTGCCGGCGTTGCTGTAAATGAAGAAGTGCTGGCAACTGGTCTGAACATCATCGGCAGGGATGACTGCTGTTCAGCAGGTGCAGACGGGTTTACACCCTACTGCCCCAGCCTGTACCTTGCCACCCACAGCCTGCGGGACAACATTCTGTTCGGTGCAGTGAAAACCGGAGACAGGATATCTGAAAAACTGCAGGAGCTCTCCCACGACGCTTTTTCCCGGGAAGGGCTGCTTGATGATATCCTTGATATCGGCCTGGATTTTGACGTGGGAAGCAAAGGGGACCGTCTGTCAGGAGGACAGCAGCAGAAATTGGCCATTGCCCGTGCCTTTTTGCGCGACACTAAAATTCTGATCATGGATGAGGCTACAGCCAGCCTGGACAACGCCTCACAGACACGTATCCAGGAAATGCTGGTCAACAATTTTCGAGGCAAAAAAACCATTATTTCCGTTATTCACCGACTGGACATGACCCCATCATATGACAAAATTTATGTCCTGAAAAATGGTAAAATCATTGAAGAAGGAAGCTACAAGGAACTTATGGCACGTAAAGGAGCCTTTTATGAACTCTCCCATGGAAGTTAACCCAAATACAGCCGGCAACCATCTTGATGATGCGTTGACCATCCTGCGCCGACTGCCGGTTTTTAAGAACATCTCTCTTGAAATGGTCAAGCTCTATGCCTATCTTTCAAAAAGAGAGCAGTATAAGGCGGGAGATGTCATCATGCGGCAGGGAACACCCAGCGACCGGTTACGACTCATTATCCGTGGAGAGGTGTCGATCACTCACACTATGGTTGACAGGGAACTTGTGCTGCAGGAGTTGTCAGCTGACTCATTTAATTATTTCGGTGAACTGGCCCTGATCTGTCAATTTGACTGGTTTTTCAGCGCCCATGCCCGAAGCGAAGTATCCATTCTGTCGATCAGCAGAGAGGCTTTTGAAAAAGTCATCGAACGCTATCCGGAAACCTTTATGAGTACGGTGGCGGAAATCGTCAAACTCAGGATACAACGTTTTGCCGGTCAGACGAATTATCTGATCGACCATCTGGAAGAAGATGCCCTGGAAAAGCTTGCCATGAAGCCATTTCCGGAAAACAGATAAAACGGTCGGCATGAAATGACTTTCCGAGTTTACAACTCCATGGAACGTAATTGATCACGGGGTATGCGCAACTACTTGGCATAACAAC
>CAZKBZ010000068.1:10340-15080 GCA_964551175.1 uncultured Desulfobulbus sp.
GAGTATGATTATATCAGTTATCGCAATTTCCTGAAAGAGGTGGTCATTGACAATATCCCGGGATTTCGAAAAGGAACAATCTCATACGGCGTCTGTGACCGACCCGGAGAAATAGTTAAAATCAAACTGAAATACCTGGATGCCAGCAAATCATTTTTCAAAAAGCTTTTGAAACAGTACAAAAAAAAATTTGGTGAACCCGACCAATTTGCCGGTGATAGTTTTGGCATAGTCAAGGCCTGGAAATGGCATTTCAAGGATGACAAGGGGAATCGGATTACCATGCTTCTTCAGCATAACCTGAAGAACCATAATGAAGTGATCGGTAACATGGTCAAGCTGTACATGCCCGATCAGATTGAGGCTGAACGTAAATGTTTCAATAAAACCTGTGCGTTGAAAAATCCGGACGCCTTCAAAAAGGCACAGGGTCCCATGAAATGGGATACGTCAAGCTGGCAGATGATGATTCCCCGTTGATGGCCGGTGGTGAAAACAGGCAGCGACAGACTGTCGGCTGGAATGGAATGACCCTGCAGCTGCCTGCCGGCTGGCAGCCGGTGGTCATCCTCAACAATTACCTGCTCTTTGAAGACCGGTACCAGCCGGTTCTTGAACTGAAGTGGCAGCAGATAAAAGGCGCCTTGTCCCCGGAGCGTATCCTGAAACAGCTGCGAAAGACTGTCGGCAGAAAAGAGAGTGTCGATAAATGGATACCCCCCGGTCATTGGCAGGACACGCTTGCCCGTTTTAACTGGCTGGGCTTCCAGTGGCAGGACGGGCAAAAATCCGGAAGGGGAATCCTGTTCTACTGCAGCCACTGCAACCAGGCTACCCTGCTTCAGTTTTACATGGACCACCCGGAACGTGACGATTCCTGCCTGTATCTTCTCCAGACCCTGCAGGACCATCCTGCAGGGGACATGCAGCAGTGGTCAATCTACGATATATCCTTTAACCTGCCTGTTACCGCTGTCCTGCAGAGCCAGGAATTCCTCACCGGCAGTTACAGGATATCCTTTCAGCTTGATAAACTCTTTCTCAGCTTACTGCGTTTTAAACCGGCGCAGATACTGCTGGCTGATATCGGACTTTCAGAATTCGGCAACCGGCTCCTTAAAAACGGTGAACAGCCGGTGGCGGGAGAAGAAGACCCGTGGCTTGCCTGCTGGCGAAAACAAGGAAACCGCTGGCAGCGTTTTAAGACAAAACTTCGCAGGCAACAGGCCGATCATTTCCTCTGCCTGCGCCATATTCCGGAAAAAAATGTTATTTTGGGCGTTCAGGCCAAATCCAATCAGTCCATAGACGAGGCTGCCATCCTGAACATTTTGCACAACTTTCAGGCTTACTAAAGTGCCTATGGCTGGTAAAAACAGACAACCGCAACCCGGCAGCCCTGACCGACAACAGGCCCTGGCCTGCACCCCCATCCGCAACCCGGAGGTCGAAGAAGAGATAAAAACCGAAGGGATCCTGTTGCGCTACCCGGTGGAGGTCAAGCCCTGGTTCAGGTCCATATTCAAACGACTGTCCAATCGGGATTCCAATATCATTATCCGGAGGCTGCAGCTTGATACCCTGGGCAGCTCTGTCTGGCAGATGGTGGATGACAGGAAAACCGTTGCCGAGATTGCCGAACAGTTCCGCAGAACCCACCAGTTAGGAACCAGGGAGGCGGAACTGTCTGTAACCGGTTTTCTCAAAGACCTGGGCAGGAGGGGTCTGATTGCCCTCAAGGAGGGAAACGCAGCCAGGTAACATATTGATTACGAAAGGGTACCTTGAAAAGTAATTGGTCACAGGTGCTGCAGGTTCGTGCTGGAGTGAATCGTCGCTATAGACCACCTATGCGGAGGTTTGCTCCAGTGTGAAGGTGCTGTGCCTGTGATCAATTACATGGTTACCGGCAGCAGGGAAACCCTTCCTGGAACTCCTCTGCCACCTCAAGGGGATCATCGGCATGGTACAGAACTGTTGTCTGCAGGAAAAAATAACTGTCCGAGCCTATGTCGATAAATTCAAGGGCAAAACGGTCGTCCTTTTTCCAGACCACCCTGGCTTTATACTGATAAATGGTACTGGAATCCTCTTTCTCCTCATGAAGCTCAAAAACACACTCTTCTCCCGGATCCAGTGGATTCTCACTGAGAATACAGACTCCACCCATGCTCAGGTCATACAAACGACCGATTTTCTGTCTTGTATTCTTAAAGGTTAGCCAGGCGCTGCCTTCCATTTTCACCCTGGAATAACGTCGTCGTTTTATTCCCTCAGCCTGGGGAGGAGGAACATCCTTTTTCATGTTTTTTTGTATTTCAGGATAAGTAAAAATAATAATTTAATGAGGGTATGCTGCCACCTCATCCGAAAAAAACAGTCAGAGGGCTCTGGAAACAAAAGAGTAAAAAAAGTGCAGAGATCGGGCTGAAATCGTTGAGCAAGATGACCCGTCCCGTCTATCCAACAAGTTAATTATAGACCCGGCAAAAAAGAAATTCCAGAACTTATAAAAAAAAGGTTGGCTGCTCACAGAATTTTCCGGTGCACACCCTGGAGCCCTGCAGACAGGAGCACTATTGGGTGCAGGAGAAGGATTCCCGGCAGATCTGTTTTGTTGTCAGGCTACCTTGAAAAATTAGATATTGTGTTCGAGTTCAAGGACCAAGGGAGAATAAAAGCGCAGCATATTAGGCATATGTGAGCATTTTATTTTTCGCTGTGACACAGAAATCGGGCAGAATAGTAATTTTGCAAGGTAGCCTGCAGGTTTAAAAAACCCTTCCCCTGAGCTGTTCCTGCAGCATCAGATCGGCCAGAACTATGGCGGTGGCACACTCAATGACCACGGGAATTCTGATTGCTATGCAGACATCGTGACGACCCTCAATCTGCAGAGTGCTCACTGACTTTTCCTTAAAATCATATGTTTCCTGGGGCAGGCTGATGCTGGAGGTGGGCTTGATGGACACCCGGAACACGATGTCATTGCCATTGGTGATACCGCCGTTAATGCCGCCGGCATAGTTTGTTGCTGTTGTGCCGTTACTGTTGATTATCCTGTCATTGTGTTCACTGCCCTTCATGGTGGCGGCCCGGAAACCGGAGCCAAACTCAATCCCCCTGGTAGCCGGCACTGCAAATATCATGTGTGCTATCAAAGCCTCGGCTGAATCAAAAAAAGGCTCGCCAAGACCCACAGGTATATTTGTACAGCAGCATTCAATAATACCGCCGATAGAATCACCGGCCTCAATTGCCTCCTCCACTGCTGCCTGAATATCTCGGCTGCCGCCTGCTTCGACAAGCGTTGCCTTGACTGCTGCAGGTGCTATAATTTTTTTGGCAACAACTCCCGCTGCCACAATTCCCAGGGTAATCCGTCCCGAAAAATGGCCGCCACCCCTGGGATCATTATAGCCCCCATATTTCTGCTGAGAGGTATAGTCGGCATGTCCAGGCCGGGGATGATCCCAGAGGTTCTCATAGTCATCAGACCGGATATTGGTGTTTTCAAAGACAATGGTTAACGGGGCGCCAGTGGTCCTGCCCCTGAATACACCGGAAACGATCCTTGGCAGATCCGGCTCTACCCGGGGGGTCGTGCCCCTTCCTCCCGCCCGTCTGCGGGCAAAGTCATCTCTCAGGTCATCTTCCGTCAACGGTATGCCGGCAGGGCAGCCGTCAATCACAGCACCGATCTGGATACCATGGCTTTCGCCGAAAATGGAAACCCTGAACATACGGCCAAAACTGTTCATATCTTCCTCTTCAAGAGTATCAAATCTTTCAAAATTTCTTTGATATTGCCGCCTTATAGCTGTCGCTGCACTGCCTGCAGGTCCAGCCAAACAGCACGCTTCATTTCCGGATGCTTAAGCAGAAAGCGGGGGTGAAAGGTCGGCATAACCCGGGACACTGTACCATGAGGGGAACGGTACTGGTGAAAACGGCCCCGCATGCGAACCAGGGGAACCCGGCTGCCCAGCAGCAGCCCGGTTGCGATTTCCCCCATGGAGCAGATCAACCCCGGCTGTATTGCTGCAAGTTCCTGTTGAAGAAAGGGAAAACAGCGACGTGCAAGAGCGGGATCTGGAGCTGAAACGTTGTCCTGCCTGCACTTGATGCAATTGCTGACGTATACCGATTCCTGATCAAGGCCGATGGCAGCCATCATTTTCCAGAACAGTTCATCCTCATCCGCACCCCAGATCACTTCGCTGTTGGTACTGGAAATTTCTCCATAATCACCCACAACAAAGAGACGCGGTGTTGCACTCCCCTGCCCCGGCAGTGGCGACCCTGAAACTGAATCACAGTTACGGCAACTGCTGAGCTGCCGGGAAATGGATTCCAGTTGGAGTTCAGTTGATTCACTGTTTTTTATTGCGGCCGGTGCAGATTCTCTGTTGACAGTTTCCCGGTGCAGGAGCGAAGGAGAACCGGCCGCTTCAGGTTGTTCTCTGGCAAAAAGCCGTCGCAGTTCTGGTGTGACAGGATAACCGGAAAGACCCAGCTCAAGATGGCAGGCAAGCAGATTACGCGTTTGCTGTAACAGCTGAGCCAAGTCGGCAGGGTCAACCTTTTTTACGGCAGCCCTGTTGTTTTGTCCGCTGTTTTTCTTTTTTTTTGCTGACAACTGTTGATCCAATGCTTAAATACTATTTGAGCAAATCATGCGAGTGCATATTGCGGATTGCCTGCAGAGTAATCAATTTTCTGCCGGAACCGTGAACGATA
>CAZKBZ010000069.1:0-9339 GCA_964551175.1 uncultured Desulfobulbus sp.
CCGTCGGGGTCGCCATGAGCGGAGGGGTGGATTCCACAGTCACGGCCCGGCTGCTCATTGATCAGGGATACTCGGTGCATGGTTTTTTCATGCTGCTGCCGCTGGCCGGACTTGAGCAACAGATTGCCGGGGTCAGAAAGATAGCAGAGCAACTGCAGATTCCTTTGCATCTTGTGGATCTTCGTACACACTTCTCCCGGACTATTATCTCCTATTTTGTTGACTCTTACAGGCAGGGATTGACGCCTAATCCCTGTGTGGTCTGTAATATGCTGATCAAATGTGGTAAACTTATGCAGGAAATGACTGCAAAGGGCATGGAAAAGATGGCCACCGGCCATTATGCCAGGATTATCAAAGAAGAGGGTCGAGCTGTTCTGTGCAGGGCGGAAGACCCGGTAAAGGATCAATCCTACTTCCTCTGCAGACTGTCAGCAAAGCAGCTTGAACATCTTATCCTGCCCCTTGGTAACTGGAAAAAATCAGATGTTTTTCAGCAGGCCCGGGAAATAGGTTTCAGCCATTTTGACGGTCGGGAAAGCCAGGATGTCTGTTTTCTTGCCGGCCGGAATCTGGCCTCTTTTCTCGAAGAGCAGGGGCTGAAAAACCGAAAAGGAGAAATGGTGACCAGCGACGGCCTGGTACACGGCAGCCACCGGGGTATCTGGAAATACACCGTGGGCCAGCGGCGTGGACTGGGTATCCCCGACTCGACCCCCTGGTACGTAACCGGCCTGGATACCGGAAAAAACCGGGTGATCATCGGCAAGAATGAAGAACTTTTCCTCCATGATCTGCTGCTGCGTGATGTGCAGTGGTCTAATCGGCCGCAGCAACAGTGGCAGGGTATGGTTCAACTCCGTTCAACCCACCGCGCTGCCGAGGCGGTGATCCGCTGCCAAAAAAACACTATCTGGCATGTCCGGTTCAATAAACCGCAGCGGGCAATCACTCCCGGACAGTTCGCGGTTTTCTACCAGGATGGACGGGTCGTTGGTTCCGGTATTATTGCTGGTCAACTGCCTTCGTGTTAAAGGTCATCTTGCAAAAGATCTAATTTTTCAAGGTCCCTGTAAAGAGATGCGTATGAAAAAAGTTGCTGTTGCCACCCTGGGCTGCAAGGTGAATCAGTTTGAATCCGCCTCCTTTATCACCGGTTTCAGAGAACATGGCTGCGAGATCGTTCCTGCATCTCAACCTGCAGACATCTTTGTAATCAACACCTGCACCGTAACCGGCAGGGCCGGCCAGCAGTCACGGCAGCTCATCCGAAAAATCATGCGCAGCAACCCTGATGCACGACTGGTGGTGACCGGCTGCTATGCCCAGATGGCTGCGGAACAGCTGCTCGACATTGTTGAAGACAATCCTCTTGCCATTATCGGCAACGGCAACAAGCACCTGCTGGTTGAAACCGCACTTGCCGAAAAACAGCCCGACATGGTCATGCTCACCGGCAGGATCAGCACAAAAAAAGAAATCTGTCCTTTGCCGGTGCGCAGGTTCAGCGGCAGAACCCGCGCCTTTCTGCGTATCCAGGACGGCTGCAACAATTTCTGTACTTACTGTATTGTTCCCTACACCCGGGGACGCAGCCGCAGTCTGCCCTTGGCCCAGGTTCTTGAACAGGTACGTATCTTTGTGGATGAAGGCTATCTGGAGCTTGTCATTACAGGTATCAATGTAGGAAAGTATGGCCTTGACCTGGAAGAGGGTGAAGACATCTACTCCCTGCTGGACACCATCTGCAGTCATTTCCCATCCATTCGTATCCGTCTCAGCTCCGTGGAGCCCACCGAAGTTAACGGCCGGCTGCTGGAGCTGATGACCACGTACAAAAACTTCATGCCGCACCTGCATATCCCGCTGCAGAGTGGAGACGATGGCGTGCTGGCTCGTATGAACAGGCGTTATACCACGGAAACCTTTGTCAGGGTTATACAGAAAATCAGTGCTGTTCTGCCCCGGGCCGCTATTGGCTGTGATGTCCTGGGCGGCTTTCCAGGCGAAGACGAACAGGCTGCTGAAAATACCTTCCGGCTCATTGAAGGTCTGCCTATCAGTTACCTGCATGTATTCCCCTATTCAAAACGGCCAGGAACGCTGGCATCCGAGTTCAAAAACCAGATAACCGGTCAGGTCAGGAGTGAACGGGTAGCTCGGCTGCGGGAGTTGAGCCGGCAGAAAAAACAGGAATTTTACAGACGTTCTATCAACACTGAGCAGAATATCCTGGTGGAACGGAAAAACAAAAAGAGCGGCCTGCTGCAGGGCTTTTCTGAAAACTATATCCCTGTCAGGTTCAGGGGACCAGACAGCTGCATCAGAAGCATAGTCCGGGTCCGTATTGACAGTATTGAAGGGGGCGAACCGCTGGCAACCCTTCTGGATGAATAATTCTTTCTCAACTGAAGAACCTGTTGTTCCGGACACGGAATTTCATCTGCAGTCTTCTCACTTTCCTCTATGGTTTACAATTTTTTTTGGACAAGGTAAACTCTCACTAGTATCTGTCCAGAAATGAGGATTTTCGTTCGAGATCAAGAAGTGCGATAAAAATAAGCAGAGGCCGGATATTCCCAGCATTATTTTTTGAGCTTTACACAGAGATCGGGCGAAAAGACCATTTATGGACAGGCACTCACCAACCTGCATGGCTGGACCAGAATGGCCGGCCAAAACGAACAATGAACGCTCAGAACTTCGGCATGGTGAACTCCAAGGACTTTCATAAAAACCTGTTGAACTCCTCCTGTACTCTCCCTGGAACCCTGCGATGATCGGTGAAATAATTGCCATAGGTGACGAACTGACCTCAGGACGCATAGCCAATACCACCAGTGCATTTGCTGCCAGGCAGCTGTTTGCGGCAGGTCATGAAATCTATGCCATGCACACCATCGGTGATACACCGGATCTGATCGGAGAGGCACTGAAACGGGCCATTAAACGTGTGGATTTCGTCATTGTCACCGGTGGCCTTGGTACCACAACCGATGATCTGACCAACGAAGCTGTGGCCGAGGCCCTGGACCGCCCCCCTACCCTGAATGAGCAGATCCTGGAAAATATCCGCTCCCAGCTGCAGGAACTGGATAACACTCAGACCGCACTGGAAAAGCTGGCCTGGCTGCCCGAGGGCGCGGAATTGCTCACCAGCAGTCAACGGATTGCGGGCTACATGCTGGTCCATGATTCCACACCTGTCTTTTTTCTGCCCGGAGTTCCGGCACAGGCCAAAAAACTCCTGGTTGATTACGTTCTGCCAAGACTTTCAGGCTGGAGTGACAACAATCGAAACCATGTGCGGCTGCGGCTGTACCGGACCGTGGGACTGCCCGAGTATGAAATCAACCGGCGGCTGGTCGGACTGGAGCAACAGAAGTATGTCCATATCGGTTATTACCCGGTTGACTGCGAGGTACATGTCAGCCTGACCGTATCAGGTGGTGACAGCAGACAGTCTGATCAGCTGTTTGCAGACATGGACTACTCCATCCGACAGGCGCTGGGTGAACACATTTACGGCACAGACCGCGAAACCCTTGCCCAGGTAACGGGCGAGCTGCTGCTTGAAAAAAAACTGCAGATCTCTGTGGCGGAGTCATGTACCGGTGGCCTGATAGGCTCCAAAATTACCATGGTTCCGGGCAGCTCAAGCTGGTTTGCCGGCGGAGTGATTGCTTATTCCAACCATCTCAAGGAAGTGCTGCTGGGCGTGGATCACGAACTGCTCGCCAACTATGGTGCCGTCAGCGCCCAGGTGGCCCGGGCCATGGCAGCGCGGCTTGCCGACCGGGTCGGCACATCCATTTCTCTGTCCGTCACCGGCATTGCCGGACCGGATGGCGGGAGTGAGCAAAAGCCGGTGGGCACGGTGTACATTGGTCTTTTGTATAAGAACCAGGTAAGGGAGACTCTTCACCATTTCAAGGGCAGCAGGAAAGATATCCAGGAAATGGCGGCTCTTACCGCCATTGATACCGTGCGCCGGGTGCTTCTTGAACCGTAACAGATAAAACTCATTTTTTTGCAGGGTCTGTCACTCCATGAGTGACCGACTGCAGTATACCAGTCTCAACAGAAACAATACTACAACCACCCGGAACCCGTTGCCGGAATTCCGGATCATTTGACAAGGGAGAACATCAATGGCCGTTTCACCTGAAAAACATGCGGAAGGAAGGCTTAAGAGCGTTGATAACGCCATCACCCAGATCCATCGCCAGTTCGGCAAAGGCTCCATCATGCGGCTGGGGTCCGATGAACGGCAGAATATCCCGGTTATCTCAACCGGTACCCTGGGAATAGATATTGCCCTGGGCGTGGGTGGTCTGCCAAGGGGACGGGTTACCGAGATCTACGGCCCGGAATCTTCCGGTAAAACCACCCTGGCCCTGCACGTTATTGCCGAGGCCCAGCGACTGGGCGGCAATGCCGCCTTTATCGATGCCGAGCATGCACTGGACGTCTCCTATGCCGAGCGGCTGGGCGTAGATGTTGAGAACCTGCTGATATCCCAGCCTGATTTTGGTGAACAGGCCCTGGAGATCACTGAGATCCTGATGCGCAGCGGCGGTCTTGACATCATTGTCATCGATTCGGTGGCAGCGCTCGTACCGCGTGCTGAAATCGACGGCAACGTGGGTGATCACCATGTCGGTCTGCAGGCCCGCCTCATGTCCCATGCCATGCGCAAGTTCACCGGAGTACTGCAGCGCACCAACACCGTGCTGGTCTTTATCAACCAGATCCGGATGAAAATAGGAGTGATGTTCGGTAATCCCGAAACCACCACCGGTGGCAATGCACTCAAGTTCTACAGTTCCGTGCGTCTTGATATCCGACGCATGACCCAGATCAAGGACGGACAGGAGGTCATCGGCAACCGGACCAAGGTGAAAGTGGTCAAAAACAAGGTGGCGCCACCCTTTAAGGTAGCTGAATTTGACATTATCTACGGTGAAGGTATTTCCAGGGTGGGAGATCTGCTGGATCTCGGTGTGGAACAGGAAATCATTGACAAGAGCGGGGCCTGGTACTCTTACCAGGATGAACGTATCGGCCAGGGCAGGGAAAATGCTAAAGTATTTCTCAAAGAACATCCTGAGATGCTGGCGGAAATCGACCGCAAGGTACGGATGGGGTATGGCATGCCTGTGGATGAGGCGCCGGAACTGGCTGGAATACTCAATGAAAAAACCGCAGAAAAATAAGCAGCTCCGGCAGGCAGGCTGATTGCTTTCTGAAAAGAAAAAATCCCCGGCAACTACAGCTGCCGGGGATTTTTTTATTCTGCAGAACTGACGGTTACTTGATCTCGATCTTTTTTGCCTGGGTTTCTTCGGTCCGGGGCACCCTGATTTCAAGCACACCGTCCTTGAAGTCTGCTTTTGCCTTGTCTACATCAACATCTTCGGGTAGACGGAAACTGCGGCTGAACGATCCGTAACTGCGTTCAATCCGGTGGTAATCCTTCTCCTCAACCTTGGATTCCAGTTTTTTCTCTCCGGAAATGGTCAGCACATTTTTATTGATGCTGATTTCAATATCATCCTTGCCGATTCCCGGAACCTCCGCCTTGATGACAATTTCGTTTTCCTCATCATAAATATCCACGGCAGGTGACAGGACCGGAACCTTACCAAGATTCATCCTCGGGGTAACAGCCATGGAAAAAGGATTGCGGAAAAGGGTATCAAAATATTTTTCCAGATCATCGAACGGAGAAACAGACTGCATTTTTTCTCTATGAACCAACGCTCCTTTGTTATTTGTTACCATAATAATACCTCCTGACATGATCAAGTTAAGTTGGACTTATCAACCCTACTTCACCTACATACACAATAAACAGCAGCCATGGACAGTCAAGAGGCTGTACTCTTTTTTTGGATACAAACAGTTGGCCGGACTGGTACTCACTTGCCTGACAAATCCTTTGAGCCATCCTGTACATCCAGGCCTTCTCCATGCTACACTATAATAAATCATGCGGAAAAAAAGACTGCGGGATAGAGGAGGGAGAACAGATGGAGATCATCCTGATCGCAGCCATGGCCGCCAACCGGGTCATCGGTCGTGACAACATCATCCCCTGGGATATCCCGGGAGAACAGGCACGCTTTAAAGAGATAACCATGGGGTATCCCATGATCATGGGGCGGAAGACCTTCCAGTCCATCGGCAGGCCCTTGCCCGGACGACGAAATATCGTGCTTACCGGAAACAGAAATTTTGAAGCAGACGGCTGTGAAGTGGTTCACTCCCTTGACCAGGGGCTTGCCGCCTGCAGGGGAGAGGAAAAAGTATTTATCATCGGTGGTGAACAACTGTACCGTGCTGCTCTGTCACAGGCAGATACCCTGATCCTCAGCGTGCTGGACCGGAATGTTGACGGTGATGCCTTTTTCCCGGAATTTTCCTGCCCCCCTTTTGCACTGGTCCGGACGGAAACAATCAACCAGCCGGTCCCCTACACTATTCAGACCTATCAGAGGTTAGAATAGTGGCAAATCAGAGTGTCAGGTAACTGTTGATAATGCGGTCAACCCTGGATTTTCCTGTTGCATCCGGTCTCTTCATTTCCTGCAGTGTCCTGTTAAGCGCATCAATGAGCTGATCATCGGTATCCCTGTGAAAAGCGTAATATAAATCAGCCTGTTTCAGGATATACACGGGTTCATACAGATCCGGATCAATGCCCAGCCTGATCATCAGATATTTTGTGGTGGTCAAATTGAATGCAAACAGGTCAATCCGGCCGAGATGCAGTTTTTGAAAATTTGCTTCCGGGCTGACAGCTCTCTCCAGACAATCCTCCCCTACCCCCGCTTCACGAACAAGCTGCTCCGGTGCTCCATTCAGGATTGTCCCTATCCGATATTTTTCTGCATCCTCAATGGATTGCAGTTTGATATTCTTTGACTTTGGGGCCACCAGGCCGATAGCGATATCTGTTATGGGGCCGACCCATTTGAAGAGATTTTCACGCTGGGGAGTGCGGGCGGTACTGAATAAAATGGAGCTGGGAGTTTCCTGAGCCATCAGGTAGGCCCTGGGCCAGGGCATCATCTGCAGGGAGCTGCGTTCTACGGAAATACCATTTTTTTCCTTAATAGCAAGCAGGATGTCTGCACTGATTCCATAGACAAGGTTCTCCCGGCTGAAGTTGTAAGGTGGAAGCTCCTCGGTCATTATATTCCAGCGATCCTGGGCCGGAGCGGAACCGGCAAACAGGCTGAACAGCAGCACCAGCAATATTTTCGTCTGTAGACCTCTCATAATTTCCTCTCAACTCCATTATATCCATGGGACAGAGAAAAAAAAAATCATTGTCCACCAGTAAATACATGCTCAACCTGTTGCAAAGAAGTTCAAAACCGGGCTGAAGACAGCAGGTTTCAGCCCGGTTTCCCTGTTCAAACCTCCTGGATCAATCAAAGGCCTGTTCGGTTTTCCACTCTTTCCAGACCTTGCCCACCAGATCGATACCCGGCTTAAGGGTTGCCTTGCCCGGGCGCCAGCCGGAAGGTGTCGCCTCTCCACCCTTGGTTTCACGGACTAGCTGGAAGGCCTGGACCTGCCTGATGGTCTCATTCACATTTCGGCCGACCGGCGGAGTCAGGACCTCGTAGCCCTGCACCACACCATCCGGATCAATAATAAAACGACCGCGGGACTCTACCCCGGCGTCTTCATCATATACACCATAGACCGTGCCGACCTTGCCGCCGGCATCGGAGAGCATGGGAAAGGGCACACCACCATCCACCATCTTGCTCAGTTCATCATCATCCCACATCTTATGGGTAAACATGGAGTCAATGGACATGGAAAGAACTTCTACACCCAGTTTCTGGAGCTCAGGATACTTTTCAGCGACCGCTGAAAGTTCCGTTGCTCAGACAAAGGTGAAATCACCTGGATAAAAGCAAAGTAATACCCATTTCCCCAGGTACTCGGAAAGCTTGATGTTGATAAACTCTCCCTTGTGGTAGCCCGGAGCTGTAAAATCCGGGGCCTTCTTGCCTACTGTAATCATGGTACGTTCCTCCTTAATACCTTGTTGTTCACTTGCTGATGTTTTTTCCGGTTCTTCACCAACCGGTCCTCCTGTGGGCCTGGCACATCCCACCGCTGCTTCTTCGGGCATAACAACCTCCTTTTTCCCGGCGTTCAATGTAAGGGTGACATCGTCGCCACCCGGTTTCCTATGACAACTCCTTTACACATGGATGATCTGGGTATGGCCTGATATTTCGGAACTGGTCGTGCAGAGATCATGGATCGACAGCCCATGCACACTGTCATTGCCGGTCAAGCGTGCAAAATGCTGCAGCTCCACCGTGCAGACCTTCAAAAAATTATGGAGCCGGTCCGCTGCCCTGTCAATATCCAGCCGTGCCCGTAA
This sequence comes from uncultured Desulfobulbus sp., assembly GCA_964551175.1. GTDB lineage: Bacteria > Desulfobacterota > Desulfobulbia > Desulfobulbales > Desulfobulbaceae > Desulfobulbus_C. The sequence continues at coordinate 8,414 of CAZKBZ010000069.1, forward strand.
TTCCGGATCCTGGGTAGCTATGCCCATGGGACATTTACCGGTATTACAGATCCGGTACTGATGACAGCCGATAGCCATTAATGCACTGGTACTGATGGCCACAGCATCGGCACCCAGTGCCAGGGCCTTGGCAAAATCTGCTGAAACACGCAGGCCGCCTGTGCAGACCAGAGAGACGTGAAAGGCTTTCTGCTCATTTAAAAATTTTCTGGCCCGATACAGGGCAAAGGGCGTGGGGATACCGACTGACCCTTTGATATATTTGGGTGAGGCACCGGTCCCGCCTGCCCGTCCGTCCAGGGTGATGAAATCAGGTTCTGCAAACAGGGCAACTGCAAGGTCCGCCTCAACATGGCCGGCGGCAAATTTAATGCCGATGGGTCTGCCGCCTGAAACCTCTCGCAGCCAGGCAACCTTTTCCCGCAACTGTTCCCTGGTCAGAATGTCCTCGTAATGGGCCGGACTTATAATATCCGTGCCCTCTGAAAACCCCCTGATGGCAGCAATATCAGGGGTGACCTTGTTGCCGGGAAGATGGCCGCCCATTCCGGGCTTGGCCGACTGGCCGAACTTTATCTCAATGGCATCAGCACTGCGCAGATTTTCCTCAGTTACACTGTAGCGATTGGGTACGTATTCAAAAATATACTTATAGGCGTTGTCCCGGGATTCCGGCAGAATTCCTCCCTCTCCGGAACCGATGGCTGTCTGCATGGCCCTGCTGCCCCGGGCCAGCGCCATCTTTGCCTCCTTTGACAGGGCCCCGAAAGACATATGGCTGATATAAACAGGCGTTGCAATTACCAGCGGCTGCGCAGCCAGCGGCCCAATAGTGGTGGTCGTCTCAACCGGATCATCATGATTCAGGGGTATTCCGGCCAGCTGGGCACCCTGGATCAGGATATCATCCCAGGAGATAACCGGTT
>CAZKBZ010000069.1:9439-15027 GCA_964551175.1 uncultured Desulfobulbus sp.
ATTCCGGCCAGCTGGGCACCCTGGATCAGGATATCATCCCAGGAGATAACCGGTTTCCTGGTCTGCATGGGCTCGGTAATCGACTGACCGGTTTCAGCCATGGCATGAATATCAGCCAGATACGTTTCATGGGAATCTTCCAGTTTCTGCGGATCAAAAGAGATAACACGTTTCCGAGTAGTCTCCTTGATATCTTCTGAGATATCCGGTTCCGCCCCGACCCGGCGCCAGAACGCTTTTCCTGAATCACAGACCGGGCAGACCCAGTCCGTGGGCAGATCATTCCAGCGAACCGGTTCTTTATCTTCGTCATACTCCGTATCGCAGACTGAGCATACGTATAGCGCCATGATTATTTCCTGTTTGTCAACCTGTTGGCGATGCCTCCCTCCGGGGATAGCACCGCCAGGTGTTCATGATGTTAATTGCTGATTCAGATATCCATATTGGCAGGTTCATAATACTCTCTGGGATGCTTGCAGGCCGGACACTTGGGCGGCGGCTCAATACCCTCGTAGGTGAATCCGCATTTGGAGCATTTCCATTTAATGGGTTCTTCACGTTTGAATACCGTACCGCTCGTAATCATATCCAGGCAACGCTGGTAACGGTCACGATGATGTTCCTCGATTTTGGCTATCTGCTTGAACAGAATCGCGGCCTCCATGTTCCCCTCTTCTTCCGCCTCTTTAGCAAAGGTGGGATACATTTCAGTGGTCTCATAGTTCTCACCGTTAATTGCTTCCTGCAGGTTGGCCGCGGTATCGCCGATACCGTTGAGCAGCTTGAAATGATCCTTGGCATGGCGTTCTTCATTGGCCGCACTTTCCTCAAAAACCTTGGCAATATAATGGTACCCCTCCTTGCGGGCAACCTTGGCAAAAAAGGTGTACATGTTCCTGGCCTGTGACTCTCCTGCAAATGCAGCTTTCAGGTTGTCAATCGTTTTACTCATGGTTTCTCCTTATAATGGTGTTGATTATGAAACATAATTGTTCAACCATGCTTCCCGGTTACAGATCCGTTAAAATCTTAACTAAGACAACTTCTTAACATCAGGGCAAAAAAATATCAGGAAGAAGAGTTGCCCTGCTCTGCCTCCTGTACACAACGGTTGCAGATACCGCGTAATTCAAGGTGGCGAGACTGGATTTCTCCCATTTGAGCGGCCTCTTCAGGCAGCATGGAACTGTCAAATTCAGGCCAGTAAATATCTTCCACCCCGTTACAGCGGGTACAGACAAAATGGTGATGTCGGTCCAGGTTGGCATCAAACAGGGCCCGTTCACCCAGAACATGCAACTTTTTGACAATGCCGAGTTCATCAAAGGTGGCCAGGGTCCGGTAGACGGTATCAATGGCGATTGTTGGCATTTTTTCCTGCAATCTCCGGTGGATAACCTCAGCAGAGGGATGATCGCAGGCCGACATTATCTCCCTGAAGATTTCAAGCCTCTGGTGAGTCAGTTTGATGCCTGCCTTCTCACAGATCTGTTTGAGATTAGCAAGCTGCTGCCTGCCCGGTTGTTTACCTGACATAGTCCTGCTGTGATAGAAAAATAGATAAGTTTAATTCCTATTCAAGACTATATCGCTTGTCATCAATTGTCAATAAAAATTATTAATATTTTTTAAACAAAAATACTGCTGCCTTTTTTAGGAAAACTTCTCATTTTACTTGACAAAATACATAAGTTTTTATAATAAATAAACTTTGACTCTGCGGAGCTGTTGGATTGACCGATGGACTCTGTACATGAACCCAACAACCCTCACAGGAGGACACCTATGAAAAGCAAGGACCTGAAGAAATTCCTTGCCGGCCTGGGCGTAGCCGGACTTATCAGTGCCGGTGGCATCACCGTGCCGGGAGCGCATGCTGCCGGTAGTGGCTGAGGCGACAAGCCCAGTGCAGGTAGCACTGAAAAGGTAGAAAAACCCGCCGGCGGCAGTGGCTGAGGGGCAAAAGACAGCGCCGGGAGCGCTGCCCACGATGAAGCCAAAGCTGCAGCAGATGAAGCAAAAGGAGCTGCAGAAGATGTTGTAAAAGATGCAACAGATGCTGCCAAGGACGTTGCTAAAGATGCAACAGACAAGGCTGCTGACACTACCAAGAAAAAAGTCAAAGCAGCTATTGAGGGTTGTTGATTTCAGGCAACCGATGACATAATTTCCCGTGCATCATGCACCGGGAACATGTACAATGCAAGGCCGGTATCCAGCAGGATGCCGGCCTTGTCTGTTTTACATTCCAGGGAGAATTCAAGTTGTCAGATTCCAAATCCGTTGAACTCAGTACCATATACCCGGTCTGCTCTTCCCTGCTTGATGTGATTCCGCAGCTTGACGACCCTATGAAACTGCCCGAATACCTGGCCGGCAATACTGATCTTTACACGGATCACCCCTTTCTCCCTGACCTGGCCGCTGTTGAACAGGCAAGGTATAGGGTGCAGAATGCAACCAAGGCTCTTCCTGATAATCCGGAACATCGCATAATCAACCCCTCCCTGGAACTGGTTCCCGTACACTGGCGGAACCTGGTTGATCTCCTGCAGGACAGCACCACCGCTCCCAGAAAGGGAGATGACAATATCCTGATCTTTACAAAACCGGGAACCGAAAAGATCCGGATAATCCCTGCCGGCGGCTATGACCTGCTGGCCCTGAAAATTGTCAGCGAAAGCATTGATTCCAGACAGGCTGCCCGGGAAGGCGGCGTAAGCGTCGGCACCATTGACGATATTCTCTATTCAGCCGTTTCCCGCGGTCTGCTGATAGCACCCGGATCACGCATTGTCCGGGCTGATGATTTTCCACGCGGCGATATTACGGACCCGACCTGGTTTTCCTCTCCCACCTTCACCCTGCAGTGGCACATCACCCAGGTCTGCGACCTGCACTGCCGTCACTGCTATGACCGCAGCGACCGCACCACCATGGAGCTCGGCCAGGGAATCAGGATTCTGGACGACCTGTACGATTTCTGTCAGGCCCACCATGTCTTTACCCAGGTGACCTTTACCGGTGGCAACCCTCTGCTCTACCCACATTTTACCGAGCTGTATGAAGCAGCGGCGGAGCGGGGTTTTATGACTGCAATCCTGGGCAACCCCATGCCCCGCCATCGTATTGAAGAAATGGTGGCCATCCAGAAACCTGAATTCTACCAGGTCAGCCTGGAGGGTCTGCAGGAGCATAACGACTATATCCGTGGCAAAGGACATTTTACACGTATCCTTGCCTTTCTTGAGCTTCTGAAAGAACTTGATATTTACTCAATGGTTATGCTCACCCTCACCCGGCTCAACATGGATGAGGTGCTGGAACTTGCCGAACTGCTCCGCGGCCGGGTGGATCTGTTCTCCTTTAACCGGCTGGCCATGGTCGGGGAAGGAGCGGCCCTCTCCTCTGCACCGGTTGACAAATTTCGCATGTTCCTGGAACAGTATCATGAGGCGTCAAAGTCCAATCCCCGCTTAAGCTTAAAAGATAATTTTTTCAATCTGCTGCGCCATGAAAAGGGTCTGCCCTATGGCGGCGGCTGTGCCGGGTATGGCTGTGGTGCAGCCTTCAACTTTGTCTCCCTGCTCCCGGACGGCGAAGTCCATGCCTGCCGCAAACTCCCCTCCCACATCGGCAACATGTTTGAGCGCAGCTTAAACGAAATATACCACGATGAACCGGCCCGCAGGTACCGGGCAGGCTCGTCCGCATGCAGCAAATGCGCAATCCGACCGGTCTGCGGCGGCTGCCTGGCAGTGAGCTACGGATTCGGCAACGATATTTTCAACGACCTTGATCCCTATTGCTGGCTGAAGGGTTAAATTGTGGACAAGGCCTTTATCCTCCCGTTACAATACAGGCAGAAAGCCGAATAAACAGACCGGTCGACTGATAACCGGCTCCGCATTGACAAACAACGCTCAACAACTATTGAAAAAAACAGATACCGCTCGTTCCACGAAACTGACAGATTGCTCAGGAAAAAAAATGAAAACTTCAACAGCGATAAAATACGGACTGCAGACACTTTTCATCGTACTGGTCGTGGCGTTTCTTCACTATAATCTGCCGCGAACTCAGGTGGCACAGATCATCGGTACCGATGTAAAACGACTGGACTCGACGGCCAGGGGAAAGTCGGCCGACAACCCCCAGGGAAAGGGAGTCAAGGTCAGGGATGTGCGTTTTATCAATGCACAATCAAAGGACGGCAAGGTCGAGGTGTTTCGCAACGAAGACACCGGCTGGGGCTGGCCGCCGTACATGAAATTCAACAGCGCCGACATCACGGCCCAGGCACAGACCTTTGCAAACAGTGAGGAAAAGCCTTGGGTTCTGCTTAAATACTATGGTTGGCGGATTCGCATTTTCGACATGTTTCCCAACATCATCAGCCTGAAGCAGGTTCCCAGGGACTACAAACATATCCCATGGTTCAACTTGATTTTTCTCCTTGTGCTTGCCGGCGGTTCTCTGTTTGTGATACGCCGCTCACGTCGACTGGTAAAAAAGATCAAAGCACGTTTCAAGCGGGAAAAGGTCGAGTGAGACGACATCAGCTGCCGTAACAACAAGGGTAAGCTGCCCCAAGCAGATTCGCCGACCAACTTGGCAAAAACAAGGAAGGTTGACTAACCGATGAATTTGGAAAAACCGCCGCCGTGCCTGGGGTCAGCCTTTACCCCATTATTCTGTTAATATTATTATTTCAACAGGATAACCCTTGATTCTCTGTTTGAGTTGTCGGGCAAAATGGATGAATTTTCTCAACTTCATTCCCCTCTTTTTCTTTTATCAAATCAAGATCGTATTGTAATTGTAAGCGCGAAAAATACCCTTCAGATACGCCGAAATATTTTGACAAACGAATACCAACCCGTGGAGTAATACCTCTTTTTCCACGGACGATCTCACTTATTGCCATATTGGAAACGCCTGTATCTTTGGAAAGCCGATAGGCCGTTACACCAAAAGGAACCATAAATTCTTCTTGTAAAATAATCCCCGGATGCTCTAACGGTATAAGTTTATTTGCCATTATTAATTCTCCTCTTTTCAATGATAATCCATAATTTCAACATCATAAGCATCTCCGTCTTTCCATGAAAAGCATATACGCCATTGATCATTTATTCTTATGCTGTGTTGACCTTTTCGATCACCGGAAAGCGCTTCAAGTTTATTTGATGGTGGGACTTTCAAGTCAGTTAACGATATTGAAATATCTATCGCGATCAGTTTGCGTCTAGCCCGGAGTTGGATATCTTGAGGAAGTTTCTTGGAAAATTTCCGATGCCAGATTTTGAGGGTTTCCCTGCACCTGAATGATTTTATCACGGCCTATCCTTTTTTGTTTATTGGGCTTAACAAAAGGATATTGCATGACAATATTATTGTCAATCGATAATATTAATGGCGCCCATCATTCCTATAAAAGCAGGATAGCTTTCATGGCAGAGCCACCAACAGAAAGTGATTTAATTGCTGATGGTATTTGTTACATCCATTATTTCTTCAGCTAACGCAGAAGTCACCAGCCGGTTTGGAGCGCAGCGGAAAACCGGTCTGGTGAACTGACATGC